>CBDTXL010000001.1:0-111711 GCA_965364435.1 uncultured bacterium
GGTCAGAAAAAGCCTGTTTATCTACACTTAAATGGAACGCCGCATTCACACCAAGGTAGAACAGTGGTGCGGAAAGCTGCGACACTAGGTGAAGACGCCAATGCACAGGCATGAGTGTAGCTTGCGCCAGAAACGCCAACGTCCAGTTTTTGGGATTTGGCTCAGTATTCCCCAGGAAGGCGGCTCCGATTTGTGGCACCAGGATAACTGACCAACTGAATCCCAGAAACAGCAGTTCTGGGCAACGGTAAGCCAGGGGAGTTTTGAGTAGCCCTAAGCAAGCTACCAGGCACAGCCCCACAACGATGTAGATAGTCAGTTCCAACCAGGCGAACGGCTTATCTACGCTAGTCCTACCTATAAACAGGATAATAAGCGTCAAGACAATACTGAGCGCAATCCACAAGGTGAGACGCAGGCGGTTTCTCAAGAAACTGTTGCGCCAGGTTTTGTAGTCTGCTGACCAAGAGGCTGACAAACCCAGTCTCAAGAAGGCTAGCCCTTGTCTGACTGGCACTGTCAGTTCTCTCATGCTTGCCATCCTTGCATCATTAACTTGTTTTCAGTGCCTTATAAATTTGCTGCCAATTCCTGTCGCTTCAAAATCACCATATTCGGTCCGACGACTGGACTACGGGCGAGTAGCGTCCCTTCGAGGTCGGTGATTTCCAGCTTGCTAAAATCCAGTTCGTTAGAGCGACGAAGGATTTCGTCGGCTAACTTGTTTTGCTGAGACTCCTTGAGTTCGTACCAGCCATCACTGACTTTAACAATTAGACGGCTTCCTGGGAAGTTAACTTCGATTGACTGAATCAGTCCATTGCCATATTGATCTGTAGTTTCGGCGACTTGATTTTGAATGGCTGCAATCAGGCCTTGCTCTGGGGTTAGGTCTTGTGGGGGTAGTGGTACCTCTTCCACAGGTTGCGGCGGTTCTGGTGCTGTCAATTCTGGTGGAGCATCGATTGTATTAGGAGGAGCTTTTGCTACCTGCGCTGGCGTTTTGGGTAGAAGCGCTACTGTTGTTAAGAGAAGAACCACTAGAATACCAGCGATCGCGCCAGTCAACCCCCAGTCAGACAGCTTTTCATTCCAAGCTGCTGGTAGCACAGAGCGGATTTTCGCCAAGGTGCTATCCCAAAAAGCCTCAAGCCGTGGAAAACTGGGAAGCAACCGATCAATTAGTTTCGGCTTGGTAGGTGGGGAAACCTGCCCAGCGGCAAGCTCCTGTGCTGTGGGTTTTGGCGCTACTGTCGGCGTATCAGAGATAGGTGCAGACACCACTGGTTCCACAACACTACTCACAGACTCTGGTTCTCGTGTCGCTGTCGTGGTATCTAAGACAGGTGCAGCGCCTCGTATCCTTGAAGGAGGTGCGGTAGTGGGGGGAAGCTTAGTGACTGGTTCTGCCTCCAGTTTTTCCACAACGCCTTCTAGTAGCCCAATTGTTCCTCGTAGGACTTTGATACTCTGAGCTTTCAGAAACGGTTGCCTTCGGTTCTCAGTTGGCTCACTAGTCCAGCTTGTTTCTTCAAACCCTGTTCCTGATGAACCTGCCGAAGAAGGTGTCGGCGGGGTTTGAGGTTCAGAATTTGCTGATTCTGGCTGCTTCTGTTGGTCTTCTGACATCGATTTTCCCTCCCAGGCAGCGGCTATCTGCTTCAATACGATAGATTCTTACAGGAAGCTGCCATTACAGCATCAATCTATCACTTTTGCTTACTTTGCCTTCGGTCTAAAGCTGAATTATAGCGATGCGAGAACTAGACATCTATGAGGATTAAACGCCGTCAATTGCTTGTTTTGGGTAGCCTTAGTGGTTTTGGTTTAGCATTTTTAGCCAAATTCTTCCGAAGTAAGACTGCTCAGAGTACCGCCCTCAATCCGACTGAAGCCACTAACCTCATCTCAAAACCAGCCACCTCTACCTCAGTAGAGGGGTTGAGCAACCCAGCAGGAGGGCAACCCCTACTACGCTTTGTCTCTGTGGCAGATACTGGCACGGGTGCGACAGGGCAATATGCCGTGGCGGCGGCGATGGCTCGCTATCATCAGCTAAATCCTTACGATTTGGTAATTTTAGCGGGGGACAATATTTATAACAATGGTGAAATTGAAAAGATTGGCGCAGTATTTGAGCAGCCTTATCAAGCTTTGCTACAACAGGGCGTCAAGTTTCAAGCTTGCCTCGGTAACCATGACATCCGCACAGATAATGGTGACCCTCAAGTCCGTTACCCTGGCTTCAATATGCAGGGGCGTTACTACACGTTTCGGCGTGGGGATGTGCAATTTTTTGCCCTTGATACTAATAACAATGCGGACTGGAAAGCTCAGTTACCTTGGCTAGAAAAAGAACTTAGTGGCAGTGATGCTCCCTGGAAAGTGGTATTTGGACATCATCAGATTTATTCATCGGGTCATTATGGGCTGAATAAACCCTTTATTCAAACCCTAACTCCTATCTTCCAAAAGTACGGTGTTCAGCTGTATATCAATGGTCACGACCACCACTATGAGCGTAGTCAGCCAATTAATGGTACTACCTATTTAATTTGTGGGGCGGGTGCAGGAACTCGTCCGGTGGGGCGAGCGCAATGGACAGGATATTCAGCAGAACAGCTGAGTTTTGCCGCTTATGAGGTGTATAGCGATCGCATTATCATCAAGGGTATCGGCACCGATAACCGCGTCTTTGACCAAGGCATTATTCCACTGCAATCAGCCTAATTCAAACCATGAGAGTCAAACGCCTGAAAATGAACTCGTTCCGTGGAATCGGCGATCTGACGCTAGAGTTCCATGAAACTGAGCCTACTGTGTTAATCGGTATTAACGGAGTGGGAAAATCTAGCATTCTTGATTGTCTCGCCATTCTCCTATCCCAACTTACAGGAATAATTCAAAACTCACTTGAAGCTATACGTTCATTTAGTGAACAAGATATCACAAATGGAAAGCAACAGACACATAATGAAATTACAATATTTCTCGATGAACGTGAAGTAAATTGGGCGCTTACGCAGGATAGAAAAAGAGTCCTTAAAAGCAGGAAAGCTTTACAAATACTTAGTAGATCAATTGTTGAAGAAATATTACATCAGCTGCCAGTTATTATGTCTGTTCCTGCACAAATTTTGATTGAACAGGCAAAGGCAAATAAACAGTGGCAAGATATTAACCGTGACAATCCGGCGTTACAAGCGGTAGTTGATGAATTACGAACTCAGCTTGCAGAAAATCCTGAAACCAAATTACCTCTGGCAGTTTATTACCCGGTCAATCGTGCGGTACTTGAAATTCCTTTAGAAATTCTAGAGGAACATCAGTTTGAGCAGATAGATACCTACGACCAGGCACTCACGGGAGGAAGAATTGACTTCAAGAGCTTCTTTGAATGGTTTAGGAACCGGGAAGATGTGGAGAACGAAGAACTGCGGGACAACCCTGAACATCGCGATCATCAGCTACAAGCGGTGAGAAATGCCGTATATTCAGTGCTGGATAACAAGGAAAAGAACTTCTCGAACTTGCGGGTGAGGAGAGCGCCCTTGCAAATGACTATCACAAAACTTGGTCAGGAAATCATCGTCAATCAGCTATCTGATGGCGAGAAATGCTTGCTGGCAATGGTGGGTGATTTAGCAAGGCGGTTAGCGATCGCAAACCCAGGTTTACCCGAGCCACTCCAAGGTAGCGGCGTTGTCCTGATTGACGAAATTGAACTACACCTCCACCCCAAGTGGCAACGCGAAATTATTCCAGCGTTAACAAGAACATTCCCTAACTGCCAGTTTATTGTCACAACCCATTCACCGCAGGTGATTAGCGATGTCAAACCTGATAGCATCTACATCTTAGAAGCAACACCGGAAGGTATCGTTGCCAAACGTCCAGACAGTTCCTTCGGCAGAGACAGCAACTATATCCTTGAAGTCCTGATGGATACTCCAGCTCGTAAGGAGGAAATTAAGGATGAGCTTTTAGAGCTATTTCGACTCATCGATCGAGGAGATCTCGATGGTGCTAGGCAATTGCGTCAACAAATTGCTCACCAAATCGGATCGGATGAACCTGAGTTAGTTAAGGCAAATGTACTGCTCCGGCGCAAGGAGATTCTGAATCGGTGAGATACATTCGGAAGGGCGACGAACCGGAAAGTTTAGCAAACTTGAAGGCACTCGCTAATGAAGATTGGAAACCTACATATGAGGATGATTGCCGAGGAGAAGTAAAAACCCAACTGCATAATGTATTGCTACAGGAGCAAGGGTATATCTGTTGCTACTGCGGAATGGCTATTACCAGAGAGGACAGCCATATCGAACATTTCAAACCGCGCAGCATCTATCCAAACCTAGCGCTGGAGTTCACCAATCTGCTGGCTTCATGCCAAAGAGAAAGAGAACGTAGAGAACCTCAGCACTGTGGCGTCAAGAAAGATAAGTGGTACGATGAGCAACTGATGGTTTCGCCTTTAGATGTGAACTGTGCTAGTTTTTTCCGGTACGCGGCTTCTGGTGAAATCCTGCCGACAGATGAGTTAGACAAGCAAGACGCTGCTAAAACAACTATTGAAAAGCTTGGACTCGGCATTGAAAAGCTAAGGCTGATGCGGAGTGCGGCGATTGATGGAGCTTTGCTAGCTATTGAAGGACTTAGTGACGAAGAGATAGAGAAGTTTGCTCAAGGCTATGAGCAGCTAGATGAAGGGGGACAATACATGCCTTTTTGTACTGCGATCGCCTATATCCTCAAGCAGTACTTTATTGGCTAAATGACGTGGCATCATGTAAGTTGACGCCTATGGGCGTTGGCTGTCTCTCAATGCAAAAAAACCAAGTTGATTAGAAAAATCATCGCCGGTACAATGCTATTCTTGGCTCTTGCCCCCCAAGGCAGGCAAAATGCCCAGGAGGCACCGCTCACTAGGTTTCTCCTCGGACGCCCGTGTGTTAGTACAGGAATCGGTAACTGGGCTCGTCGGACTGAAGATGTTTCTGTAGGTAAAGCGGTTTACACGTCGAGGCTGTTTATGGGTCCCGGCGATAAGTTCGCCGCAATGACCTGTAGACTTCAGCCAAATGAGGCGGGAGTGATCTTTCAAAGGCTGAGATTATCGTTTGGGATGCGCGACAATGACCGGGGTAGTCCAAACGTTGATGTTAATGTTTACAAAGATGGGAGACCCGAACAGACTGTGAGCGTTTTTCCAGGACAACCCGCATCGGTAACGCTGGATGTCACACCTACCCAAAACATTTCCATCGAAGCTATCTGTACAAACCAATCCCAATATTGCGATCGCGTTTATTTCTGGGAGGCTGAACTTGAGTATCCACCGTTACCACCCCAACAGAGATGACCTATTGCCCCTCAAAGCCTTGGTGGCACAGTCAAACCTTTGATAGTTCGCTTTTCTTCCTCAGCTGTCAAACCCTTGCTCTGAACTAAGACGCCAAAGCCTCCTAGTCCCATTGGGTTCATCAGCTGGTGTAGAGCTTCGCGACGCCGCATAATCGTCATCACGTCTTTTGCTCCAGCGATCGCTTGACCACGGGCGTTCTCAGTGGAGGAAAGAGCGGTAAGGCGATCGCCTAACCCCAGTGCCATCAGAAACAACCCCTGCTGAGTGAAACCCAGCTTACGCAAGCCGCATAACTCTCCTTGACGCTCCAGGGCTGTAAAATCTACATGAGCGGTTATATCCTGATGCCCAACATACAAATAGGGGTTGTCATGATGCTGGTGGCGGTAATAGCACTGCAATGTCCCTTGATGACGCGCTGGCAGGTAATAGCGTTGGGCTGGGTAGCCATAATCAATGGTCAACAAGAACCCCCGTTGTAGCCGGTTGGCGACACTCTTTAACCAGTCCAGCGCCGCTAGATTGACCTCACTGCGATAGCCATCCGGGTAGGCACCCGACATCAAATCAATTCCCACGAAGTCGAAATACTCCCTCAGCTGAGCTGTCGAAGGCGTGTCTGTGACTTCTACAAAGTTAATTTCAGACGATGCTACTGCGTCCAACGGTACGCTATCCTCCGCCGCATTGGATGTCGTGACATAGATTTCCCGCAACTGTCCCTCTTCAATCACAAATTGATGCACGGGTAAGGCGTCCACCAGTTCATTGGAGAAACAGCAGCCAGTAACTGAGTTTTCGGGTATCTCTTTTAAGGAACACCATCGTATAGGCAACGATTGGGGAGTGTCCTTCGTCGGTAGTCGAAATCTCTGTAGCAACTGCTGCTGTTGGGCAATCAGTCCCGCTGCTTTTTCAACAATGATGTAGTCTAAGGCATCGAAACAGTCAGGGTGATGCCGGTATAGGTAACTCAGGACATCTGCTGCGAGGAGTCCTTGACCTGGGCCCATTTCCATAAGGGTAAAGGGCGCTGGGCGTCCCAGGATGTGCCACATTTCGGCAAACTGCTCGGCGAGTAACTCCCCAAAGTCCTTACCCAGGTGGGGTGAGGTAAAAAAGTCACCCTCTGACCCAATATTGACCGCACCACTAGCGTAATAACCCTGTTGCGGGTGATACAGCACCCAGTCCATGTACTCAGCAAAGGTAATCCGCTGGTTCGGCGCTGCGGCAATATGACGGGAAATTAAGCTTCGCAGGGGTTCGTCATCAGGATTTGATGAAAGTTTTGAGTTTTGAATTTTGAGTTTTGAATTGAATAAATTACTCATAATTCTTAGATGCGATCGCTAAACGCTCAGAGAGTTTGTACTAGAGTAGTGAAAGGATTAGCCTTATATGCTCATTTAACAGGAAATAAGAAAAATGACTTACCAGAGTGATGAATTTCAGTCAAAAAGAGCAAAACTTGAAGCTGAGTTAGATAAAGTGCAAGCACAGCTTAATACTGATCCACATAAGACTAACACTGAGATGAGCGCTCCTAACCTTGCCGAAAGGGCTCAGCTTGAGGCTCTTCAATCCGAGATTGAGATTGAGTTAAACAGTTTGAATAATAACTAGTGCAGCGGGCGCGAAAGTTTCCCACCAGTTCTAAAAACCCCCATTACCCATTACCCATTACCCATTCCTAACTGAGGGGTTATTTCTACCGCGCTGCACTAGTAGTCCATCAATAGACCTCTTGCAAAAATCAGATATCCCATCTGTGTTCATCTGTGTTCATCTGTGGTTTCATTTCTTAAACCTGGACTTATGCAAGAGGTCTAATGTTGATTTGAGGGATTCACCTTTTGTAGAGACGCGAGATCGGGTTTCGTCCCGCAACGCTCCCGCGTCTCTACAACTCATGACTCCTCTGACTCCCCAATTTTCTTAAGAAATGCTTCGACTTCTTCTGCTGTTGGTTGAGCAGCGATCGCTCCGGGTTTTAATGTCGTCAGCGCCCCTACCGCACTGGCATATTTAACGACCTTCTGTGCAGACTCAGGCGTGGCAAAGCTTTTAAGTCCGTGCTGACACACTTGGTGAATGAAACCGGCAACGAACCCATCACCAGCACCCGTGGTATCTTTGACATCTACTGAAAAAGCAGGGAGGGTGCTTTCCTGCTCACCCAGGCAGTAGTTACAGCCTTTATCTCCATCAGTCACCAAAACGCCTTCTACTGAGTCAAGACGATGAGTAATCGCACCAGCATCAGTGGTGTCAAATAGCAACTCGGCTTCTTCTTTCGCAATCTTGAGGAAATCAACTTTCTTTAGGAGTTGCTGAATCAGCGGCTTGGCAATACTGTGGTCAGGCCAGAACATCGGACGCCAGTTAACATCGACTAAAATTTTGAGATCGTACTGATTGGCTAGTTGAAGCGCTCTTGTGATTGCTTCACGAGTTTGGGGATAAGCCAACTCCAGGGTTCCTAAGACTAAAAAATCAGCATTTTCAAATAAGGATTCTGCTAACTTTGATGCATTGAGGAAGGCGTCGGCAAATTGGGACGTGTCAAGTTCACCAAAACCGGCAAATTCGCGTTCACCCTTTTCGGAACGAACAACATAAACTTGTCGCGTTGGTGCAGTTGGATGGCGCTGGACGCCGGTACTATCCACCCCGATGTCTTGTAACAGTTGTACCAGCTGCTTCCCTGATTCATCTTCCCCCACACAACCGACAAAGCCAGCAGGGGTTCCCAACTTCACCAGGGCACAGGCAACATTGGCTGGAGCGCCTCCAGGGTAAGGTGTCCAGGATTCGACTTGTTCGAGCGATCGCCCCAGCTGATCAGCTAGACAGTCAAATAATATTTCACCAAGGCAGAGAACACGAGGATTGGTCACGGCTGCATACATCTCGACTTTTTCAGACTACCAGAGGGTTAACCCCTCAATAACGCAAATCAACAAAAGTCAAGCTCTATAGCACAATAACCGGGAGTCCTGGTTGACCGAAAGCCCTTGCACCAACTGATTATACACAGTTCCCCTGCTCTCGGTTTTCAGCGGCTGACGCTCTTAACAATCCTCTAAAATTGAAGGCAATACTAAGTAGATATACTAGAGGAAAAATACTTATGGCTAGTGCCGACTCTTATACCCCCGCGTCTCTCTCAGACCGCGAAATACAAATTATAGAACTGGTAGCCGCTGGCTTAACTAATCAGGAGATTGCTCAGCAGCTAGAAATTAGTAAGCGCACTGTTGATAATCACATCAGCAACATTTTGACGAAGACATCCACAGATAACCGCGTGGCACTGGTACGTTGGGCTTTACAGTGGGGCAAAGTTTGCTTGAATGATGTCAACTGCTGTGCCTTACCAACGCCGAGTGATGAAATGCTGTCCTAGCTGGAGTCATCTATTACTGACAGTTTTGGCAGTGTGCTTGAGCGCCGCCTTGGGTGGTTGCGGCTGGGATACTTTTGGTTCAAGCGGTTTCTTGACTCCACCCACTCAAAGCCTTGGCGCGACTCTCAACAGCTCGGCTGCCGACCAAGAACCTCGCTATTCTTATGATGGTCGCTACTTAGTCTTTGCTTCTGATCGTCTTGCCCAGCGCAGTATCTATCTGTATGATGTTCAGCAACGGCGTCTTGTCGATTTGCCGGGACTTAACCAGCCTAATACTCTCCAAGAACAACCAGACATTAGTGCGGATGGTCGCTATATCGTTTATATATCAGAGCAGTTGGGTAAACCAGATGTCTTTGTTTATGACCGTCAGACTCTGCAAGCAGAACGCCTAACAGAAAATATCCTGGCACAAGTCCGTCATCCTACCATTAGTGGCAATGGTCGCTTTATTGCCTTTGAATCCAATCGCTCAGGGCAGTGGGATATTGAGATTTATGACCGAGGGTCTAACGTCGAACTTTCTTTACCCAAAGGTTCGTCAGCACCAGTTGCTCCTCCTGAAACCTCCGCTCCTGACAACCCAGCCCCCCCAACATCAGCAAATTAGAGAAGCAAATTAGAGAAGCCGCTATCATATCACCTAGTGATTAGTCAGTTCCATTCACGAATGGTAGAGGTGCAATTTGTGGAAGCCCAAACTCATCTTCACCGGGTTTATTTAAGTTTACACCAATGGGCATAACGTACCCCTAGAGAACATCATTCCTTGCAATCAGCCGGTCAAACACAACTTTAAATTCCCTATCTGGGATTCGCTGACGGCACAACTGAAGATGTCCGTCGGCATCTGAGCGAGAGCGGTAGCGACCGATTCACCCATTGCAGATTCGGAAGTTGATGGGTAACTGCCCAAGGCTTGAGGCATGCTTTGTAGGTCATAATGAACTTATCTCCTTTGTTGATTGGAGCCAGAGCCAACCCCTTACTTTGCACGGTGCCGGGTTGGCTTCTGACTCTGTTGCTGTTGCAACATTAGTAATGTAGCACTTTGTTTTTAGAAAGACAAGTGTTTTAAGAACTTATTTACATTAAATTTTATTTATATGGTATAATTACCAGATTTAATTTTGAATTAGGTCAGACATAACCAAGGCAAAGCGATGCTAGTACTACCCTTTTCCCCAGTTCCTAACCCCAAGTCCCGACGCCCTTTTTGGTCAGCTATAAACCAGTAAAAAATCTTTTGTCACTCAAATTTTTCAGTTCTAATCTCAGTCAGCGCTGCGGTTTGATGGGATTAAGCAGATAGGTGGAATTAATCCAAATAGGGCGTCAATCCAAAATCCCAAATCCCCTGACCTACCTGTTGCCCACAAATAAGAGGAAACTGCGCTATGAGACGGAACATTATTATCACCATTGAAGCAGACAGCGTTGTAGGCACAACCCAATTTCCGGTTCCAGCATCATTGCTATCAGTAACTGAGTTATCAGAGCAAGTCTTTATAGATTCAGCTCTCCCAGAGAAAAGCAAAGAAAATCACGACGACTGTGCCTTTAACCTTGGAACGCCTCTGCAAACTGATCGTTGGATTTACCGTATTGTAGTGGGCGCACTGGCATTAGCTTTAGTATCTTCTATCGGCGGTGCAGTCTGGCTTCAATCCAACGATAAAGCGATTCCTGAAATCCTGATTGGTCTAGGGACAGGAGCGTTAGGCGGTTTGGCGGGACTTTTAGCACCTACTCCATCTAAAGAATAGTTGCTCACACTCGTCCTTACCCACATTTTTAACTTTCAGCAATAGCGCACCTAGCTTGACACTATATGTCATATATTACGCTGAAATTACCGCTACAATGCGCTCACCTAATTTTGAAGTAAATCCGATGATTTTTATCAGGGTAAACGCATCTTAAGTTGTTGAGGTTTCGATGTAGGATAAAGGGTTACCTCTTGTCAGCGAACCACACTCAACTCAAGAGTCTAGCTGTGGGTGTCAATATTCAGAGGTAGGATTGAGGCTGAATATCGACTTTACCATTGCAGGTTCTCAAGGGCAGCCTGGAGATGACTCTGAGCCTAAAATCTACCTTTATTCAACACTTCGCTTGTTTGGAAGACCCCAGAGTAGAGCGCACCAAGCATCATTTGCTTATAGATATCATCGCGATTGCTATCCTCGCAGTAATTAGTGGAGCCGAGGGCTGGGTAGCGATAAGAAACAGAAGGACAAGCCAAGCAAGAGTGGTTAACCACGTTCTTGAGTCTATCCAATGGCATTCCCAGCCACGATACCTTTGCTAGAGTGTTTGCGCGGATAGAACCAAATGAGTTTGAGAAATGTTTCAGCAATTGGATGAATGCCATTACCCAGGAACTAGGGGCGCAAGTAATTCCTATAGATGGAAAAAGCTTGCGTGGTTCCTATGACAGGGAAGCCAAACAGAAACCTCTGACGGTAGTGAGTGCGTGGGCGAGTAGCCATCGCTTAGTACTCGGACAACTAAAAGTTAACGACAAGTCTAACGAAATCACGGCGATTCCTGAGCTGCTGAAGATGCTTAATATTAACGGTAGAGGGTTAGCGAGTATAGGAATGGTAGTTTGTGAGCGACGGCTATGGAATAAAACTACTATCGAAGTGCGCTACTACCTGAGTAGTTTAAAAGCTGATGCCATTCGTCTTAGCTCATGCCGTGCGAACTCATTGGGGAATAGAAAACTCAGTTCATTGGACAATAGATGTAACTTTCGCCGCGAAGATGCTAGGGGAGGCAGGCAACTGCTGCATTATTTCTGCCAGCCTCCCCTAGTGTCAGAAGTCGTATCCGCCAGAAACGCTATCGAGCGGCTTTGGATAATCAGTACGCGGTCAAAGTACTTCTTGCTTAAAACTGGTTGTTGTAACTCAAAAAGTTTCCTAATTTTTCCTCCGTCCTTGCTGATAATGATAATCAAACGAGCGGCGAGGAAGAGAAAGCAGTGCTTTTTCTTCCTCGATTGACAAAGGATTTTTAAGGGGACAAGCGCTAACAAGTTTTGAGTCATTGCCCTTGGCTCTCAAGACAGTATCTACTTATTGATTAAGCGCATCTCCACAGAGAATTGGTATAAGTATTTTGCGTTTTCCTCAGCTCCACACATTTAGTTTTTTGTCAACAACATTTAGATGCGTTTACCCTGCCTTCCCAACTGCTTACCCTAGAAATTTTGATATGGCTACTACAAGTTCATAAACAAGTGCGGATTGAACGATTGGCAGCCTGTTTGCCTAGACTCTCTCCTTTAAAGGAGAGAGTCTCTGTTCCCTGTTCCCTGTTCCCTTTTGACCTTGCGACCTACCGGAACACACATCGGTGTTCCTGCCACAGGATCTTGTAAGATTCGACAGTCCAACCCGAACACTTCTCGCACCATTGCCTCCGTCATAACTTGCATGGGAGCTCCTTGAGCATAAACTTGACCCTGCCGCACGGCAACTAGATGATCGGCATACCGACAAGCTTGGTTGAGGTCATGCAGAACCATGACAATTGTCCGCCCCTTACTTTGGTTCAACTCATACAGCAAATCCAACACCTCGACTTGATGCGCCAAGTCTAAGAAGGTTGTGGGTTCATCCAGCAGCAAAATCTCCGTATCCTGAGCTAACGCCATAGCAATCCAAGCACGCTGTCGCTGTCCACCGGAGAGAGTATCTAGCCCTCGATCTGCAAAATGGGTCATGTCGGTAATGATCAATGCCTGCTCTACTAGTTGCTCATCCTCTTTAGACCACTGCTGCAACCAGTTTTGGTGGGGGTAACGACCCATTGCAACCAAGTCTCGAACAGTTAACCCCTCTGGCGCAATGGGGCCTTGGGGTAAAATCCCTAACTGTTTAGCGACTGCTTTTGTTGATCGCTTAAAAATGTCAGCACCATTCAGGTAGACTGTACCTGTACGAGGTTTGAGTAACCTCGCCAGCCCTCGCAGCAACGTGGACTTGCCGCAACCATTAGGGCCAACCAAAATCGTAATTTCCCCAGCAGGAATTGCCATGTCGAGGTCTAGGACGATCGGTGCCCCATCATAAGCTAAGGTCAGTCTTTGGGTTGACAAAATTTTTTTTGTGTGCTTTTGTGTCATCACTTGCGGTTGCGGATTAGTAGGTAAATAAAGTAAGGGGCACCAATCGCCGCCGTAATCACTCCACAGGGAAGTTCGATTGGCGCAAACAAAACTCGTCCCATCCAATCAGCCAGAACAACAATTAACCCACCGATAAAAGCTGCTGTGGGTAACAATCCTTCATGAGTTGACCCTACCAACTGACGCCCCAAGTGCGGTGCCATCAATCCCACGAAGCCAATCGTACCCGCAACTGCCACGGCTGCACCCGCCAGTGCGGCACTGCACAGCAAGAGCAATCCGCGCTGCCATTCAACTCGCGTTCCTAATCCTCTTGCCACATCGTCTCCCAAAGAAAGCACATTCAGCGGCATTGCCAGCACCAACGATAGCGGCATAAATACAACCAGCCAAGGCAGCATTGCCCCAAGATCTTTCCAACTCCGTGCGTAGACACTTCCTGCTAACCAAGCCAAAGCCTGACTGACACTATTGATTTCTCCAAAAGTGATGATTAACGTTGTCAACGCACTGAAAACAGACGCAATGCCGACACCAATCAGAATCAGCTTAATGGGGGAACTCCCCTTATCCCAAGCCATCAGGTAGATGAGCAAGGCACCCGCAAAAGCACCTGCAAAAGCAAAGAGTGGCAGAGCAAACACGGGAACATTGGGAAATAAAACAATTAAACAGGTGGCCGCCAAAGCTGCCCCTGCATTAACACCAATAATGCCAGGGTCTGCGAGAGGATTGCGCGTCAAACCTTGAAGGATGGTACCCGAAACGGCGAGTCCTACACCAGTAGCGCAGGCAACTAATATTCGAGGGAGGCGCAGAGTATTGATAATGAAGGGATAGTCAGAGTTTGTCGCCTGAAATCCCACAATTGTTTTGACAACCTCTAGGGGTGGGATGGGATACTCACCTTGTCCAACGTTGAGAACTATTGCTGTAAAAGTTACCAGTCCTAGCACCAGCAACACAGTAGGAACACGCCGATCCAAGCGGAAAGAAACGGGAAATTGTTGAGGACGAATAACCAGCGAACTTTTTCTCATCGCTTCACCTTCCACCGTGCTAGGTAAATAAAGAAGGGGGCACCGATTAATGCTGTCATGACTCCAACGGGTAATTCTTGAGGCTTAATAAGTAACCGAGCACTGATATCTGCAATGAGGAGTAAAATTGCTCCAAACACAGCAGAATATGGCAAAATCCAACGGTAATCGAAGCCCACGAAAAAGCGAATTATGTGGGGAACAACTAAACCAATAAACCCAATTGGGCCGGCGGCGGCGACTGAACTGCCTGCCAGCAGCACTACACTGATAGCTGCGGTAACTTTTACCCACGCTGTCCGTTGACCCAATCCTTGAGCGACATCTTCGCCTAAAGATAAGGTTGTAAGGGCCCTTGCGATCGCAAAAGCAATCACGAGTCCGACAGTAATATAAGGCAGCACTTGTAATAACAAGGTAAAATCTCTACCCGCAACAGAACCCGCCAACCAGAACCGAATTTCCTCAAGCGTTCTTTGACTGAGGATAAGAATGCCAGTCGTGAGTGAAGAGAGAAGGGCTGTAAGGGCAGCACCGGCAATAGTGATGTTGAGGGGAGTCAGTCCACCTCGCCCCAAAGAACCCAGCCAGTAAACTGCTACTGCTGTAACGCCTGCCCCCAGAAAAGCACACCAGGCATAAACACTTAACGAAGATGTGCCGAACAGAAACACTGCCACGACTACAGCCATTGCTGCACCCGCATTAATGCCCAGGATTCCGGGGTCGGCTAAGGGGTTGCGGGTCAATGCCTGCATTAAAGTACCCGCTACTGAAATCGCAGCACCAACCAGTATGGCAATAAGCGATCGCGGCAACCGCAAGGTGCGGATAATTAGGTGGTCGGTAGAGCCATCAAAGGCGATTAAAGCAGCAACAATTTTATTGAGGGAGATATCTGCTGCACCGTAGGTGACGCTTGCGACTAGGCTCATCAGAAGCACACATATGCTGAGGAACAAACCCGCAATCAGTAAGGAGTGCGAGCGTTTCCTCTGTATGCTATTCGCCGTAGCGGTTTCGATTGCCAATTGAATCTTTACCTAATTTCATAAGTTAATACGAGCGCATACCGTCTTTACCGTTCCAAATTATTGCATATAAGTTGCATTAAGCCCACATTCCGCCCTTTCAACTGTCACAGTCGATAATTTTGACCTCATCGCTTAGCAATAACCCTCAAAGCAGCAAATATAGCAACCGCCTTGGCGGTTGCTATAGTTTCATCAGCCTTCTTCCAGCTCTTGCTTTACAGATAAACGTGGTAAAAAAGAGCGGTTCGTTGTTCTCAACAAGACCGCCCATCTAAAAATGCTCCCTGAATTTTATCTCAACTGTCTCAGCTCTCAACTGAGTGCATCTCAATACAACAAGCCCTACTACGTCCCGTGTGTTGAGGGTGCGGAATGGGGGATTCAGCAAACCCTACCTACTTACTCTACGCGAAACCAGATGAGCTTCTACCTCCTTACGCGATCGCCAGACAGGCCGTAACTGTTTGTTCGCAAACAGCTTCAACTGATCGTCCCTATGGGGCGAGTTTGGCTGAGTAGCATTGCCGTAACTCGTCAGTACCATCGCCCGAACTGGATTAGAAAACTCGATCGCGGCGACGTAAGAATCTCCACTAACGGCTTGAAAGCGCCCGTCATCTTCGGGTGCAAACGCCAGAGTTCGGAAAATGCCAAGGCTACTCGAACCCCCATTAGCAGGCAAATCTAAGTCACCGGAACGCAACCGGAAAACCTCTCCCCAAGGAACGTCCAGTGTTCCATAAGTAGCCTCGACTTTGGTAGCTGCGGCTTCCAATGCCGCTACGGCACGACGTGGATCGGCAAGGCCATCAGGCGTAACAAGCGGTTTTTCCTCATTCCAGGGGATAGCAAAAAAGTTATCTTCAAAATCTAGTTCTTGAGTCCAGAAGGCGAACAGCACGGCACCACGACTATCTGCCTCAGCTTTGCCATCCCAAGCGTCCAGTACATTAGCTGCACGACGTGCTAACTCTCCACCCTGCTGCCTTGCGGCAGACGTGAGTTCGTCAAGCAGACGCTCAGCCAGTTCCATGTGTGTTGAGTGCTTATACTCAACCATTTCCTCGAAAGAGATTTGCTCATCCTCGGCAAGCATACGGGCAGAGTGTTGCGGTCGGAACCACATGGGACCACGCGGTGCCATGTAACGTGGATAGTTATCTGGATTGAGTGCAGATGGAAATGTTGTTGTCCAGGGTGGGTCATTGGCATTCTGTAGCCAGCCGCTAGGAGGATCGAGTACGCGGGGGAGATCGTCATAGGGGTGAGTCTCTGTCCACAATGTTGTAGACGTATCGCCGGGAATAAGACCCGACCAGTATTCAAAATCACCTTGAGTTCGCACTGGGACTCGACCGTTGAACAACTGCAAAATGTGTCCGTCCCGATCTGCATATATCACGGTGAACATCGGAATCTGCAAACGCTTGAGGGCAACTTCAAACTCAGCCAAGTTTTTGGCACGTTCCATCTCCCACCATTGCTCCAGTGCCCCAGGCTGATCGAGGCCAACGACACGTAAGGCAATGGCTTTGCCATCTTTGTGTGCAACCACAGGGCCGTGGACAGAACGCCGCACTATTAGGGGTTCGTCTCGCAGCGTGCCGTCAGCCTGCTTGACTTTCAGGGTTTGTGCTTCTGTTTCAAAGGCTCGAATCTTACCGTTCCACTGGTAGCCCTCGTTGACTAAGGTCAATTCGTAGGCGTCCCAGCCATCATGGGTGTTCACCGTGTGTGTCCAGCCCAAGTTATCGTTAAATGCGATCGACAGGACGGGAATCCCGACAAGTGCAGCCCCATAAGCATCAATACCTGGAGCAGTGAGCTGAGTTTCGTACCAAAGAAATCGATCTGACCAAGGTAGATGTGGGTTAGCTAACAGCATAGCGTTGCCGTTAGCCGACCGTGAGGGTGCGATCGCCCAACCGTTAGACCCTAGTGTTTGCCGAAGCAAGCTGTGAGGCAAATGGTTGCGATCGCAAGCGTGAGGAGTAGGGATGGTCTCTGTATTAGACCTCTTGCAAAACTCCAGGAATGACCCCTCCCCAGCCCTCCTTTTGCTAAGGGGAGGGGGCAAGATTTCAAGTTTTTCCCCCATCCCCAAAGGGGGCACCATGCCCCCCCCTAATCCCCCCTTGGTAAGGGGGGACATTAGAAACGAGGGGGGATTAAGGGGGGTAAGTTCGACTTTTGCAAGAGGTCTATTAAATTCCTGAGATTTCTCCTTAGAGTTTTCCCACTCTTCCCTCAAACTGGCAATACTTTGGGGATTGACAACAAATGTGAAATGAAGTGTCTGCTGAAGGTGAGCCAGCACATCCACTGCATTGACTGGCAGCACGACTTCAACGTCATCATCAATCAGCTCAGCATGTTCTCGGGCATACGCATTAATCCCGGCAGCGAAGGCATTGAGGTAGTTGCGAAAAGTCGAATTTTGTGCATTATACCATTCACGGGCGCGAACAGGAACTCCCATCGTTCTGACCCATTTGTCTGATTCTAAGTACGTTTCACCCCAGTATTCAGCAGCCTGTCCGCGTGCCTGACCATACAGACGCAATAGCAAGTTCCCATGGCTATGCATCTGCGCCCAACCAAAGGTGTGAAAAAGGCTCTTGACATCCTTGCCATAGATGTGGGGAACGCCATAAGTGTCCCACAATAATTCAGTAACGTTTAGTGGGGTGGCTCGACTGTAATCCCCCATCAGCAAAGTCAGGATGAGACTGAGGATTAATAATAAACTGGGAAATGATTTTTTTGTAAAGACTCGGCGCATGGGGCGTAAAAAAAATGCGTTTGTAACAGTTTTCAGTTGGATAAAATACACAAAAAATCTTCTTTCTGCAGGGAAATAAAGGCGCAATGAACAATTAACCAACAACCCCGATACCTTTATTCCATTCCAGTGAACGCCGCTATTTATTGAGGTTTATCCCTTAGCTGCTAGGGATGACTTCTCGTAAATCATCAAACTTACCTTGGGCTTCGACTCTACCTTCATTGAGAACAATGATATTATTGGCACGGCGCAAGACGGGGAGGCGATGAGAAACAACCAGACAGGTTGGAGTCCAGTCAGTTTCGCTGCCATCTGCGCTTTGCTGCTGGGCATCAAGCTTATGCAAATGCAGCAGCGCTGACGCTTGCTCGGATGCTTGCAAACACAGCTTAGCTGCGCTATCACTATCGCTTCTGGCGGCGAATAAGCGCGACCAGAGTTTTTGTTCCGTTTCCACATCAAGAGCGCTCGATAGGTCGTCAAAGACTAACAATTCGGGTTGGCGCACAAACATACGAGCCGCTGCCGCACGCTGCAATTGTCCACCCGATAGCCGAACCCCCTTCGGTCCCACTAGCGTATCGAGTCCTTCACTCATGGCAGCCACGTCCTGTTCAAAAACTGCCATAGCGATCGCGAAGCGGAGCCTCTGGCTCATCGCATTTTCAATCTCCCTCTCGCCCTGATCAAAACCCAGCAGAATATTTTCCCGCAGCGAATAACTAAAAAATTTCGGAATTTGAGGAGTATAAGCGCTGCGAGGTGGGATAAAGAAATTGGCAGGGTCATCGACACGGGCGTCGTTCCAATAAATCGTTCCTGCTTCCAAAGGCAACAACCCCAACAACACTCGCAGTAGTGTTGTTTTGCCAGAGCCGATGCGACCTGTAATAACAGTCAAACTGCCTCGCCTGATTGTTAAGTTTACACCACTGATACCTCGCCCCGTGTCGGGATAATGATAGGTCAGGTTGAATGCACTGAGCTCGTGCAAGCGTGTGTTGTCATCCCAACGCGGTTGATCTACTTTCGGCAGTTCTGGTTTGCGACCCCAAAGGTCGTTTATGTAAAGTGGGTTGTGCGCCACCAAAGCATAAGCCTGAGTGTTTGGGTGTCGGCGTTTTTGGGAGTGAGGGAATAAAGCCATTTGCCCTGTCTCTACACTAGAGAGCAACGCCTCCATCCGTTCAAAAGAAACCTCCGTTTGCTTCGACAGCGCCAGGAATCCGCCCAAAAACTCCAAAAAGAACGTTACATAAGGAAGATAGTAGACAAACAAGGCAAAATCACCAACAGAGAGCGTGCCGACACCCGCCTGCATTAACTGTGCAGCTACGAGCAAAATCAAACCAGTGCCGATGCTGACTAGATTCTCAAAGGCTGACTTCAATACGGCAGTGAGCAACTGGTCTTTTACCATCATCTGGCGGCGTTGCTCGTTAACTTGCCGGAAATGGCTGAGTACCTGTTTTTGGGATCCTGCTATCTTAATCGCTTGAACAGCACTAAAAATCTCGCCGATGAAACCTGTCACCTGTTCGGTGGCTTGACGGCTAGCTTGCCGATACCGTTTAATCCGCTTTTGGGCTTGCTCGATAACCACCACCATGACAGCTAGGGGTAGGAAGGCAAACAGCGTAATCCTGACATTGATGCTCAGCAGGAGGCCTAGAGCGCAAACAGCCAATACTCCCGCACCAATCACTTCTGAGGTTGAGGCGATGTTGTCTTGGACTTGGTCGGCATCATCGCGGAAGTAACTAATCGCTTCACCGGGTGATACGGTTTGCAGCGCCTTACCTGATACCATCAGAGGCAAAGCACCAGGACGGCTGAATAAGTGGACCAAGAGATTGCGCTGGAGCAATGCACTCATGGTGAAACGATGCTGCGTTTTGGTAAAGCGGCCGGTAAACAGAACGGCGATTTGTCCCAAGTCTGTCGCGAACAGCAGCGCAATGATGCCCCAAACAGAGAAGCCAATTGAAGAGTTGCCTGCAAGCTTGTCGAAAAATGCCCGGATAATTAATCCAGTCACCCCAGGCAGGCTCATAATCAAAATCCAAAAAAAGCTGTCAATTGAGTACAGCTTCGGCGTGTAGCACATGAGGTGCCATAACAAGTTCCAAGTAGGTGTTTTTTTGTCATTGGTCATTGGTCATTGGTTGTTGGTCATTGGTTGTTGGTTGTTGGTTGTTGGTGTTTACACTCGATTAACCATGAACAAAATCATTGAGTTAAACCCGTCTTTAACAACTGGGCAAAACTGGAATTGAGGTTGTCCTTCAAGTGGTTGCGATCGCCATACTCCACTATCCGACCGTGTTCTAAAATCAAAATTTGATTGGCTCGTTGCACGGTGGAGAGGCGGTGGGCGATAATCACACCGGTGCGTCCTTCTAGCAGTTTGTCCACGGCAGACTCAATCAAATTCTCCGTTGTGGGGTCGAGGCGGGAGGAGGCTTCATCTAAAATGACTAAGCTGGGGTCTTTGAGGAAAATGCGGGCAAAGGCAAGCAACTGTGCCTGACCCGCAGAGAGTCCACCACTGTCGGGTTTCAATTGGGTGTCTAACCCAGCAGGTAATGACTCCAACCACGTTGATAGTCCTAGTACTTCTAGCGCTTGCAGGATTTGAGCGTCGCTAACCCGGGTGTCGAAAAAGGTTAAGTTGTTGCGAACTGTCGTTTGAAATAACTGTACGTCTTGGGTTACTAGTCCTACCCGTTGGGATACGTCGGTTAAGGGGGTTTGAGCGAGGCTGACGTTCCCCAAGCGGATAGAACCGATTTGTGGGTCGTAGAGTCGCAGCAGCAGACGTGCGATCGTCGTTTTACCGCTGCCCGTGCGTCCAAGTATGCCTAAGACTTGACCAGGTGGCAGATAGAAGGAGATATTTTGTAGTACCAGTTCAGTGTTTGAGCTCTCTCCTAACCCCTCTCCTTCGGTAGCTGTGTGTGCAGCGCCATCAGAGTTGCCATAACCAAATGAGACGTTCTCGAAGGCTACGGAAAGTGCGCCTTCAGGGAGTGGTTGATTTCCCTGCGAACTGAGGTGCGATTGGATTTGGAATAATTCCCGGATGCGGAGAATACTCGCTTCTGCCTGCTGTAAATTTTCTAATTCTTCTCGAATTCGTTCAATCGGTTGGTTCAGGAGGTTGGTGTAATGAAAAATTAGATAAACTGTCCCGATAGTAATCGCATTCTGGTTCCAAAGGTATGCGCCTAAAGCTAAGGCGATGACATTCCCCAGACTGAACAAACCCATTGATGTTCCCCAGAGTACGGTACTTGCAAAGCGGGCTTGATGATAAACGGGGAGCCAGCGTTGCAAAATTTGGTAGAAGCGACGCATCACGTAACTAATACCTCCGTTTGCTCGTAGGTCTTCTGTCCCGATAAGATGTTCGCCTAAAAAGCCGAAAAACTCGGCACTGATTTGGCGATAGTTTGCCCAAGGTGGGATGGCGTAGGAACGGAGACGCACCAGAATAATTAAAGAGGTGAGGGCAAAGCCGGTGAGGCAAAAACCTGCTCGCCAGTCCTTGAAAGATAGGACGACCAGAATGCCAAACAGCAGAATCAGATTGCCCAATACGTGAATGGTGAATTGGGAGAAAAACTGAGATAGAGAGTTAACATCCCCGTCTACTCGTTCTACCAATTCACCGGGGGTACGCGATTTGTGGAAGGAAAGGTCGAGGTTAAGACAGTGTTCAACTAGGTCAGCGCGCAGGGCATTGGTAGCAGTCCAAGCCACGTTTTCACCGAAGTAAGTGGTCATCACAGCGAGGACTTGTGTGGCTAGCGCTATACCAATAAATAGACCGGCAGCAACGAACAAGGTTGGCGAAGCATCCCCAGCAGCAGCCGTGTCGATGAAGTAGCCCAAGATTTGGGGATTGACCAGTTGTAAGGCAATGCTACCGAGAAGGGTGATGGTAAGCCAGATCACTCGGCCTCGTTGCGGTTTGAGATAATCAGCCAGTAGATGACCGTATTGTTTGAGGGGAATGTTCATTGTACTGGCGGAATCCGGGCTGTTCCTGCTTCCTGGAGAGCGTTGGGGAATTTGCCCCAAGGGATATCACCATCATCGCTGTCTAAGTAGAGTTCACACAGATCGAGCAATGCTGGTGCAGTTTCTGAGGGCGGCAAATCGGTAAACACCATGTAGGTAATTTTATTGTGTGCACTGGATAGGGCAACAGTGCAGGGTTGGCTGCAAGTCCACAAACAATTGACCGATTGCACTTCTAGTTCAGATTTTCTTGACCAGTCTTGGTGGAGCGCTTGTAATTCATCGAATAAAAGAGAGCCTTCTGTGGGTTCGCCTTTTTGAATCGATGCAGATTTGCAGGATTTACAGACGAATAAAATGTGTTTCGACATAATGATGAATCAATCTACAGTTTCAGTTCGAGCGGTAGCTGGCAAAGCGAATTTTTACAGCAAAACTTACCAAAAAATAATTGGCGATGCCCTATCGGGTGATGAACTACGCACGATCGCCAACTTATTAGGGTGTATTTACCAAGTACTTAAACAAATCATCAATCATCGCATTAGCCGCTAAGGAACTGCAACTGAACCAATAAATTCCTACCTTATAAACCTTGCCCTGTCGCACAACGTCTAACCGAGACCAGAGTGGGTCTTTTTGGAGTTTATCGAGTAACTTCTGCATATCAAATTTATCAGTGTTTGGTACAAATAGAACATCAGCATCAATTTCAGGGATGCGCTCTTGACTGACGATTACCTGCCCCTTTACCGGGAGAGATTGGCTACGAGGACGTGACAAACCAGCATCTTTAAGAATTAACCCAGCAAAGGAGTCTTCTTGATAAAGACCGTATCCCTCAGGATAAAGATTAATTAATGAAACCTCAATTTCTTTGAGTCGATCCCCCATCTGAGTCTTGAATTTCTCTATGCGAGCATAGTAGTCAGCTAAAGCTTGCTTAGCAGCATCAGGCTTCCCCAAAACTTCTCCAAATAACGGCAATGCTTCTCTCCATTCCTTACCCCCATCACTCCTAGCTAGAACGGTGGGGGCGATTTGTGAAGTAAGATTGTAGATTTCTTCGTTGTCGTAGGTAACACCCAAAATCACATCAGGCTTGAGCGCAAGAACTTTCTCTAAATTGGCTGGCGAACCGATATCCTCAATGCCTTCAACTTTACCCTTGAGGTAAGGCGAATCCGCAAAGAAGTAATGTGGCGCACCCACAGGTTTAACCCCCAAAGCAAGAGCATGATCCAGCGCACAGGAGTCCAAGGCAACTATCCGCTTTGGGTTAAGCGGTACCTTGGTTTCACCCATTGCATGTTTGACCAATTGTGTACTAACTGAGGATGTATTTGATGACGGGGAATTTTGGGAAATATCCCCACCGCAAGCCCCAATGAAAAGGATAGTTAGAGTTACTAGCAGGGACAGCCGCAGCCAACTATGAATCCTCTTTTTCATTGGTTTTACCTTGGCTTTTCGAGAATGTCTTTTGTCTGCACAAAGTCGCTGGGATAGCTTGTCATTTCTTTTTTAAAAAGTAATCCGGTAATTAAGACTGAGGGTTCTGCCTGGTTCTGCATAGTTATTCAGCTCATTGAAACCTCCTGAAACCTGTCTGTTGACGGACTGATATTGGTTGTTGAGCAGATTCTGGACACCAATTTCGAGTGTCCCCTTTCCTATCGGAATGCTGCTGATAAAGTCTAAAACCACGTAATTCTCAATTGCTACGGGGTCTAATCCATCTTCAAAGCCTCGGGAGCGATTACCAACGTAGAGGAGTTGTAGCCGATTACGCCAACCGGGAGTGGTTTGATGCTCAACATAGGCCGTTAACTTCAGCGGTTGAACTTGAAAGCTAATGAGATCTTTGAAGTCACCCGTGTCCCCTTCATCAATTTGACCGATGGTGTAACCCAGTGTGCTGCCGAGTTTCCAACTCCTGGCTGGTTGCCAATCCAGGGTAGCTTCAAACCCGTAGTTTCGTTGTGGGGCACGGACAATTTCAAAGGTGTTATCGGGACGATTGATCAGGTTTGAACCCAAGCTCGAGTAATTGTAAAAACCAGCTAGGCTGACCTGTACATTGTCCCAGTTGCCACGAACTCCAATTTCGTAATTATTTACTTTCTGCGGTTGGAGCGCCTGAAGATTGTCCCCAATAGAAAATCCTGGGGCTGGAAAACCGAGGGCGCTGAAGCCAACACCAGGCACTAAATAGCCTTGAGCGAAATTAGCAAACAGACTTACCCTAGGTGTGGCTTTATAGACAGCACCGACATTAAATACAGTGTCATCAAAGTCTCGTTCCCCACTTGCAATCGGGGGACCTTCATAGGGCTGGAAGGTGCTGTCATACAAAGGAGTGTACTCGTCTACCTTGAGTTTAAACCGTTCGTGACGCACACCACCCGTTAAGATCCAGCGATCGCTTGCTTCCCATCGTAACTGAGCAAATAAACCCAGGCTGTTGAGGTCATAAGGCGGAACGTAGACCCCTTCACTAATTTTCTGGGCAATTTCTCCGCCACTGCTATCAAAGAGGTTTGAGTTAAAGAACTCAACGAACGTTGTGCCGTTTTGCTGCTTCTCGTAATCGGCTCCCCATAATAGACTGAGTCCGTTAACCATTGGGGTATTGATTTGTAATCGTCCGCCCAAAACCTCATCCGATTGCCGAGTCCGAATAATCCCCTCAAAGAAGCCGTCACCACGCTCGTCAAAAGCCCCACGTTCTCCATACTCGGATTGCCGATAATAAGCAGTAGCCTGAATCTGGCTGCCCAATACATTGGCGTTACTGTAGTTGAGATTGATATTCGTACTGATGGCTCTGGGGCTGTCAGTTCCTCTAAAGTCTATTTCTCTCTCAAGGGCAGGGGTGTTCTGTCTACCGGGAATATCTAAAATACTCCGGTCTGAGATCGAGTTGACCTCTCGCAAGTTCCTTGTATGATTGACAGAAAATTGCAGGCGTTGTTGTTCCGTGAAATTCACGCCCACCTTACCCAACACGGCTAGGGTCTCGGTATCGTCGGGAGATAAGTTTCCATTCGGAATGCGATCTCCCTCGGCATCATAAGAGGTGTTAACCTCATTTCGCGACAAATTAATCAGGTAGTCCAAATTCCCCTCAGCACCGGAGAGACCATACAGAAAGTAGGTACCAATACTGTCACCTCTGAAAAAAGCATCTCCTCCAGCCGCCGCGTTTACTCCCACTGCAACTGTAGACGTTGGTTTGCCTTCCCGTGGTCTGCGGGTAATGATGTTGATAACCCCGCCAGTTGCCCCTTGACCATAGATGGCACTCGCACCAGGAACGACTTCAATTCGTTCAATGGCATCGGGTGAAATAAAACTGAGACTAGGGCTAAACGAGTTATTACTCGTCTGCGACACACCATCAATCAAAATGGCTGGGCTGCGTCCCCGCAAAGACTGACCATCCGAACGGAGCAGATTGTTGCGCGGCCCTAAACCCGGAACTGTATTAGCGAGAAGATCTGCTAAGTTCCGGCTTAATGCTGCCTGTTGTTCGATTTCCTCTCGGTCTATTACCCTTACTGTGCGCGGCACATTCTCGATTGCTTCCTCCGTGCGCGTACCGGTGACGACGATTTCAATTTCCTCTTCTAATTCCTCGGTTCCAGCCGCTGGTTCAGTCTCCCCATTAGGAACAGTCTCTGCTCCTGCTGGCGTCTCTGCTGTTAGACTCAGCACCAATCCCTGCGGAGTTGTCGCCACTTCCACAGTTGGCACACTCGTTTCGCCAATTACTGCCACCCGAACCCTGTTGTTATCCAGAGGCGTTACTGTTACGGCAGTAATGCCTGCGACTGGGTTATCCTGACGAAACGGCTGTCCTGACGACAAGTTCAGTTGAGCATTGCTCAAGTCAATTAGCAGGGTTTGGTTATCGCTGGACGTGGAGACTTGAGGTGATGAGCCATCTGCTGTCTGCAAGATTACCTTTAAACCGCTAGGCGTGGCTTCTAACTGTGCGTCTGTTAATTGCGTTACCTGCGCCCAAGCAGGCTGAACTCCCAATACGGCTACTGCGCCTGTAAGTAACAAGCCAGGAAGTAATGGCTGTATTTTCATCCGGTTTCCTCACACCCAATGAATCGGGTTGCAGTAAACAACCCAATGTTCTACTTGAAAATGATTACTACTAAACAAAGCACAATACAGCAATGCTCTCGCAAGATCAAGTTAGGGCTAATCTTTAATTTTGTTAAAAATTATCCAAGTTTGTTGAGAATTATCTTATATAAGCATCTGGATAAAATTATCTAGATCTGGTATAGGGCATGAGATATAGAAGATGGGGCGTCACGAAGAGATTAGTATCTCATGACTTAGCTCAAACTTAGTGTCATGCTTTACTAGAGCGCCATCTTGAGTTCAAAAGCAAAAAATTGTCAATTACCTACTTGACAATACTCATAAATTTGTACTAGGGTTCATATCTGTTGCTTCAATTTTATCAGGAATAAGTTGCAATACCGTTGCGGGGATTTATGGCTGGTTCAGGCTTGCCTAAAGTCTTGGCAATACTGTTGTGGGAATTCGCCGTGGAAGACAGGAATTTTCAGCAAATGAAGCAGAATTTTTCTACAAGCGTAGATTTATTGCACTACAGAGCTGTACAACAGCCCGATTGCACAGCTTTTACCTTCTTGCTGGATGGAGAAATAGAAGGCGATCGCTTAACGTATGGAGAGTTGGATAGATTAGCGCGAGCGATCGCAACTCAACTCCAGGCTTTGGGTTTAAGCGGCGAACGCGCCTTATTGCTGTATCCACCAGGACTCGATTACCTGGCGGCATTTTTCGGGTGTTTGTATGCTGGGGTTGTTGCAGTTCCAGCTTACCCACCGCGCAGCCAACGCAACACCCCTAGAATCAAAGCGATTTGGGCAGATGCACAGGCAGCGATTACCCAAGCGGGTAGCGCTAAAGCGATCGCTCTAACGACAACAGAAACGCTATCTAAGTTGCAATCCCTCCTAACTTCAAAAACTGACCTGGGAGATATCGAGTGGTTAACCACTGACAACCTTGCCAAAGGATTAGAAAAGAATTGGCAAGAACCTTTTATAGATAAAAATACATTAGCTTTTCTGCAATATACATCAGGTTCTACAGGTACACCTAAAGGCGTAATGCTCAGTCATGGCAACCTACTCCATAACGCCGCCATGACTTACCAATTAATGGGGCATTCACCAAGCAGTAAATTTGTGTCGTGGTTGCCGACATACCATGACATGGGTTTAATCGGTGGAATTCTGCAACCCTTGTATGGCAGTTTTCCCTGCATCTTGATGCCTCCGGCTGCTTTTCTCCAGCGTCCTTACCGCTGGTTGCAGGCGATTTCCCACTACAAAGGCACAACCAGTGGTGCTCCAAATTTCGCCTACGAGTTATGTATTCAAAAAATTACACCCGAACAGCAAGAAACACTTGACCTCAGCAGTTGGGACGTAGCGTTTAATGGTGCTGAACCCATCCGCCAGGATACTTTGGAGCGATTTTGTGCAAAATTTGCCCCCTGCGGTTTTCGCCGCTCAGCTTTCTATCCTTGTTACGGCATGGCAGAAGCAACTCTAATGGTTTCCGGGGGACAAAAAACCACTCCGCCAGTCTTGACAACGATTTCCGGAACGGCCTTAGAACGCCATCAGGTGGTTGAGACTAGTGTTGAGAGCGAGGATGCCAGCACCCACGTAAGCTGCGGTCAAACCTTGCCAGAGCAGCAAATTGTGATTGTCAATCCCGAAACATTAACCCAATGTTGCAATCATGAAGTGGGTGAAATCTGGGTATCGGGTCCGAGTGTAGGTCACGGCTACTGGAATCAACCTGAGAAGACACGGGAGACGTTCCTCGCTTACCTGTCGGACACGAGTCAAGGGCCATTTTTGCGGACAGGGGACTTAGGCTTTTTGCAGGATGGAGAACTCTTCATCACGGGTCGAGCGAAGGATTTAATTATCATCCGGGGTCGCAACCTTTACCCACAAGATATTGAACGAACCGCAGAATGCAGCCATCCGATGTTGCGATTGGGTAGTAGTGCAGCTTTTTCAGTCGAGGTTGAGGGTGAAGAGCGATTGGTTGTCGTCCAAGAGGTAGAGTTTCGCCAAAAACCAAATGTTGAGGAAGTTACCGCCGCCATTCGCCAAGCTGTAGCTGAAGAACATGAGGTGCAGGTGCATACGATGGTTTTAATTAAACCTGGAAGTATCCCTAAGACTTCCAGTGGCAAGATTCAACGCCGTGCTACTCGTACCGCATTTCTAGCTGGCAAATTAAGTGCAATCGCAAGCAGTAGCAGTACCCTCGAAAGCACTGATGTTGTAGAAACCCCTTGTCCTCTCAAGCGTGAAACTCTCCTAACACTTTCTCCCCAGGAGTGTCAGCCGCTTCTGGAGTCTTATCTTCAGCAACTAGTGGCGCGGGTGCTGAAACTAGCACCGTCTCATGTCAACCCCGAGCAACCATTAACTACCTTAGGGTTGGATTCTTTGAAAGTCTTTGAGTTAAAAAATCGACTTGAGGTTGACGTTGAAGTTGCTGTATCTGTAACAGATTTCTTTGAAGGCTTTAGCATTGTCCAACTAGCAACAAAAATCCTCGCTCAACTGACAAGGGCAGAGTTTACCTCTTCGCTACCTCTTACCAAAATCCAGTCAACTACAGACGTTCACCCTCTCTCCTTCGCTCAAGCTAGACTGTGGTTCCTCGACCAGTTAGAGAAGGGTAATCCCGCCTATAACATCTCCTTTGCCCTTCGCTTGCAAGGTGCAATCGATGTGACGCTGCTGGAGCAAAGCCTCAATGAAATGGTGCGGCGACACGAAATTCTGCGAACTACCTTTAGCATGGTGGACGGTCAACCCGTTCAGGTTATCACCTCCTCTTTGAGGTTGTCTTTACCTGTGGAGGATTACCAATCCCTTCCGGAGGTAGAGCGCGAATCCGAAGTGAGACGGCTGATGACTCAAGAGGCGAGGCAGCCTTTGGACCTCACCCAAGCGCCGCTATTGCGTGCCAAACTGTTGCGCCTAACCCAACAGGAACAGATTTTTATCCTGACCTTGCACCACATTATTGCTGATGAATGGTCGGTTGAGGTGTTCGTTCGGGAGATGGCAGTACTCTACAAAGCGTTTCTGGCGGGTAATACCTCTGCTTTAGCGGAGTTGCCCATCCAGTACAAAGACTTTACTTACTGGCAACGGCAATGGCTTCAAGGAGACATAGGCTCAACTCAGCTTTCCTACTGGAAACAACAACTTGAGGGCGTTCCGGCTATTTTGCCATTGCCTACGAACCATCCTCGCCCCGCAATCCAGACGTATCGGGGGGCGCGGCAATCTCTAGAGTTACCTCAAACTGTGGCAGATGCGATAGCGAAGCGCTGCTGCGAAGCGCAGATCGCAGCACTCTCCTGTCAGGAGGGAGTCACCTTATTTATGGTGCTGTTGGCAGCATTCCAGACTTTACTCTACCGCTATACAGGACAGGAGGATGTCTGCGTAGGTTCGCCCATTGCTAATCGCAACCGCGACGAACTTAAAGGGTTAATTGGCTTTTTTGTCAATACCCTGGTGCTGCGTACTAATTTGGCAGGAAATCCCAGTTTTCGGGAACTTCTACAGCGAGTGCGTCGGGTCGCTTTGGGAGCTTATGCTCATCAGGATTTGCCCTTCGAGCAGTTAGTCGAGGCATTACAGCCAGAGCGAGATGTTAGTTATACCCCATTGTTCCAGGTAGCGTTCATTCTCCGAAATGCCCTGTATCTGGAAGAAATTCCGGGTTTAACCCTGAGTCCGTTAAACGTGGAAAGCGAGACAGCGCAGTTTGATTTAAGCCTGGTGGTTGAACCCACAGAGCGGGGATTGATAGCTGCATTTGAGTACAATACTGACCTATTTGATGCTGCTGCGATCGCACGGATGCTGGGGCATTTTCAGACTTTACTTTTAGGTATCGTCGCTAATCCTCAAGCAAAGCTCTCGGACTTACCATTGTTGACAGAAGCAGAGAAGCATCAACTACTTGTGGAGTGGAATAATACTCAGGTGGATTATCCGCAACAGTTGTGCATCCATCAGTTGTTTGAGGCACAGGTGGAGCGGACACCGGATGCTGTTGCCGTAGTCTTCGAGCATCAGCAACTAACTTACCGCGAGTTAAATGATAGAGCCAACAGAATTGCCCAATATCTGCAAAAGTTGGGTGTGGGTCCGGAGGTACTAGTCGGTATTTGTGTAGAGCGATCGGTCGATATGGTAGCAGGACTGTTGGGCATCCTCAAAGCGGGTGGAGCCTATGTGCCACTAGACCCAGCTTATCCCAGACAGCGATTGGCTTTTATCTTGTCCGATTCACAGATGCCAGTGCTGCTCGCTCAACAGAAATTAGTACCAACGTTGCCGGAATCTCAAGCTCGTGTAGTGTGTCTGGATACCCCCTGGGAAGAGAGTCACCAAGGGAACACTTGCAATCCCACCCTAGAAGCAACTCCTGAAAACTTAGCCTATGTAATCTACACCTCTGGCTCAACGGGTCAACCAAAAGGCGTACAAATTTTGCACGGCGCTTTAGCTAATTTCTTAAGTGCTATGCAGCTTACTCTAGGGCTGAGTCAGGAAGATATTCTCTTATCTGTGACGACAATATCGTTTGATATCGCAGCCCTCGAACTCTACCTACCATTAATAGTGGGTGCTCGTTTGGTAGTGGTCAGTCGCGAAGTTGCTGCTGACGGTCTTCAGTTGTCACAACAGTTGGCTTCCTCCGGTGCCACACTCATGCAAGCTACCCCTGCCACTTGGCAGTTATTATTGGCAACTGGGTGGCAGGGCAATGGACAGTTGAAAATTCTCTGCGGCGGTGAAGCCCTCAACCGCAAACTTGCCAACGAACTGCTGGAACGAGGCTCTGAACTATGGAACTTATACGGTCCGACAGAAACCACCATTTGGTCTGCTGCTTATAAGGTTGAGTTGCTCGAGAGTACGGAACCACAAAACGGCATCGTTTGCATCGGGCGTCCCATTAGCAATACGCAGTTCTACATCTTAGACCAACACCATCAGCCAGTACCCGTAGGAGTATTCGGCGAACTGCACATCGGGGGCGCTGGATTAGCTCGCTGTTATCTCAACCGTCCGGAGTTGACCAAAGAGAAATTCATTCCCAACCCCTTTGAAAATTCAAAACCCTCCGGGCGCGCTTCCATGTTCGGGACGCAGGTTCCCGAACCCAGCGCGGTCAAAATTCAAAATTCAAAATTTAGTCGTTTGTACAAAACTGGAGATTTAGCTCGCTACTTACCGGATGGAACTATCGAGTTTCTCGGACGAATTGACAACCAAGTGAAGATACGGGGCTTCCGAATTGAGTTGGGAGAAATTGAAGCAGTTTTGGTTGAGCATCCGGCAGTGCGAGAGGCTGTAGTTTTGGCAAGGGAAGAGCAATTAGTGGCTTATGTCGTGCCTCATCGCGAATCAAAACCCACAACTAGCGAACTGCGAAACTACCTGAAAGAGCAACTGCCCGAGTATATGGTGCCTTCTGTTTTCGTATCGTTGGAGGCTCTACCACTCTTGCCCAACGGCAAAGTTAATCGCCGTGCCTTGCCTGCACCTGAAGGTGTGCGCCCGACGTTAGCCGCCGCTTATGAGGCTCCTCGTTCTGAAGTGGAGCGTGCGATCGCCACCGTTTGGCGAGAGGTATTGCACCTAGAGAAAGTGGGTATTAATGACAATTTCTTTGACCTGGGTGGTCATTCCTTGTTAATCGTCCAGGTTAATAGCAAACTACGGGAAATTTTTAACTCCAATTTATCAGTGATTGAATTATTTCAAAATCCAACGATCGGCGCTTTAGCCCAGTATATCAATCAAAAGCCAGAGAGACAGCCTTCGCTTAGACCCATACATGACCGGGCGAAAAAACAAATTGAGGCGCTCAATCAAAGAAAAGAATTATTGATGAAGCAAGGGAAAAAGATCGATGGGTAGCGCTACAAGCAGTGAATCAATGGAAGGAATAGCCATCATTGGCATGGCAGGGCGTTTTCCTGGAGCTAAAAACATTGAAGCGTTTTGGCAGAATTTGCGAGATGGGCTTGAATCAATTTCTGTATTTACGGATGAAGATTTGAGCGCTGCGGGAATAGACCCCAAGGTATTGAAGGAGTCTAATTATGTTAAAACGGGTGCTGTATTAGACGATATTGATTTATTTGATGCTGCGTTTTTTGGCTTTAACCCTAGAGAAGCTGAAACGACAGACCCACAACATCGTCTGTTTTTAGAGTGTGCGTGGGAAGCCCTGGAAAATGCGGGTTACGATTCCCAACGGTGTGAAAGTCGGATTGGAGTTTACGCGGGAGCTAGCATCAATAACTATCTAACCTTTGATTTAAACCGTGACTCAATCGGGTCAGTTAATAGTTTTCAAACACTAATTGGCAACGATAAAGATTTCTTGACAACCCGTGTTTCTTATAAATTAAATCTCACCGGACCCAGTGTTACAGTTCAAACCGCGTGCTCCACGTCATTAGTTGCGACAACACTCGCTTGCCAAAGTTTGTTGAACTACCAATGTGATGTGGCATTGGCAGGTGGGGTTTCAATTCGAGTGCCGCACAAAACAGGCTATTTGTATCAAGAAGGCGGTATTTTATCGCCTGACGGTCACTGCCGCGCCTTTGATGCTAAATCCCAGGGAACGATTATTGGGAATGGTGTGGGAGTTGTGGTTTTAAAGCGGCTGGCGGACGCGATCGCAGATGGGGATTGCATTTATGCTGTGATTAAAAGCTCTGCCATTAACAACGATGGTTCTGGCAAAGTTGGCTATACAGCGCCTAGTGTCAATGGTCAAGTAGATGCGATCGCAGAGGCTCAAGCTTTAGCCGGAATTGAGGCTGAGACTATCTCTTATATTGAAGCTCACGGCAGCGGAACACCGCTGGGTGACCCTATAGAAATCGCGGCACTGACACAAGTTTTTCGGGCTAGTACCAATAAGAAAGGCTTTTGTGCGATCGGTTCGGTAAAAACTAATATTGGTCATCTGGATGCCGCTGCTGGAGTGACTAGTCTGATCAAAACTGTCCTAGCTCTCAAGCACAAACAGATACCACCCAGCTTAAATTTTAACGACCCTAATCCCGAAATTGATTTTACGAACAGTCCCTTTTACGTCAACACCACCCTATCCGAATGGAAGGCGAATGGTTTTCCCCGACGTGCAGGAGTGAGTTCATTTGGCATTGGCGGCACAAATGCCCATGTCATTCTTGAGGAAGCTCCTGCTGTTGAAATCTCTGAACCTTCCCGTCCCTGGCAGGTACTAATGTTGTCTGCCAAAACTAGTTCAGCCCTGGAGACTGCCACAGCAAATCTCACCGATTACCTCAAGCAGCACCCCGATCTCAACCTCGCTGATGTGGCTTATACTTTGCAAGTTGGTCGTCGAGTGTTTGACCATCGGCGGATAGTTGTTTGCCAGGATGTTGAAGAGGCGATCGCTGCACTCCAACATCCCAAACGAGTTTTGACCAACATTCAGGAAACAAGCGAACGATCTGTCGCCTTTATGTTTCCTGGTTTGGGAACGCAGTACATCAATATGGCTTGGGAACTCACCCAGGTTGAGCCGACGTTTCGAGAGGAAGTGAATCGCTGCTGTGAGTTACTCAAACCTCTTCTGGGATTCGATGTAACCGATGTAATTTATCCCCGTAAGAATCAAACTTCGGAAAATTCCCAAGCGCAAAATTCTGCCAAAAGTACACCTCAATCCGGTTTCGATCTGCGCCAGATGCTAGGGCGTAGCGCAGAAAAACCCGATGAAGCCACTGAGAAACTGAACCAAACCTATCTCACCCAGCCAGCCATCTTTGTCATCGAATACGCCTTGGCTCAATTGTGGATTTCCTGGGGAATTCGTCCTGTAGCAATGATTGGCTACAGCATTGGTGAATATGTCGCCGCAACTTTGGCTGGGGTGATGTCTCTGGAAGATGCATTAACTCTGGTTGCCAAAAGAGCGCAAATGATTCATGAGTTACCGGGTGGTGCAATGCTAGCTGTACCCCTTTCAGAGCAAGACGTGCGTCCCCTCCTGAACGAGAACCTCTCCCTATCAGCAATCAATGGGCAAAACCTTTGTGTAATTGCTGGAGCAACAGACGCGGTAGATGAATTAGAACGCCAGTTGAATGAACGGGGTTTAGCTTGTCGGCGTTTGCAGACTTCCCATGCTTTTCATTCCTACATGATGGAGCCAATGACTGCATCCTTCACTCAACTCGTGAAAACCGTTAAGCTTCAGCCCCCGAAAATTCCCTATGTATCCAACGTCACAGGCACTTGGATTACAGATGCACAAGCAACCGATCCGAGTTACTGGATTCAGCAGTTGTGTAAGCCTGTGCTATTTGCTGATGGGGTGAATCAATTGTGGAAAAAGCATCAGCCCATTCTATTAGAAGTAGGGCCAGGACAGACGTTGAGTAGCTTGGCTTTGCAGTGTTTAGAAAGCGTTCTCGTGGCAGATAAGGTCGTGCTCCCTTCGCTTCGGGATTTCTACAATCGACAATCAGATAAAGCGTTCTTGCTCAATACATTGGGTCAGCTATGGCTCTCAGGAGTTCAAATCGATTGGTCGGGATTTTATGCGGCGGAGCGTCGTCATCGTATTCCCTTGCCAACCTATCCTTTTGAGCGCCAACGTTATTGGATTGAACCAGAAAAAAATACAAGCACTGTCAATCTAAATGGAGAAAGCTTAGAACAAAAGCTTGCTATTTGTGACTGGTTCCATATTCCTTCCTGGAAACGAGTCGCGCCACCTGTATCTTTGGCATCTGAGCAATTAATTGAGCAACCGCAATGCTGGCTGGTGTTTCTTGATGAATGCGGAATAGGTTCGCAAATCGTAGAGCGACTTCAAAGGGAGAATCAAGAGGTAATAGTCGTAAAGCAGGGGCAGCAATTTAGCAGGCTTAATCAACAGGAATACACGATTAATCCAGAAAAAAAAGATGATTATGACACAGTATTGAGAGAACTGTGTAGCTTAAATAAAATTCCCCAAACCCTCCTTCATTTTTGGAACATAACCTCGAACGAACGTGAACTATCTGGACTGGAGGGTTTGGAACAGTCTCAAGCGCTTGGCTTCTACAGTTTGCTGTTTCTAGCACAGGCAATAGGAGAACAGAATATTACTGACTCTCTCCGAATTGAAGTTGTATCTAATAATATGCAGGAGGTACTCGATAGCAGTAAGTTATGTCCAGAGAAGGCGACAATTTTAGGCCCGTGTAAAGTCATTCCTCAGGAATACTCAAACATAACCTGTCGCAGCATTGATATTACGCTTCCCCCGTCGAATACAAGGCAATGGCAGCAACTAATAGACCAACTTGTAGTAGAACTCATTGCAGGAGCATCTGAGCCAATCATCGCTTATCGGGGAAATCATCGATGGGTGCAGTGTTTTGAACCGTTACCCGTAGAAGGGGAAACGTTACGGACAGCAAAGTTACGGCAAGGCGGAGTTTATATTATCACAGGTGGATTGGGAGGGATTGGACTTGCGATCGCACAACATTTGGCAAAGACAGTAAAAGCCAAATTGGTACTCATTGGACGTTCCGGATTACCGGCAAAAGCTGAATGGAAGCAATGGTTATCCAGCCATGATGAACACAACCCAGTCAGCACAAAGATAAAGAACGTTCAGACTTTAGAGGAATTGGGTGCAGAGGTTCTTGTCCTGACGGCGGATGTTGCTGATTTCGAGCAAATGCAAGTTGCAATTGAGCGAGTGCGCGATCGCTTTGGCGAGATTCATGGAGTCATTCACGCCGCCGGAGTTCCAGGAGCAGGTTTAATTCAACTGAAAACGACCGAAATGGCAGCAAGTGTTCTCAATGCAAAAGTGAAGGGAACGCTGGTGTTAGAGTCTGTATTAAAGGACGTGAGCTTAGATTTTTTAGTTCTCTTCTCCTCAATGACTTCAATTTATGGAGGATTTGGTCAAGTCGATTATTGCGCCGCTAATGCTTTTCTGGATGCCTTCGCCCATTACAGTTATTCTAGACAGCAAAGGCTTACAGTTTCTATTAACTGGGATTGGTGGCAATGGGATAGCTGGCAAGATTCATTGCTGTCATTTTCTCCAGAACTACAAGCTGGATTTAAGCAAATGCGAGAGCAATACGGTATAACATTTCATGAGGGGATAGATGCATTAAGTCACATTTTATTTAATAAACTTCCTCAAGTCGTCGTATCAACGCGAAACCTCCAGAGTATAATTAAGCAACACCAGAATTTTGCAGTATCGAGTTTACTGGAAAAGTCAGAGAAGTCTCGCTCCGAATCAAAGCATCTAAGACCTAATTTAAAAACGGCTTATGTTGCTCCTAGTAACGAAATTGAGAGTAAGATTGCTGACCGTTACAAAGAGTTATTGGGAATCGAACAGGTAGGAATCCACGATAACTTCTTTGATTTAGGTGGACATTCTTTGATAGGGACGCAACTAATTTCTCAACTTCGTAAAGACTTTCAAGTAGAACTCTCAATGAGACTTCTTTTTGAGGCTCCCACTGTAGCAGAATTAGCTCTGGTTGTTGAAGACATTCTCTTAGATGAGTTAGAAGAATTAACCGAAGACGAAGCTAAGGAGCTTGTATGAAAAAATAAAGATTTGACTCTTGCATTACTCTACTGAGAGTAATTAAAAAAACTACCTATAACCTTAAGTTTTTTCACCTGTTTTGAGTAGAAGTGTGATGGTCAAAATTGAATCATTAAACAATAGCAGTGGGAAAATAATTTATAGTGAGAACTGCAAAAACATTCTTAGCCTCTCCGTCAAGGAAACTAAGGAACTATTCAAGTCATCTGGGCTACTGATTTTTCGAGGATTTGGCGTCGCTCACAGGCAGATGAAAGCATTTTCAGAACAATTTAGTTCTAAATTCATCGGAGATACTGGCAGAGCTATTGTTGACTTGAAAGACGAGTTTATCCGTTTGGTAGACCCAGAAATGCATGATATTGGTCCTCATTGCGAACACGCTCATACTCCTTATCGAGTTGGTGCTGTGTGGTTTTGCTGTGCTGTACCAGCAACACAGGGAGGTGAAACTTTATTCTGGGATGGTGTCCGAGTGTGGGAAAAACTCAGTGAAGAGTTGAAACAGCTATTTATTTCCAATAAATTATGTTTTTTTAACCATTACTCCGCCAATCAATGGAAGTATTTTCTTGGTTCAGATGCCACCAGCAATGATGCTAAGCGAGCGCTGGATGGTCTTGAAGAGGTAAAGTATAGATTTGATGAAGATCAGTCTATCTCTATAGAATATGTTTGCTCGGCTGTAGTTAAAACTAAGTATAGTCATCAAGATGCCTTTGCCAACAGCCTCCTCAATCTATACACCAGTACTGGAGAAAACCTAAAGTTTGAAGACGGTTCACTAATTCCAGATACAGTCATCTACGAAATTAAGGAAGTCACAGACCGCTTAACAGAGGCAGTACGGTGGCAATCTGGAGATTTGGTAATGGTTGACAATTCAAGATTTATGCATGGTCGTCGAGCGTTTAGCGATAACCGACGACAGATATTCGTTATCCTAAGCGAACTGAATTTTTAACGGTATTATTCATATTTCTGGAAACTGCCATCAGAGACTTGATACAAATTTTATAAAAATGCCTTGTTCTGTTGCTGTTTATACCAAATAAAAGCTAAACAAAAAGCAGTAAGTCTAAAATTCAATGTTGAGTAATCAGATGATGAATATTCAAGTTGTCGGTGTTGTCGGAGCGGGTGTTATGGGCGTCGGGGTGTCACAAAATCTCGCCCAAACTGGCCATCAGGTAATCCTTTTAGATGTTTCAGAAGATATTCTGGAACATGCCAAACAACAAATTAGGAATAATATTCGTTTCCAAGGGTTTTTCAAGAAAGGTGAGACGGCAGATAGTCCAGATGATATTCTGCATCGCATCAAGTTCTCAACTAATTACCAGTTTCTAGAAGCAGCAGAATTTGTCATTGAAAATACGACAGAAAAATGGAATATCAAAAACGATGTTTATGAAAAAATTGATGCAATTTGCCCCGCAAACACCGTCTTCGCAGCAAATACATCAGCCATTTCCATTACTCGCATTGCTTCCGTAACCAAGCGTGCGCCCAAAGTCGTTGGCATCCATTTTATGAACCCAGTGCCAATGAAACCGATGGTTGAAATGATTCGTGGCTATCACACTACCGATGAAACCATTCATACAGCCAAAACGTTGTTGGCTCAAATGGGGAAAGAATGCATTCTTGTTAATGACTCTCCGGGTTTTGTTTCTAACCGTGTGCTAATGTTGACCATCAATGAAGCTATCTTTCTTTTGCAAGACCAAGTGGCTTCAGCGCAAGAGGTAGATAGAATCTTCAAAACCTGCTTTGACCACAAGATGGGACCATTGGAAACAGCGGATTTGATTGGATTAGATACGATTCTTTTCTCTGTCGAAGTCTTGTATGAAAGCTTCAACGACAGTAAATACAGACCTTGTCCTTTATTGAAAAAAATGGTGGATGCAGGGTTGTATGGTCGGAAAAGCGGACAGGGTTTTTATACTTATAACTGAACAATTAGATGGCTAGGTTTGTATGCAAGAAACTCAATCAAGAATCAAAACCTTTCTCTCACGTTTTTTGGGTAACCATGAATTATACGAAGATGAAGATATTTTTGCAACTGGCTTTGTCAATTCGATGTTTGCCATGCAATTGGTTTTATTTATAGAACAAGAGTTTCAAGTCACCATCGAGAACGAAGACCTTGATTTTGATAACTTTAGAACTATCAATGCTATAGTTCGTTTGCTCGATCGCAAAACGGCTGTAACAGCAAGTCACTGAGAAGCCCTATAAAAGTGGTGGCATAGGTTGGCACTTAAATAGTACGATGAAGATAGAATTGACTCCTCAGCAACAGAACGATAGCGCTACATTCCGAGGCTTTGTAGATGAAGAAATTGTTCCTCATGCGAATCAATGCGATCGCGAAGAACATACTCCCCTTCAGCTAATAGAAAAGCTCGCTCAAAAAGGATACCTAGGAGCCGTGTTACCCAAAGACAGGGGTGGCAGTGGCATGGATATGATTACTTATGGTTTATTGAACGAAGAAATTGGACGGGGATGTTCTTCGTTACGAAGTTTGCTAACCGTTCACAGCATGGTTTCTTACGCTTTGCTTAAGTGGGGAAGTAAATTTCAAAAAGAGTATTGGCTTTCTAAGTTAGCCTCTGGTGAAGTCATTGCTGCCTTTGCTTTGAGCGAACCTAATGTAGGTAGCGATGCCAAAAGTGTGGAGACTACAGCAGTACTATCGGCTGACTCTTATATCTTAAATGGGCAAAAGAAATGGATTACCTACGGGCAAATTGCTGATGTCTTTTTAGTTTTTGCCCAGTGGGAAGGGAAACCCTCTGCTTTTTTGGTTGAGAAAAATAGCCCGGGACTCTCCATCCAACCCATTTCTGGAATGTTGGGAGTTAGAGCTTCAATGTTAGCCGAACTGCACCTCAATGATTGTCGAATTCCACAAGAAAATCTTGTATGCAGGCAGGGTTTTGGTTTCTCCCACGTCGCTTCCTCTGCACTCGATTACGGCAGATACAGTGTGGCATGGGGTTGTGTCGGTATTGCTCAAGCTTGTCTTGAAGCTTGCATTCAGTATACGAGTCAACGAAAGCAGTTCAGTGTTTATTTGAAGGAACACCAACTAATTCGACAAATGATTTCTGAAATAATTGCCAATGTGAAAGCAGCGAGATTGCTATGTTATCAAGCTGGATACCTTAAAGATATCAGCGCTCCAAAGTCGATTATGGAAACCTCAATTGCCAAATATTTTGCCTCCACGATGGCAACTAAAGTGGCAAGTGATGCCGTACAGATTCACGGAGGCAATGGTTGTAGTAGTGAATACCCCGTTCAACGGTATTTTCGAGATGCAAAAATTATGGAAATCATCGAAGGAAGTACCCAAATCCAACAAATTACCATTGCTGAGTATGGTTATCAAGAGTATCTGTCTCAACCTACTCGCGCTGTGATGTCTCAAGAATTAGTAGCAAGGACGTGAAAACATGATTGGCATAAAGTCTGAGCTAGTTAACAATAAGCAAGACACTAAAAAAATTATCAAATGTGTAGTTTGGGATTTGGATAACACTCTATGGAATGGTGTGTTATTGGAGGGCGATTGTGTTTCATTGCGAGATTCGGTGGTTAGCATTATCGAAACCTTGGACAGTCGAGGCATCTTGCAATCTATTGCCAGCAAAAATGACCATGACAAAGCAATGGCAACGCTGCAAGAGTTTGGGTTAAAGGACTACTTTTTGTATCCCCAAATCAATTGGAACTCTAAGGCGTCCTCCCTTCAGGAGATTGCTAAATTAATTAATATTGGTACAGAGGCGATCGCATTTATTGATGACCAGCTATTTGAATTAGAAGAAGTCAGCTTTTCTCTACCAAAAGTCCTTTGTATTAATAGCGAAAACCTAGAGCAGCTACTAGACATACCGGAACTGAATCCTCGTTTTATCACAGAAGATTCAAAAAAAAGAAGGCTAATGTACGTCAGCGATATTGAGCGCAAGAAAGCTGAAGAGGAATTCATCGGTCCTCAAGAAGAATTCTTAGCCACACTTAATATGCAATTCACTATCTCTTTTGCCAAAGAAGAAGATTTGCAGCGAGCTGAAGAACTCACGGTACGAACCAATCAATTAAATACGACAGGTTACACCTACTCTTATGACGAACTCAATCAATTTCGCCAGTCGAAAAACCACAAACTGTTAATCACCAGTCTGGATGATAAATATGGCAGTTACGGAAAAATTGGATTAGCCCTGGTGGAATGCCAAGAAAGCTTGTGGATGATAAAACTCTTGCTCATGTCTTGCCGCGTCATGTCCAGAGGTGTCGGCACAATCTTGCTTAATTACCTGATGAATTTGGCTAAAGACAATAATGCCCGCCTGTGCGCCGAGTTCGTTTCTAATAATCGAAATCGCATGATGTACATCGCGTATAAATTCGCGGGATTTAAGGAAATTGAAAAGAGAGGCGAATTAATAATTTTAGAAAACGATTTAACGAGAATCCAACCTTGCCCTGACTATATTCGCGTACAAATTTATGAGTAATAGAAATAAAGAAGAAATTTTAACACGGCGGTCTAAACTTTCACCCGCCAAACGAGCGCTTCTCGAAAAACGCTTACGGGGTGAAGTGCAGTCGGATTCTCGATTAACAGCTATTCCTAGACGTTCTACTATTAGTCCCGCGCCTGCATCTTTTGCCCAAGAGCGGCTGTGGTTTCTCCACCAGTTTGACTCTAGCAGCCCTTATTACAACGAACCTGGCTCAGTATGGCTAAAGGGTAATCTTGATGTGGCGGCGCTGGAGCAGAGTTTGAACGAAATTGTGCGACGGCACGAAACGCTACGGACTACCTTCGAGATGGTGGAGGGGCAACTGCTTCAAGTCATCGCCCCAAGTCTAACCTTAACCCTGCCAGTGGTAGACTTGCGCGAGTTGCCCGAAGCGAGGCAGCAGGCAGAAGTCCAACAACTGGCACTTGAGGAAAACCAACGCCCCTTCAGCCTGACTCAAGGACCGTTGCTGCGAGGAGTGTTGCTTCAGCTCAGCGAACAAGACCACGTACTGCTGCTGAGCGTTCACCACATTATCGTTGATACTTGGTCATCAGACGTACTGCTTCGGGAATGGGGAACGCTGTACGAAGCATTCCGTACTGGAAAACCCTCACCACTACCTCAACTGCCAATTCAGTATGCAGACTTTGCCATTTGGCAGCGCCAGTGGTTGCAAGGTGAAGTTCTAGAAACCCAGCTTTCTTACTGGAAGAAACAGCTTGCCAATATCCCCCTGCTGCAATTACCAACTGACCAACAGCGCTCAGCCGTCCAGACATTTCAGGGCAAGCGGCAAATTCGGGAAGTGTCAGAAACTCTCAACGAGGAACTTGAAGCACTCAACCGTCAAGAAGGAGTTACGCAGTTCATGACCCTGGTGGCAGCATTTAAAGTCATGCTGCATTATTACACGGGTCAGGACGACATCGTTGTGGGCACTGATGTCGCCAACCGCAACCGAGCTGAGATTGAAGGACTTATTGGATTTTTTGTCAACCAACTCGTATTGCGCACTGATTTGTCTGGCAACCCCACATTTCGGGAATTATTGGGGCGCGTGCGCGAAGTGGCTTTGAACGCTTATGCTCACCAAGATTTGCCCTTTAACAAACTGGTGGAAGTTCTCAACCCAGAGCGGGATTTAAAAAGTATGCCGCTGTTTCAGGTCAAGATAGTCCTCCAGTTACCGATGCAGCCTTTAGTGTTTCCGAATCTGACGATAAGCAGTCTGGAATTAGACAACAGAACAGCAAAGTTTGATTTGCTCTTGAATGTGTGGAATACCGATCGCAACACCATGAAATGGTTTTTGGAGTACAGCACAGAGCTATTTAAATCTCCTACCGTCGCGCAGATGCTTGAAAATTTTGAAACGGTTCTACATACTGTTGTCAAACAACCGGACATCAGGTTGAACGCTGTGGTAGAAATACTGCGCGAAGCAGAGCAGCAAAAACGCATTATCAAGAAGCAGGAATTCCAAGAGGCTCGTCGCCGGAAACTTAAGGACATCAGACCAAAGCTTATCGGGTAAGGAAGATAAGGAAGATAAGGAAGACGGGGACAAGGAAGTACTATGTATGAACCTACGTCGGTATGAAACATTCAGAATCTAAGACTACTTCAATAAAAGACTTATGGGCGGCAAAGCGAAAAGCGATCGCACCAAAAGCCATTAGTATTTCCCAAGAAGAACTGATTAGGGTAGAGCCTCTACAACCAGGCAAGTCTCTTCCCTTAGTTATCCAACCAGCTATTGAGGGGATAAATTTAGTTGCGTGGGCTGCTAACAACCGGGACTATATCCAAACTCATTTGTTAAAGTACGGAGGCTTGCTTTTCCGAAACTTCAACTTAACTGGGGCGGCTGATTTTCAACAATTTCTTCAGGAAGTTTCTGGGGAATTGCTGGAGTATTCCTATCGCTCTTCACCCCGCACTCAAGTCAGTGGTAGAATTTATACCTCTACTGAATATCCCGCCGATCGCTCCATTCCATTACACAACGAAAATGCCTACTCCCGTACCTGGCCAATGAAAATCGCATTTTATTGCGTTCAACCAGCACAGCAGGGAGGAGAAACGCCAATTGCTGACAGTCGCTGCGTACTCGCCAATATTAACCCCGCCATTAGAGAACGCTTTGAGCAAAAAAAGGTGATGTACGTTCGCAACTACCGCAATGGCTTAGACTTACCTTGGCAGAATGTTTTTCAAACTGAAGATAAGTCAGTTGTAGAAGAGTATTGCCGTAATTCTGGCATTGAGTTTGAGTGGAAGAAGGGAGATGAACTCAGAACTCGTCAGGTTTGTCAGGCGGTAACAACTCATCCTCAAACAGGCGAAACGGTATGGTTCAATCAAGTCCATGCTTTCCACGTATCTAGTTTAGAGCCTGCTTTTCGTCAGAGTCTATTAGCAAGTTTTAAAGAAAAAGATTTACCTCGCAATGCTTATTACGGTGATGGAACGCCGATTGAAGATGCGGTGGTTAATGAAATTCGACAAGTATATCAGCAAGAAACCATTATTTTTCCTTGGCACGCTGGGGATGTATTACTTTTAGACAATATGCTGGCGGCACACGGACGAACACCCTTTGTTGGTTCGCGTCAGGTTTTAGTGGGGATGGCTGAACCCTTTAGCCTCTAAACTATTTAATCCCAAGACAAGGAGTTGTTACAAGTGCAAGGTACAAGCGTAGAGATACCACAGGAAATGATTCAGGGATATCGACTTTCCCCACAACAAAAGCATCTTTGGTTGTTGCAGCAAAACGACCCAACGCTGCCTTATCTCGCTCAGTGTGATGTTGCGATTGCAGGACATCTCGATACAGAGATTTTAATCACAGCAATAGAAAACGTTGCTCAACGATATGAGATTCTCCGCACAACGTTTCATTGCTTGCCTGGAATGACAATTCCGCTACAAGTCATCACGGATAACAACCTGTTATCGATTCATAAGCACGACTTAACTTGTTTTAATTCCCAGGAACAAGAAGCAAGAATTGAGGCGCTTTTTCAAGAGGTGGAAGGATTAACCTTCAACTTCGAGCAAAGTCCGCTGTTCCATTTTTACCTGATAACTCTGTCACCCTCTCAACATCGGTTACTAGTTAGCTTGCCTGCACTTTATGCGGATGCGGCGACGCTCAAAAATTTAGTAAGTGAAATCAGCCGAACCTATACGGCAGAGTTTTACAAGAAAGAACTGTCTGAGGAACCTCTACAATACATTCTTGTTTCTGAATGGCAAAATGAATTGCTAGAGACGGAAGAGGCAGAGACGGGTAAAGAGTTTTGGTGCAAGCAGGATATCTCTAATTTTCTCACCTTAAGGTTACCCTTTGAAAATCCAGCTTCCGGAAAACCAGCATTTAAACCTCGATTTATTACTCACACTCTTGCTCCCGAACTAGTAGCAAAACTGGAAGCAATTGTCAACGAATCGGATACTTCAATCAATGTCTTATTACTGAGTTGCTGGCAAATCTTACTCTCGCGTATCACTGGACAGTTGAACTCCCTAGTTGCCACTGCCTGTGATGGCAGAATGGATGAGGAGTTAAAGGCAGCTTTAGGGCTGTTTGCCAAATATTTACCAATTTCTTGTCAGCTAGAAGAAAACTTACGATTTAATGATGTTTTGCAACGGCTTGATGCAGCAGTACGCGAAGCTTATGATTGGCAGGAATGTTTTGAGTGGGAGCAAATTTCAAAAACAACAGCTCAAGTTCCTGATTCGTTTTTCTTCCCATTTTGTTTTGAATTTAACGAACAAAAATCTGAAATTTCTCTCGATGTATCGTTTTCGATTTGCAAACAGTATGCCTATTTCGACAAATTCAAGCTCAAATTATCTTGTACCGCTCGAAATAATGCACTATTATTAGAATTTTACTACGACTCTAACTTATATGAAGCTGAATATATTAAGCGTCTAGCCGGACAATTTCATACCTTGTTAGAGAGCGTTATTAAACAAACGAACGCTCCAATTAATGAATTAGAGATACTCAGCGGACGCGAACGACATCAGCTATTAGTTGAATTCAACAATACAAAAACGAATTATCCTAAAGATAGATGCATTCACCAGCTAGTTGAGGAACAAGTAAAGCACACACCAAATAACATTGCCGTTGTCTATGGAAACGAGCAACTAACTTATACAGAACTCAATCAAAAAGCCAATCAACTCGCTCATTACCTACAGCAGCTAGGAGTTGGGCCAGAAGTACTGGTAGGGATATGCGTAGAGCGATCGCTCTTAATGGTCGTGGGACTCTTGGGCATTCTTAAAGCGGGTGGTGCTTACGTGCCGTTAGACCCAACCTATCCCAAGAATCGCTTAGCTTTCATGCTAGAAGATGCACGGACTCCGGTGCTGTTAACTCAACAGAAATTAGTGGAAAAATTGCCCAATCATGAGTCCCTTGTCATCTGTTTGGATAAAGATTGGGTTGGTGAACAGAACCTTCTGCATTCTGCCTCCCATCTTCTGCCTTCTCTTGAAGCAAGCAAGGACAATCCAGCCAGCGCGACAACTAGCGAGAATTTAGCCTATGTTATTTACACTTCGGGGTCAACTGGCAAGCCAAAGGGGGTAATGATTACCCACCAAGGACTTGTTAACTATCTAACCTGGTGTACGCAGGCGTATGCAGTAGCAGAAGGATGTGGCGCTCCAGTCCAATCTTCAATTGGCTTTGATGCAACGATTACCAGCTTATATGCCCCTTTATTGGTGGGGCAAAGGGTAGTCCTTCTCCCAGAAAAGGAGGAAATAGAAGCACTCAGCGCCACACTGAGTTCTAACAATAATTTCAGCCTGCTTAAGCTCACCCCAGCACATCTAGGACTGCTCAGCCAGATGTTACCCCCTCGGCAAGAGGAGTGTCAGAGTAGAGCATTGATTATCGGTGGCGAGGCGCTGTTGGGGAAAAGCCTTTCCTTCTGGCAGAGTTACGCGCCCAACACTCGATTAATTAACGAATACGGGCCAACCGAGACAGTGGTGGGATGCTGCGTTTATGAGGTTCCTCCTCAAACCTCCATATCCGGTGCGGTTCCAATTGGTCGAGCGATCGCAAATACCCAACTTTATGTCCTAGACCCCTACCTCAAACCCGTCCCTATCGGCGTTCCTGGCGAATTATACATCGGTGGTGCTGGCGTTGCCCGTGGCTATCTCAACGCGAGAGAATTGACAGCAGAAAAATTTATCCCCAACCCGTTTAGCGATGAACCCGAAGCTCGTCTGTACAAAACTGGAGACTTAGCTCGTTACCTGCCGGACGGCAACCTGGAGTATTTGGGTCGCATTGACAATCAGGTAAAGATTCGCAGTTTCCGCATCGAACTGGGAGAAATCGAAGCGGTACTAACCCAACACCCTGCCGTGCGCGAATCTGTGGTGGTTGTTCGGGAAGATAATCCTGACGACAAGCGTCTCGTAGGTTATATAGTACCCGACTCCCAAAACCAAGCTACGGGCGATCCAATCGAACGCATCTCCCAATGGCAGCAAGTCTTTAACAATACCTACAGTCAACCCGCTTCCGAACAGGACTTAACGTTCAATACTCTGGGTTGGAACGAAAGTTATACAGGTCTGCCCATTTCAAAAGCCGAGATGCGCGAATGGGTCAATTCTACCGTTGAGCGCATACTCTCCCTAGCCCCAAACCGCGTGTTAGAGATTGGTTGCGGTACAGGTTTGCTGCTGTTACAGATTGCGCCCCACTGCTTTCAATACTTGGGTACTGATATTTCCCGCGAGGCGTTAGCTCATATCGAGCGGCACATCAGGACATTAAAGGGGGCTTGGTCGCAAGTGACGCTGGTTCAAAAAGCAGCCGATAACTTTGAGGGCGTTACTCCTGCAAACTTTGACGCCGTTATTCTCAACTCAGTTATCCAGTATTTTCCCAGCATCGATTACCTAGTCGCAGTTTTGGAAAGTGCAGTGAAGGCGGTAGCGCCAGGGGGCTTTATCTTCATCGGGGATGTACGCAGCCTCCCGCTTTTGGAAGCGTTTCATGCTGACGTTGAACTGCATAAGGCATCTGCCTCCTTACCGATAACCGACTTGCGGCAGCGCGTGCAAACCAACTTGAACGAAGAAGAGGAACTGGTCATCGATCCAGCGTTCTTCAAAGCCCTCAAGCAGCATCTGCCACAAATCAGCCAGGTTCAGATTCAGCTCAAACGAGGTCGCTCATACAACGAGCTAACTCGGTTCCGCTATGACGCGATTCTTTATGTTGGAGGCGAGGTTTATCCCGCACTCGAGCCTCAGTATCTGGATTGGCAGCAAAATCAACTGACGTTGCTAGCTGTCCGCCAGCTTTTGGTAGAAACCAAGCCAAAGATTTTAGTCATCAAAAGCGTACCCAATGCGCGTGTCCAAACCCAAGTTAGGCTGGTCAAACTCCTCAAAAGCGATGATGAACTGGCTACAGTGGGCGAACTACGAGACACGTTGCAGGCAATTCCCCTGGAAAAAGGCATCGACCCTGAAGATTGGTGGGCGTTGAGTCAGGAGTTACCTTATGCGATCTCCATTAGTTGGTCAGAGGTTGATGCGATAGCGAAGCGCTGCTGCTTTCAGCAGATCGCTCACTACGATGTTATATTCCAGCAGTCTTCGCCCACGCTGACAATACCTCCTCTGCTGGCAGAAACGTACTCACAAAAACCTTGGAGTGACTACGCTAACAACCCTCTACAAGGGAAATTGAGTCGCCAACTCATCCCCCAGTTGCGTAATTTCTTGCAACAGAATCTGCCAGACTACATGCTGCCCTCGGCTTTGGTGAGGATGAAGGCTCTGCCCTTAACTCCCAATGGTAAGGTAGACCGCCGCGCCCTACCCGCACCTGAAAGCGATCTGCGCTTCGCAGCAGCGCTTCGCTATCGCTCTCATCTCGAAGGGGAGTTTGTGGCACCGCGCGATCGCATCGAGGAAGCACTCGCTGGGATTTGGGTTCAAGTTCTCGGTGTCCAACAAGTCGGTGTTTATGACAACTTCTTCGATCTAGGTGGACATTCCCTATTCGCTACCCAAGTCATTTCTCACATCAGAACCACCTTCGAGGTAGAACTCCCCCTACGCCGCCTATTTGAATCGCCAACTGTAGCTGGACTCGCCGCAGCCATCCAAGAGATGATGAAGGTTCCCAGCGGACGGAAAGCTCCTCCCATTGAGCGCGTCTCCCGAAGCGGCAAGCTACCACTCTCCTTTGCCCAACAACGGCTGTGGTTGCTCGATCGCCTCGATCCCGGTAACATTTCCTACAACTCATCAGCAACAGTACGCCTCGTTGGTTCGCTTCATGTAGAAGCGATCGAGCAAGCGTTTAACGAAATCGTCCGCCGTCATGAAGTTTTGCGTACCACGTTCTATGAAATAGATGGACAACCCTTTCAGGTTATTGCCCCATCCTTCACAATAAAGTTGCCGCTCATCGACCTGTGTGAGTTGCCAGAAGCGGTCAAATCGTCTGAAGTCCAGAAGCTAACAACCGAGTGGTGTCAACAACACTTCGACTTAGCACAAGGCCCACTGCTGCGACTGATGCTGCTAAAGTTAGGTCAGCAAGAACACATCCTAGTATTCAGCATCCACCACATTGCCTCTGATGGTTGGTCTGTCGGATTGTTTGTTAGAGAAGTTGCGGTTCTCTACGAAGCGTTCTCCCAAGGCAAACCTTCGCCCTTACCTGAACTTCCCATTCAGTATGCCGATTTCGCAATTTGGCAGCGCCAGTGGTTGCAAGGGGAAGTGTTGGACACTCAGCTAGCGTACTGGAAGCAGCAACTAGGAACTAATCCGCCTGTACTAGATTTACCCACCAATCGCCCCCGTTCCTCTAGCCCGACTTTCCGAGGAACCGACTACGGTTTTGTCTTGCCCAAAACTTTAACAGAGGCACTCAAAACTCTAAGCCAGCAAGAAAGCGTCACGCTATTTATGACCCTGCTAGGAGCATTCAAAACACTGCTCTACAGCTACAAAGGTCAAGAAGATATTCTAGTCGGTTCCCCCATCGCCAACCGAAATCAAAGTGAAACTGAAGAGTTAATTGGATTCTTCGTCAATACACTCGTTCTGCGAACTGACTTATCAGGCAATCCCAGCTTCCGGGACATTTTACAACGGGTGCGAGAAGTCGCGATGGGGGCATACGCCCATCAAGATTTACCCTTCGAGAAGCTAGTAATGGAACTCCAGCCAGAACGCCATCTCGGTTCTAATCCCCTTTATCAAGTCTGGTTTTCTCTCCAGAATAATCCCATGCCGCCTTTAGAGCTTCCGGGATTAACGTTAAGTCTATCGGACGTTGATATTGGAGCAGTTCGGCACGATTTGAAGCTTGGTTTAACAGAAACACCAGAGGGGATGGAATGTTTATTTCAATACAAAACCGACCTCTTTGAAGCTTCAACCATTGCCCGCATGGCAGAACGGTTTGAACAAATTCTTAGTACTGTCGTTAAACAGCCCGACATACAGCTAAATGCCCTGAAAGCAGTCTTAGCAGAGTGGGAAAAGCAACAGCAACTTTCCCAAGAACAAGAATTCAAAGCAGCACGCCGTCAGAAGCTAGGCACTATCCGCCGAAGGGAATGAGGGGGAGATGGGGAGATGGGGAGATGGGGAGATAGGAAGCAATAGACCTCTTGCATAAGTCCAGGTTTAAGAAATGAAACCACAGATGAACACAGATGAACACAGATGGGATATCTGATTTTTGCAAGATTTCCTCTTGTTCTCTACTCTGCGAACTCTGTGCCTGGAGTGGTTCGTTCTCACAAAGGGGGTAGTCTACCCGGATTGAGTATAATGTCCTAACCGATATGTCCATTGCTATAACTAATGACCAATGACCAATGAACTATTAGGTATGAACTTCAAAGCTGTTAAACGAAAAGTCGTTGAAATCTCACAAGAAAATCTAGTCAAAGCTGAGTTATTCCATCCCGAACAATTGCTGCCTTTAGTGATTCAACCTGCCGTCGATGGCGTCAACTTAATCACTTGGGCTGCAAACAATCTGAAACAAATCGAGACATGGCTCTTGCGACATGGTGGGATTTTGTTCCGGAACTTTAATGTTAGAGCCGTTGGCGAATTTGAGCAGTTTATCCAAGCCAGTTCTGGGGCGTTACTAGACTATTCCTATCGCTCTACTCCGCGCAGTTGGGTGAGTGGCAAAATCTATACCTCAACTGAATACCCTGCCGCTCAATCCATTCCTTTACATAACGAGATGGCCTACTCTCTCAACTGGCCTATGAAAATTTGTTTTTTCTGTGTAAGAGCTGCCGAACAGGGTGGAGAAACACCGATTGCAGACAGTCGGAAAATATTTCAACAGCTCGACCCAAAAATTAAAGATAAATTCCTGCAAAAAAAGGTATTGTATGTTCGTAATTATGGTGATAAAGTAGACCTTACCTGGCAAAATGTATTTCAAACTACGAGCAAATCTGAGGTAGAAAGTTACTGCCGACAGGCTGGGATTGAGTATGAGTGGAAAGACAGCACTCGCCTGAGAACTCGTCAAGTCTGTCAAGCTGTAGCCACACACCCGAAAACGGGCGAAACAGTCTGGTTCAATCAAGCTCATTTGTTCCATATCTCCAGCGTAAATCCGGAAGTCCGCCAATCCCTACTTTCAACCTTTAAGGAAGAAGACCTTCCTCGAAATGCTTATTACGGTGATGGTTCTGCAATTGAAGATTCTGTATTAGATGAAATTCGAGATTTATATCAGCAGCAAGCAGTAATATTTCCCTGGCAAGAAGGCGATATCCTAATGCTAGACAATATGCTTGCAGCACACGGACGCTTACCTTTTGTAGGGTCACGAAAAGTTGTAGTGGGAATGGCTGAGCCTCTAAGTAGCCCAAACATTTAGCCTAACACTCTAAACCATCAGTTCCAGATACTTTCGGGGAAAGAAGATGATTTCTACCCAAAATCGATATTCTGATTATGATTCTTTTGCTCGGATATACAACAGACCCAGCAAACAAAAGACTAAATGGGCAAAAGTTTTGCCCATTTTGGAAAACTTGCTATTACGACATCTCCCAAAAGGGGCGCACATTTTCGATCTCTGTTGTGGTGGAGGACAATTAGCCCAAAAACTGCTCGAATTAGGCTATCAAGTAACTGGACTTGATGGTTCTGAAGAGATGTTGAAATATGCTCGTCAGAACGCAGCTGGAGCTAAATTTATTTTAGACGATGCACGCTTCTTCCAATTGCCACCTACGTTCCATGCAGCGACTTCAACCAGCTTCGCCCTCAACCACATGATGAGTATTGAGGAATTGGAAAGCGTGTTCAGTAGCGTGTATGCGGCACTGCTAGATAATGGCTGGTTTTTATTCGACTTGCGTCTGGAGGAATGGGTGCAGAATTGGGACGCTTCTACGATTGATGCTTCTGTTGTTGAGGGCTATGTTAAGGACGATGATGTCTTTTCTATGCGGGACATTTATCACCCTGAAGACAAAATCGGTCGCAAGTACATTACTACCTTTCAACTGATAGATGGAGAATGGCAGCGTTCCGATTTAACATTGTTATTTAAAATTTATTCCCCAGAAGACCTTCAAACGGCTTTGGAAAAGGTAGGCTTTACAGACGTTCGCATTTTCGATTTAGAGCGAGATTTTGGACTAGACGGACGGGCGGGACACGCTGCTGTTGTTTGTCGCAAACTACCCAGTTAATGACTAGACCTCTTGCAAAAGTCCTAAATGCTATCAAATCCATCTGTGTTTATCTGTGTTCATCTGTGGTTAAAAATCCAAAATTAACATTTTTGCAAGAGGTCTACTCAAGAAAGGAGTTGCTTGTAAGTAACATTAAACAAATTTAGAGAGATGCAGAATTTATCGATAAATGGCTTTCGACTTTCCCCCCAGCAAAAGTGTCTGTGGCTGTTGCAGCAATCTGCATCAACACAACCTTATCGCGCTCATTGTGCTGTTCTCATCGAGGGGAATCTTAGTACAAAAATTTTAGAATCTGCCTTACAGAGTGTCGTTGATAGACATGAAATACTCCGTACCGCTTTTCATGGCTTATCGGAAATGACAGTTCCCCTTCAGGTTATTACTGATAACAAAACGCCAGAGGTTGTTTACTACAATCTCAGTGAGTTAGAACCTGAAGAACAAGACACCAAAATTGAATCACTGTTTCAGGAAGCGAGTCAGCGAATTTTTGATTTTGAGCAGGGACAAATTTTAGACCTTTCTCTAGTTGTTCTTTCCCCGGAAAAGTATGTATTGCTACTAGGTTTACCCGCAATTTGTGCAGATACCGCAACCCTTAACAATCTTGTTGGCGAAATTAGCCGTTCTTACGCCGCTTGCTTGTATAACCAAGAACTGTCTGACCAACCCTTGCAGTATGTGGATTTAGCCGAATGGCAAAATGAACTGTTTGAAGGAGAAGAGGCGGAAATCGGAATTGCTCACTGGCAACAAAAAGATATCTCAGTGTTTGCCGATGGGAAGCTTTATTTTGAGAATAAAAAAGGAGTAAATCCAGAATTTAAACCTAATTTTATTAGCTTAACGTTCAATTGTGAGACAATAGCGAAACTCGAAGCGATCACGCAGCGTTATGATACTTCAATATCTGTAATTCTTCAGACTTGCTGGCAAGTTTTACTCTGGCGACTTACGGGAGAATCGCAGATAGTTGTCGGCACTTTACACGATGGTCGCAACTATGAAGAACTAGAGTCAGCATTAGGATTATTTGCTAAATACTTGCCAATTAATTGCTATTTAGAAGAAAACTATAAATTTATTGAAGTATTAAAGAAAGTTAACGAAGCAAAAAGCAGCGCTTTCAAGTGGCAGGAGTCCTTTTCTCGCGAACTCATTACTGAATCGAACGGGAAACCCTTGGGTTCATCCTTCTTCCCCGTTTGTTTTGACTTTGATGAACAACCTGCCGCGTATTCTGCCGCAGACTTATCCTTCTCCATTTACAAACAGTATGTCTGTATAGACCGCTTCAAAGTTAAACTTTCCTGCATTCGTCGGAATAAGTCTTTAACTGCAGAGTTCCACTATGATGCCAACTTGTTCCAGGTAGAAGATATTTGGCGATTGGCAGGGCAATTTCAGACGCTGTTAGAGAGTGCTATCAACCAACCTGAAGCAGCAATTGGTGAGTTGGAGATTTTGAGTGCAAGCGAGCAACATCAATTACTCATCGAATTCAACAACACCCAAACTGAATATCCCAAACATCAGTGTATCCATCAACTATTCGAGGATTGGGCAGCAAAAACTCCCGAACAGATTGCTGTTGTTTTTGAAGACCAACAACTAACCTACGCTCAGCTCAATGCTCGTGCCAATCAACTCGCTCACCACTTGCAAGCACTAGGCGTTGGTGGCAAAACAATTGTAGCTCTTTGCGTCGATCGCTCTTTGGAAATGCTCGTCGGCTTATTGGGAATTCTCAAAGCTGGTGGAGCTTACCTCCCCTTAGATCCAATTCTCCCAGATGAGCGCATCGCGTTCATGGTTAAAGATGCTGGGGCATCTGTCATTTTGACTCAACAGCACCTAGCTGAACGGCTTTCCAAACCGTCAACAACAGTCGTCTGTCTGGATACCAGCTGGAAGGAAATTTCTCGGCAACCAGAAGAGAATCGCAAGAGTGACGTAACTCCAGAGAATTTAGTTTATGTCATTTATACATCAGGCTCAACTGGCAAACCCAAGGGAGTAGCGATCGAGCATCAGCAGCTTTTAAACTACCTACACGGTATCCTAGCAAGACTAGACCTGCCAGTAGGTTCCAGCTTTGCAACAGTTTCCACTATTGCTGCCGACTTGGGCAATACTGCCATTTTCCCAGCTTTATGTACGGGTGGATGTTTGCACGTTATCTCGCGGGAGAGGGCAACAAATCCAGAAGCATTAGCAGAATACTGCCAATACCATGCGATTGACTGCCTCAAAATTGTCCCATCTCACTTGAATGCACTCTTGAGTGCTGCTCACCCAGAGAAGATTATGCCAAGAAAGCGTTTAATTCTGGGAGGTGAGGCGCTGAGTTGGCAGTTAGTCGAAAAAATCAGGGAACATTCACAAAATTGCCAAATCGTCAACCACTATGGACCGACAGAAACAACGATTGGCGTCCTCACCTATCTCGTTCCGAGTGAGTCAATGGGGCATCAATCTGAAACCGTGCCTTTAGGTTGTGCGATCGCTAATACCCAAGTCTACATCCTCGACCATCACCTGCGACCCGTACCCATTGGAGTACCGGGCGAACTTTACATTGGTGGGGATAGTCTGGCGCGTGGCTATCTCAACCAACCCGAACTGACAACTGAAAAATTTATCCGCAACCCCTTCAAAAGTCAAAAGTTTGGTTCAGAGCGGCTTTACAAAACTGGAGATAAGGCGCGTTATCTCCCCGACGGCAACATCGAGTTTTTCGGGCGAATTGACGACCAAGTGAAGATTCACGGCTTCCGCATCGAACTCTCCGAGATTTCGTCGGTGCTGAGACAATATCCCGACATCCAGGAAACCGCCGTTTTAGCGCGGGAAGACGACTCGGACAACAAGCATCTCGTCGCTTACATTGTGCCTCAGCCATCGTCTGAATTTTCCGTCAGCGACCTCCGGAACTTCCTTAAGGAAAAACTACCGGAGTACATGATACCTTCAGCTTTTGTGCGGCTCAAGGCACTGCCTTTAACACCCAATGGCAAGGTAGACCGTCAAGCGCTGCCAAGCCCTGATAGCGTTAGACCAGAACTAGAAGGGCGATTTGTCGCTCCCCGCACCCCCGTTGAAGAAACCATTGCCAGGATTTGGACTCAAGTGCTGGGACTTGACAAAGTAGGCATCTATGACAACTTCTTTGAGTTGGGCGGAGATTCCATTGCCAGCATTCAAATTGTCGCCAGACTCAACCAAGCGGGTTTGCAACTCACCCCCAAGCAAATGTTTGAGTACCCGACTGTAGCTGGATTAGCTGCCGTTACAGGTACAGCTTCAATCATCGAAACCGAACAGGGAGTTGTAACGGGTTCGCTGCCTCTAACTCCGATTCAGCACTGGTTTTTTGAGCAAAAGCTCCTGCATCCGCACCACTGGAACCAAGCTGTACTCCTAGAAGTGCGGCAAGCGATTGTCCCTGCTCTTTTGGAACAAGCAGTACAGCACCTGCTGAAACACCACGATGCTCTGCGCCTGCGGTTTACCCTCACAGAATCGGGTTGGCAGCAGGTTAACGCTGGACTGGAGGACGTTGACTACCCCCCTAGCCCCAAGGATAAAAGTTCCTCCTTGCATTCCCCCCTTACCAAGGGGGGCGAGGGGGGTCAAGGGGGAAACAAGAGCCAGAAGTTAGCTTCCCCGCAGAATCAAAGTTTCTCCTTTCACTCCCCCCTTACCAAGGGGGGTTGGGGGGGTCAGGTGCAAGATGTGCCTGTCTCAGTTATAGATTTATCCAGCACTCCGGCAGCAGAACAAGAAACTGCCCTGGAGGCGATCGCAACTCAGTTACAGGCAAGCCTAAACTTAGAAAATAATTCGTTAATGCGGGTTGCTTTGTTTAACCAGGGCGACAACCAGCCGCACCGCCTGCTATGGGCGATTCATCACTTGGCAGTCGATAGCGTCTCTTGGCGAATTTTACTCGAAGACTTCGCCCACGCTTACCAGCAGCTAGAGCGAGGAGAAGTTGTCCAGTTGCCCCCGAAGACAACCTCCTTTAAACAGTGGTCTGAATTTTTACAAGAGTATGCCCAGTCAACCGAACTTCAGCAAGAGCACAACTACTGGCTACAAACTTCCCGTCAGTCCTGTTCCGTCCTACCAGTAGATAATTCTGGCGGTGCGAATACAGTAGCTTTGGCTCGTACTGTATCAATCTCTCTATCCGTTGAAGACACTCGTGCCTTGTTGCAAGAGGTGCCAGTTGTTTATCGCACCCAAATCAACGATGTCCTGCTGGCAGCACTAGTGCAAACCTTTAACCAGTGGACGGGAGAGCAATCCTTACTCGTGGATTTGGAGGGACACGGACGCGAGGTAATGACCAATGATATCGACCTATCGCGGACGGTGGGTTGGTTTACCAGCATCTTCCCAGTGCGGCTGACTTTGGCAGAAAACTTAGAACCAGGGGAGGTATTAAAGGTTGTGAAAGAGCAACTCCGGAGTATTCCAAATCGAGGCATGGGTTATGGAGTATTGCGCTATCTCAGCAAGGATGCCGAATTGCAAACCCTGCCGCAAGCCCTGGTGAGATTCAACTATCTGGGGCAGTTTGACCAAGTTCTGCCGGAATCATCGCTGTTTAAGCTAGTCAACCAGACGCCAGGAGTAAGTCGCTCCTTGGCAGATAACCGACGCTATCTAATAGATATCAACGGATTTGTGCTTGGGGGCAAACTACAACTGGAGTGGACGCACAGCGAACAAATCCACAAGCAAACCACCATCGAACAGCTTACTACAGAGTATGTCGAAGCATTGCGATCGCTAATTACCCATTGTCAATCTCCTGAAGCTGGAGGCTATACACCCTCAGACTTTCCCAAAGCCCAGTTGAGTCAAAACGACCTCAACAAGCTACTGTCCAAGCTCAACAAAACGGGTGAAAAAAAGACTAGATAAAAGCTGCCGTTTCTTAATCCCAAATCGAACTTAAAACTATATAGCTAGTCTATTTGAGTCATGAATAATAACAAACCACAGAGGCACAGAGAACTCAGAGAAAGAGGGAAGAGAGAATTTCACGAATCATTTAGACTGGCTATAGGAGCTAACATGGGAATCTTACCCGATACCTTTCTCCTTAAGCAAAAAGCCCTGGAAAAACAACTAAGCGATCGCTGGCGTCGTTTGTCAGATTTAAAGTATCGGCATTTTTGGGACGATTATAACCAGTTAGAAAAGTTGTTATCTGTCCCATCGGGAATACAGGAAGATATAGAACCCGAACAACTCAAAAATTGGACGCCAATCGAACTGCACTTAAGCAAACACGTTCAGGGAGTTGCATGGCTCAACGTCGGTCAAGCCTACTTCACTGATAAACGTTCTACCTTCACAGTCTGCCGTTCTTGGCAAAACCAAAACAAACCTCAACCCATTTGGACAACGTTAGATGTTCTCACCAAGTTACAGAATCTTAGTCCAGGACTAAAGCCCAAAGGCTTCATTTTTAACGTCTCGAAGTGCGGTTCAACTTTATTAGCGAGAATGCTCTCTTCACTGCCTCGCAACTTGGTTATCTCTGAAGACGGAGCAATCAACAAAAGCTTAATGCCCAATGAGTTAATGGCAGAGGTGGATGGCTTTTCCGAGTCTTCTAGAGTTGAATTGTTCCGGAGCGTAATCAGTGCTTTAGGGCAACCCCGTTTGGGTGTAGAGGAAAACTATATCATCAGGTTTAGTCCTTTTAACGTCTTGGCACTGCCCTTTATCAAAAAGGTGTTTCCAGAAGTGCCGTGGATTTTCCTGTATCGCCATCCTTTAGAAGTTGTTGTCTCAGATTTAATCGATTTAGAGAGTTATAAACACATTTCTGGACTCGTCAGGCAAATCCTAAATTTAAGTGCGAGTGATATCACTCGAATCAGCCCCGAACATTCTCACTTGGCAAAAGAAATCCTAAATTTAAGTGCGAGTGAGATTGCGACGATGAGTGATGAAGAGTTTCTTGCCAGACGAAATCGAGCTTATTCTCAAATGGCTTACCATTATTTTGACCCCAAAAACACTTTATTAATCAATTACAATCAGCTCTTATCGGAATCAGGACTGAGCCAAGTTCTCGATTTTTTTAAAATCGAGGTTTTTGATGCTGAAATGGTCAAAATGCTCGATAATCTTAAGGTTTATTCTAAAGAAAATCTACAACAAAAAGGTTATAAAGATGATAGAGCAAACAAACAAAAAATAGCTTCTAAAAAAGTCCGAGATTTGGTCGAACGCTGGGCAATGGAGCCTTATCTCAAACTAGAAGAAATTAGGCAGGGGAGTACAAAATGAAAGGAGATAACATTGAGGATATTTATCAATTATCGCCAGCACAACAGGGCATCCTCTTCCATAGTTTGTACTCCCCTAATTCAGGAGTGTATTTCGTCCAACAGTGCTACAGCCTGCACGGCAATCTCAACATTGTGGCTTTTGAGGATGCGTGGCAGCACGTTGTGACTCGGCACACCGCCTTGCGTACCAGCTTTTATTGGGAGAACCTTGACAAACCCGTACAAGTTGTGCATCGAAAAGTGAAAGTACCCTTAGAGCAGTATGATTGGCGAGGTATTGACCCAGCTCTTCAGCAAGAGCAGTTAGAGGCTTTTTTAGAGAGCGATCGCTCTTCAGGCTTCGACCTCTCCCAAGAATCCCTGATACGCCTGACTCTAGTTCGCCTGTCCGACGATTCTTACCAATTTGTCTGGAGTAAACACCATCTCATCCTCGATGGGTGGTCAACGGCGTTAGTTCTCAAAGACGTTGTGCAACGTTACGAAGCACTTTGCCAGGGTCAAAATGCGCCTGATACTTCCAGCCGACCATTCGGAGACTATATCGCTTGGTTGCAGCAGCAGGACTTATCGAAAGCTGAGACATTCTGGCGGCAAGTCCTCAGTGGAATACAAGCACCCACACCTCTCATCTGCCCCAATTTTGATAAACCTCACCCTGTTGAATACGACGAGCAACGAGTCAAGTTATCGCTCCCCACCACAGCAGCACTGCAATCTTTGGCGCGGCAGCATCAGCTCACACTGAGTACCTTTGTCCAGGGAGCCTGGGCTATACTTCTGAGCCGCTACAGTCGTGAGGAAGATGTCATCTACGGCAGTACCGTTTCCGGCCGTCCGGCAGACTTAGCGGGAGCAGAGTCTATGGTAGGGCTGTTTATTAACACCCTACCCGTGCGCGTCAAAGTGGATGCAAATACAGCTCTGCTGCCGTGGCTCGAACGGCTTCAGACTCAACTGGTTGAGATGCGTCAGTATGAGTACAGCCCTCTGGTAGAGATTCAAGGGTGGAGTGAAGTGCCGCGAGGCGTACCCTTGTTCGAGAGCATTCTCGTGTTTGAAAACTACCCTGTGGATCAGGTGTTACGGGAGTCGAAGGTCAATATAGAAATTCAGAATGTTAGTGCCTTCGATAGGACAAATTATCCCCTAACTGCGATCGCAATCCCCGGTTCCGAGTTAGAGTTCAAAATCTCTTATGATCGCAACCGTTTCGATCGTGCCACTATCACCCGAATGCTGGGGCATTTCCAGACATTGCTCGAAGCGATGCTGACTAATCCTGACGTACTCCTCAAAGACTTGCCCTTATTAACCAAAGCTGAGGAGCATCAGTTGCTCGTAGAGTGGAATCACACCCAGGCGGATTCTCCCCAAAATTTGTGCATCCATCAGCTATTTGAGCAGCAAGTCGAACGGACACCGGATGCTGTAGCGGTAGTCTTTGAAGACGAGCAGCTCACCTATCGGGAACTGAACCAGCGAGCGAACCAAACAGCACACTACCTGCGAAAGCTAGGGGTAGAAGCAGAGGTATTGGTGGGAATTTGCGTGGAGCGCTCTCCTTTAATGCTCGTTGGACTTTTGGGCATCCTCAAAGCAGGTGGAGCCTATGTGCCGCTTGACCCAGCTCTCCCTTATGATCGCTTTTGCCTCATGCTAGAAGATGCCAAGGTATCCGTGCTGCTCACTGAGTCAACGTTGGTAGCAAGCTTACCGGAACACCAAGGCAAGGTAATATGCCTGGATGCCGACTGGGAAGAGATTGCACGGGAAAGACATAGCAATCCTACCAACGAGGCAACTGCGGAAAACCTAGCTTATGCCATCTACACCTCGGGTTCGACCGGTCAACCCAAAGGGGTCGAGATTTTACATGGTGCGTTGGTTAACTTCTTAAGTGCCATGCGCCTTAGTCCAGGGCTTTGTCAGACAGATATCCTCTTATCCGTCACCACATTATCATTTGATATTGCCGCTCTCGAACTCTACTTACCTCTGATTGTCGGTGCTCATTCGGTTATCGTCAGCCGAGACGTTGCGGCTGATGGCATCCAGTTGTTAGAGCGACTGATGGGTTCAGGTGCCACAGTGATGCAAGCGACTCCAGCCACTTGGCGACTGCTTCTGGCTGCGGGGTGGCAGGGTTGCGAACACTTGAAAATTCTCTGCGGCGGTGAAGCCCTCGAAGCGGGTCTGGCATCGGAGCTACTTGAGCGGGGTAGTGAAGTGTGGAACCTCTATGGGCCAACGGAAACGACTATTTGGTCAGCTGTTCATAAGGTAGAAGTCTGCAAGAATCGCGATCTGCGCTACCCTTCGGGAACGCCAAGGGCGAACGCAGCAGCGCTTCGCTATCGCGAAAATAGTATTATTCCCCTTGGTCGCCCCATTGCTAACACGCAATTCTACATTCTAGACCCATACGGACAGCCAGTTCCTGTAGGGGTTTGCGGCGAACTGTATATCAGCGGGGCGGGAGTAGCCCGTGGTTATCTCAACCGACCGGAACTTACAGCCGAAAAGTTTATTCCAAACCCGTTTGAAAAGTCAAAAGTCAGTCGTTTGTATAAGACTGGGGATTTAGTTCGGTACCTGCCAGACGGGAATCTGGAGTACCTGGGGCGAATCGACCATCAGGTGAAGATTCGGGGGTTTCGTATCGAACTCGGAGAAATTGAGGCGTTGCTGAACCAACACCCAGCCGTACAGACGAGTGTGGTTGTCGTTAAACAGGAGCGATCGCAAAGCGGAGCCTCTGACTCATCGCATCGAGAGCGCTTGGTAGCCTACGCCGTGCTTCAGCCAGAACATGGACTCACGGTTACACAAATGCGTAACTTCCTCAAGCAAAAGCTGCCGGAATACATGATACCCTCGGCGCTCGTAGTACTCGCAGCCCTGCCACTGACACCGAATGGTAAGCTAGACCGCAATGCGTTACCCCAGCCGGATAGTCTTCGTCCGCAGTTAGACGTGACTTATGTAATGCCGCGAACTGAGATCGAAGAAGCGATCGCTCAGGTTTGGAGCAAAGCACTCAATGTTGAGAAAGTGGGCATCCACGATAACTTCTTTGAACTCGGCGGTCACTCGTTGCTCATGATTCAGGTTCATAGCAAACTGCGCGAACTATTCAACTCAAATTTATCAATGATCGAGCTGTTCAGATACCCAACTATAAGTTCCCTGGCAGAATACTTAAATCCAGATAAACATCAAGCATTACCTTTTCAGGGAACTGATATTCAAACTGATAAGTTAAAAGCGGGTAAAGCTCAACAAAGAAAACGTCTGCAAAAAATGAAATCAATTGTAGCGAGTAAAGGAATTGATGAATTATGAATAATTATATAAACGGTTCGGAAATCGCAATTATTGGCATGGCAGGGCGTTTTCCAGGAGCGAAAACTATTGATAAATTCTGGCAAAATCTGCAAAAGGGGGTAGAATCAATTTCTTTTTTCACTGATGAAGAACTATTAGCTTCAGGAACAGCATCCTCTGTACTCAACGACCCTAACTTCGTCAAAGCACGAGCTGTATTAGAAGATGTAGACTTTTTTGACGCTGCCTTCTTTGGGTTCAATCCTAGAGAAGCAGAAATTACCGACCCGCAGCAACGCCTATTTTTGGAGTGTGCTTGGGAAGCACTTGAACGTGCTGGCTACGACTCGGAAAAGTATCAGGGTGCAATTGGCGTTTTTGGTGGCACGAGCTTAAACAGCTATATGCTTGAAGCTTATACAAGAGGAAACCTGATAGATTCCGTAGATGTTCAGCAACTAGCTATTGCCAGTGATAAGGATTTCCTCACCACCCGCGTCTCTTACAAACTCAATCTGGAAGGCCCCAGCTATACAATTCAAACTGCCTGCTCGACTTCATTAGTTGCCGTTCATTTAGCTTCTCAAAGCTTGCTCAATGGGGAATGCGATATAGCGTTAGCAGGTGGCGTTTCTATCAGTTCATCTAGAAAAGCTGGCTATTTATACAAAGAGGGGGGAATCTCATCTCCCGACGGACACTGTCGCGCTTTTGATGCTAACGCACGGGGAACTGTTAGCGGTGAAGGGGTAGGCATTGTGGTTTTAAAGAGATTAGAAGATGCCCTAGCCGAGGGAGATTTTATTAATGCTGTTATCAAAGGTTCTGCTACTAATAACGATGGCTCTTTCAAGGTGAGCTACACGGCACCTCGTATAGACAGCCAAGCACGGGCGATTAGAATGGCTCAAGTGATGGCTGAGGTCGAACCGGAAACGATCGCTTACATCGAGGCACACGGAACGGGAACACCAATGGGAGACCCCATTGAAATTGCCGCGCTGACTCAAGCGTTTCGTGCCAGTACCGAGAAAAACGGTTTCTGCGCCATTGGTTCGTTAAAAACCAATATCGGGCATTTGGATGCAGCGGCGGGAGTAGCAGGTTTAATCAAAACCGTTCTCGCTCTCGAGCACAAACAAATTCCACCCAGTTTGCACTTCGGTTCACCCAATCCCCAAATTGATTTTGCCAACAGTCCGTTCTATGTCAATACGCAACTGTCGGCATGGCAGGCGAACGGCATCCCCCGACGCGCAGGAGTGAGTTCCTTTGGCATTGGTGGAACCAACGCTCACGTCATTCTCGAAGAAGCTCCAGCCGTTGAAGCTTCCAGTACTTCACGCCCCTGGCAGTTGTTAATGCTGTCTGCGAAAACGGAAACAGCTTTAGAGCAAACTACCACAAATTTAGTCAATTACCTCAAGCAACACTCGGACCTGAACCTTGCTGATGTCGCTTACACCTTGCAAGTTGGTCGTCGGGCTTTTGACCATCGTCGGATGTTAGTGTGCCAAACTTTAGATGATGCCGTGCAAGCGCTGTCAACTCTAGATTCGCAACGGGTTTTCACCCACTACCGAGAATCCGGTAACTGCCCAGTAGCCTTTATGTTTTCTGGGCAGGGTTCGCAGTACATCAATATGGCACTGGAACTCTATCAGCATGAGCCAATTTTTACCGAACACGTCGATGACTGCTGCGAACAGCTCAAACCTCATCTAGGGCTAGATTTGCGTCATGTACTCTACCCCAATGCAACCCAAGAGCAAAAGGCAACACAACAGCTTCAACAGACACACATTACCCAACCTGCGTTGTTTGCAATCGAGTATGCGCTAGCTAAGTTATGGATGGCATGGGGCGTACATCCTGAAGTAATGATTGGTCACAGCATTGGGGAATATGTAGCAGCGTGTCTAGCTGGAGTTTTCTCCCTGGAAGATGCCTTATGGCTAGTGGCGGCTAGAGGACGATTGATGCAGCAACTCCCCTCTGGCGCGATGCTTTCTATTCAACTGCCAGAACAAGAAGTGCAAACGTTGCTGGGAGAAGATCTGGCGCTGGCGGGAAGCAATAGCCCTGCTTCATCCGTGGTCTCTGGTTCGGCAGAGGCGATCGCACAATTGCAACAAACCTTACAAGAAAAAAGCATACCCTATCGCAAGCTTCATACCTCTCATGCCTTTCATTCTCCGATGATGGAGCCAATGATCGAGCCATTTACAGAGTTATTACGCCAAGTCACTTTCAATCCTCCCCAAATTCCTTTTGTCTCGAATCTTACTGGAACTTGGATTACCCCAGCAGAAGCAACAGACGCAAATTACTGGGCAAGGCATCTAAGACAACCCGTGCGTTTTAGTGCAGGACTGACTGAGTTGCTCAAAAGACCCGAGCGAGTTTTGCTAGAAGTGGGTCCAGGACGAACCTTGAGTACGTTTGCCAAGCAGCACCAGATCGATAACGGGGTGTTCAATTCGCTACGCCATCCCCAGGAGCAACAGTCAGATGTCGCCTTTTTACTCAATAGCTTAGGTCGTCTCTGGCTAGCAGGTGTCAAAGTAGATTGGTTGAGTTTTTATGCCAACGAGCGCCGCCATCGCCTTCCCCTACCCACCTATCCTTTTGAGCGCCAGCGTTACTGGATTGGCCTCCCCAAAGTACAACAAGCCGCACCAACAAAGCAGGTTGTATCAGAAAGAAAGCCAGACTTAGCAGACTGGTTCTACATTCGAGTCTGGAAACAATCTCTACCACCCGTGCCCAGAGAAATTCCAGATCGAGAAAAGCCCAAGTCGCGCTGGCTAGTATTTCTGGATGAATGTGGAGTCGGTTCTCAACTTTCGACTCGACTGCAAAATGAAGGCCACGATGTTATCTGCGTTCGAGGAGGAGAGCAATTTGGCAGAGTTAGCGCTCGCGAATACATCATTAATCCCCGCAGCAAAAATGACTATTACGCCTTAATGGGAGAACTCCTTACCCAAAATCAGCTCCCAGACACGATCATTCATCTCTGGAGCGTTACAATCACGCCCTTATCCTTTGAGCAGATTCAGCACTTTGGTTTTTACAGTCTGCTGTTTCTCACTCAGGCTCTCGATAAGCAGCTTGTCACCGAACCTCTGAAAATTTGGGTATTGTCCAACGGTATGCATGGGGTGGAAAGCGCAGATGCGCTTTATCCAGAGAAAACCACCCTGTTGGGGCTGTGTAAGGTTATTCCCCAAGAATACGACAACATTGCTTGCCAAAGTATCGATTTTGTGCTTTCGGAGTCAGGAAGTAAATTTGAAAAAGCGATCGACCAGCTTATTGCAGAACTTACCGGATTATCGCCCGATCTAGCGATCGCCTACCGAGGTCATCAGCGATGGGTACAAACCTTTGAACCTGTACGGTTCGACAATCGAACCGAGCGTTCAAAACGATTGCGGGAAGGTGGCGTCTACCTGATTACCGGTGGATTGGGAAAAATTGGTTTGATACTGGCTCAACATTTGGCTCGCACCATGCAGGCTAAACTCGTCCTCATCGGACGTTCGGGATTGCCTGCCAAGTCCGAGTGGAAGCAGTGGTTGGCAACTCATGACGATCGCGTAAGCACCAGAATCAGGCAAGTGCAAGAGTTAGAGGAATTAGGCGCACAGGTGCTGGTATGGAGTGCAGATGTGGCTGATGAGGCTCAAATGCGAAAAGCGATCGCGCAAGCTGAGGAGCGATTTGGCAAAATTCATGGAGTAATCCACGCCGCCGCAACTCTTGGTGATAAATTTCACAGAACAATTCAAGAGACAGGTTACAGCGAATGCGACTGGCAGTTTCAACCCAAAGTTTACGGACTCTACACATTAGAGAAAGTTTTACAAGGCAAAGAGCTTGATTTTTGTCTATTAATGTCATCAATCGCATCTGTTTTGGGAGGAGTGGCAGTTGCCGCCTATAGTGGTGCCAATACATTCCTAGATGCCTTCGCTCACAAACAGCACCAACTCAATCTCAACCAGTGGTGCAGTGCTAATTGGTTTCAGGCTGATAAAGAACAAAGTGCGGCGGTTTTTCAGCGAGAAACAGTGGAGGTTTTTCAGCGCATTTTATCTAACCCTCCAGTTCCTCAAGTAACGATTTGGCGTAGCGATGTGACGGCTGCGATCGCTAAATGGATTAAGCGCGAATCTTGGACGAGTCAAAAAGATGCCCAACGTATAGAACCAACCCCTGCACTCTACTCCAGCTTGAACCGACGAAATCCCTATGTTGCACCCAGCAACGAAATAGAGCGCAAGATTGCCAGTATTTACCAAAATTTGTTGGGAATTGAGCAGGTAGGCATCCACGATAACTTCTTTGAGTTGGGAGGAAACTCTTTAATCGGAACTCAACTGATTTCCCAGCTTCGGAAAGAATTCCAGGTAGAACTGTCCGTGCGCCACGTTTTTGAACGTCCCACTGTTGCCGAACAAGCTTTGGTGATTCAACAAAGTCAAGGACAGGCAGAAAACAAGAACATTAAGGCAATTCCTATAAGCGATCGGGAAAATGCTCAAAAAATTTTGGCGAATCTAGAGCAACTTTCAGACGAAGAAGTTGACTCGTTACTCAGCGAAATGTTAGCTGATACCAATTCCCTAAATGCTTGATACAGATGCTTTTATTGCTCCCCCCTTAGCAAGGGGGGTTGGGGGGGTCTAAATGTATCGCATTAACGTGAAATGTATGACAACGAAGGATAAAAAATTTCTTCTCCTAGCCCCTAAACCCTAGTCCCTAGCCCCTAGCCCCTATTTCTTAATAATGAGTAATACTCCGCGTAATCTAACTAATATTCCACCCGAAAAGAAGCGAGAACTTCTGGCGCAATTACTACAAAAAAAGGTTAGCAAGCCTCAATTTTATCCTCTATCTTTTGCCCAGCAACGACTGTGGTTTCTCGACCAATTGCAACCGGGCAACTCTTTATACAATGAAGCCGCCGCCCTGCTACTGCAAGGCTCGCTCAATGTGAGTGCGTTAAAGCAAAGCTTCAACGAAATCGTCAGGCGACACGAAGTTTTACGCACCACTTTTACCCTGGTGGAAGGGCAACCGGTTCAGGTCGTCGCTCCCAGCTTGACCTTAGCTTTGCCGTTAGTGGATTTGCGATCGCTTCCTGCCAAAGAACGGCAGATTGAAGTACAACGGTTAGTCGCTGAGGCAGTCGAGCAGCCTTTTGACCTGGCAGAGGAACCGTTAGTGCGAGTGACTCTCCTCAAATTGGGCGAAGCAGAACACGTATTACTGTTCGCAATGCACCACATTATTTATGATATTTGGTCGAGAAAAATCATTATTCAAGAATTAGCAACCCTATACAACGCCTTCTCTACTGGGAAGCCGTCGCCACTTTCAGAGTTGCCCATCCAATATACCGACTTTGCTATCTGGCAGCGCCAGTGGTTACAGGGTGAAGTACTAGAGTCTTTGCTTTCCTACTGGCAGCAGCAATTAGGTAGCCATCCTCCCATACTCCAATTGCCTACAGACCGTTCGCAACCTAGAATCCAAACCTTCAGAGGTGCAAGGGAATCCTTTTCCCTACCCACCACTCTGACTGAAGCACTTAAGGCACTGAGCCGCCAAGCTGAAGTCACTCTCTTCATGACTCTCCTAGCCGCTTTCAAGACGTTACTCCACCGTTACACAGGGCAGGATGACATCTTGGTAGGTTCGCCGATTGCTAACCGCAACCGCTCCGAGATTGAAGGGTTAATTGGCTTTTTTGTCAATACTCTGGTATTGCGTACTGACCTTTCGGGTAATCCCAGTTTTCGAGAGTTGCTGGAACGAGTGCGCGAGGTGGCATTGGGGGCTTATGCCCATCAGGATTTGCCCTTTGAATATTTGGTGGAAGAACTCCAGAGTGATCGCAACTTAAGCCATAATCCTCTGTTCCAAGTGGCGTTTGTTTTCCAGAATGCGCCAACAGAGGAACTGAAGCTTTCCGATCTGAGTGTGAGTTTCCTGAAGCAGGAAAACCGGACAGCCAAGTTCGATTTGACCCTTCTTGTAGAAGACACCGAATTAGGGCTTCAGGGGGCGTTTGAGTACAACACCGATTTGTTTGATGCCTCCACAATTACTCGGATGGTCGAGCATTTGTGCACCTTGCTGTCAGGCATTGCTGCTACTCCCGAACGGCGCATTTCAGAGTTACCACTGCTAACAGAAGCCGAACGGCATCAGTTACTCGTCGAGTGGAATCAAACCCGTACAGATTATCCCAAAGATAGATGTATTCACCAGCTATTTGAGGAACAGGTAGAGCAAACACCCGATGCCATTGCCGTAGTCTTTGAAAACCAGCACTTAACCTACCGCGAACTGAACGCTAAAGCAAATCAGCTAGCACGCTACCTGCAAGCACTCGGAGTCAAACCTGATGTGCTGGTAGGTATTTGTGTGGAGCGCTCCCTAGAGATGGTAGTGGGACTGTTGGGGATTCTCAAAGCAGGTGGGGCTTATGTGCCCTTAGATCCAACCTATCCGCAAGAGCGGTTGGGATTCATGTTAGAAGATGCTCAAGTCCCCGTATTGCTGACTCTACAACAACTAGTTGAGAAGCTTCCTGAACATGAGGCGCGGGTGGTTTGTTTGGACACCGACTCTCGAGCGATCGCCCGAGAGCGCCAGGATAACCCAATCAGCGGTGTGACAAGCGAAAACTTGGCTTATGTAATCTACACATCCGGCTCAACCGGTCAGCCCAAGGGTGTCTTGATAACTCATGCCAATGTTGTCCGTCTCTTTGCCGCAACACAATCTTGGTTTCAGTTTAGCGATCGCGATGTCTGGACGCTCTTCCACTCTTACGCCTTCGACTTCTCGGTGTGGGAACTTTGGGGTGCTCTCCTCTATGGCGGACGGCTCGTGGTTGTGCCTTACTGGGTGAGCCGATCGCCGGATGTATTTTACGACTTGTTGTGCAAGGAGCAAGTAACTGTCCTCAATCAAACTCCCTCAGCCTTCTCTCAACTGATGCGAGTAGAAGAGACTTCAAGTACTGCAAAGAAACTGTCCTTGCGCTGGGTTATCTTCGGTGGGGAAGCCTTGAACTTGCAAAGTTTAAAGCCTTGGTTCGAGCGTCATGGCGATCGGTTCCCTCAGCTCGTTAATATGTACGGCATTACCGAAACAACCGTACACGTCACCTATCGCCCCCTGAAAGCCGCCGATTTGACTCTGACTTCAGGGAGTGCGATCTGCGCTTCTCCCAAGGGGAGACGCCAAGGGCGAACGCAGCAGCGCAACGCTATCGGTTGCCGGATTCCAGACTTGCAAATCTATATACTCGATCGCGATCGACAGCCTGTTCCCATTGGGGTTCCGGGTGAGATGTATATTGGTGGCGCTGGTGTGGCGCGAGGATATTTAAACCGTCCCCAACTCAGTCAGGAGCGCTTCATCCCAAACCCCTTTAAAATTCAAAATTCTGATTCAGAACGCTTGTATAGATCGGGTGACTTAGCTCGTTATCGGGCAAATGGAGAGATTGAGTATTTAGGACGAATCGACCATCAGGTGAAAATTCGCGGTTTCCGCATCGAACTCGGAGAAATTGAGGCGGTGCTGAGTCAACACCCAACCGTTGCTGAAGTACTCGTTCTCACGCAAGAGCAAGAGTCCGGCGAACGGCGCTTAGTCGCTTATATTGTCCCTGTGCGATCGCAAGGAACAGGGAACAGGGAACAGGGGAAAGAGGAAGAAAATTTGTTGCCCGTTCCCGTCTCCTTCGAGGAACTACGCAGCTTTCTGGCTCAAAAGCTACCCAGCTACATGGTGCCTACTGCCTTCGTGCTGCTGGAAGCTCTACCACTAACGCCTAACGGTAAGGTAGATCGACGAGCATTGCCAGACCCCGATACAGACAGATGCGATCGCGAAGAAACCTTCGTCGCTCCTCGCAATGCGATCGAAGAGGCACTGACTCAGATTTGGGCTGACGTGTTGGGTGTAGAGCAAGTGGGGATTCGTGACAACTTCTTTCACCTGGGAGGAGACTCAATTCGGAGCATTCAAGTTCGCGCTCGATCCCAAGCAATTGGTTTGGATTTTTCCATCGAACAGTTATTCCGACATCAGACGATTAGCGAACTTGCCCAACAGGTTAACACGGGAGGACAAAGCTCATTCTCTCCAATCCATACAGAACCATTGGGCCTGATCAGCGAACAAGACCGACTGAGATTACCCGACAACATAGAGGATGCATATCCCTTGGCAATGCTGCAAATGGGGATGTTGTTCCACAGCGCATACACTCAAGATTCTAGTGCCTTTCATGATGTTTTTAGTTTCCATTTGCGAACCCCTCTCAACCTTCAGGTTTTACAAGCTGCTTTAGGGCAACTGGCCACTTGTCATCCGGTGATACGCACGTCCTTTAATTTGACGGACTTCAGCGAACCTATGCAATTAGTTCATCAAAGTGCGATCGCGCCCTTACAGGTAGAAGACATTCGCCATCTCTCGCCTGCCAAGCAAGAAGAAGCGATCGCTATCTGGATAGAAGCCGAAAAGAAAAAGCATTTTGATTGGACTCGTCCTCCGTTACTGCGCTGGCAAATTCATTACCGCAGTGAGAAAACATTTCAGTTTAGTTTGAGCTTTCACCATGCGATTCTCGATGGATGGAGCGTAGCCTCCATGCTCGCTGAGTTGTTTGAACGCTATTTCTTCCTCTCGGGGAAAGAAGTTACACCGATTGAGCCACCCCCAGCAAACAAGTTTCGGGATTTTGTGGCTTTGCAAAAAAGAGCGATCGATTCCGAAGAATGCAAACAATACTGGATTGAGAAGCTTAGCGACAGCACCAGTACGATACTGCCTCGCCCCACTGTTTCCCAGCCGCCTACTGACTCTACCTCGGAAGTTTGCATACTAGAAGTTCCTATCAGCCTTGAGGTTTCTGAAAAACTCAAAAAGCTGGCTCAGTCCGCTACAGTTCCGCTCAAAAGCGTTCTAGTCGCCGCACATCTGAACGTTATCAGTCAGCTTTGCAAGCAGTTGGACGTAGTAACAATACTTTCATCGAATGGGCGACCGGAAACCACCGATGGAGAACGAAGTCTCGGGCTTTTCCTCACACCCTTGCCATTTCGCATGAAATTGCTCGGAGGGACTTGGAGGGACTTGGTACGGGAAACCTTTGCCGCCGAGTTAGAGTTATTACCTTTCCGATGGTATCCAATGGCTCAGATCCAAAGAGATTTAGGCGGACAGCACCTGTTTGAGACTGGTTTTAACTTCACTCACTTTCATGTCTACCAGCGCCTTCAAACATTCAATGATTTACAGGTTTTAGGTGCAAAGCACTTTGAAATGACAGACTTTGTTTTATTAGCTGACTTTACTCTGAATGTGAACTCATCTCAAATTCAACTCTTCTTAAAGTGTAAAACCTCTGAATTATCTAGCCAGCCGATAGAAGAAATTGGCAATCATTACATCCAAACGCTTAAAGCAATAGCTGAAGAGCCACTTGAAATCTATCAAGTTTCCGAAAATGAAACCAAACAAGGAACGCAACTTGTCCAAAAGCATGAATTTAAACAGCTAGAAAAAGCTAGTTTACAAAAATTAAAATCAAGCAAAAGAAAGATAATTAGAGGCTAGTGAATTAAAAAATACTGTCTCACAAAAGTAGAGGTTGAAGTATGCAAAAGAAAATTATTGAAGGGTATCGACTCTCACCCCAACAAAAGCATCTGTGGTCGTTGCAGACGGCTGACGGCAGCTCAGTTTATCGCGTTCAGTGTGCCATTCAGATTGAGGGCAATCTTGATTTAGACACGTTAAAGATGGCTGTACGGGATGTCAGCGATCGCCACGAAATTCTCCGCACTACCTTTAAGTGCTTGCCTGGAATGAATATCCCCATTCAGGTCATCAATGACAGCCGTACAACATGGCTTCCCGACTGCAATTTGAGCGGTCTACATTCCCAGCAACAAGAGGCAAAAGTTGAGGAAATTTTTAATCAAGTATCCTGCTTGCCTTTCGACTTGGGGAAAGAACCACTTTTGTATCTATCCCTGGTGACTCTTTCCCCTCAGAACTATCTGCTAATTGTCAGCTTACCTGCTGCGATTGCGGATACAGTTTCGCTAAAGAATCTAGTCCATGAAATTAGCCGTTCCTACACAGCCTGCTTGCAAGGTAAGAAACTAGACGACGAACCGCTGCAATATGCAGATTTGGCTGAGTGGCAAAATGAATTACTGGAGGGAGAGGAGACGGAAGTAGGAAGAGCATATTGGTGCAAGCCAGATATTTCTCCTTTTCTCAATTTGACTCTTCCTTTAGAAAATCAGCCTAATGACTCATCAAAAATTCAGCCTCATTTTCTAAGTTTTAAGATTAATCATGATTTGGTATCAAAGCTCAAATCGCAATCAGATGGAACAGATGCTAATGCTTTTATTTCTACCTTTTTACTAACTTGCTGGCAGATTCTCTTGTGGCGTATCACTGCCCAGTCGGATATTGTCGTAGCAACGGCTTGCAATGGACGAAAATATGAGGAATTGGTAAGAGCGATCGGGCTGTTTACTAAGTATTTACCGTTCTGTTTAAATTGGGAAAATAATTGGAGGTTTAGGGAAGTTTTAGAGCAGACTCATGAATCTCTGCGCGAAATCTACAAATGGCAAGAAAGTTTTAGCTGGGAACAAATAGTTAGCTCGAATGAACGTACATTAGAGCCATCCTTTTTTCCCTTTTGTTTCGATTTTGAATCAGTGCCAGCCAAGGAGATTACTAGCGATGTATGCTTCTCAATTTACAAGCAGTATGCTTGCCTCGATCGCTTCAAAGTAAAACTCTCTTGCGTTCGCAGAGAAGATTCTCTAGATGTAGAACTTCACTACGATGCCAACTTATTCTCGGCAGAGGCAATAGAACGATTGGCAGGGCAATTTCAGACGTTGTTGCAAAGTGCGATCGCTCAACCGGAAGCATTGATTAGTGAGTTGGAAATACTTAGCGATCGCGATCGCCAGCAACTGCTCGTTGAGTTTAATAACACAGAATGCGATTACCCAAAAGACAAGTGTATTCATCACCTGTTTGAAGAACAGGTAGAAAGAACACCAGACAACATAGCGGTAACGTTTAAAAATCGGCAATTAACTTATGCCGAACTGAACGCTCGTGCTAATCAACTGGCACATTACTTACAAAGCATCGGAGTTAAACCAGAGGTGCTGGTGGGGATTTGCGCCGAGCGTTCAATCGAACTGCTGATTGGTATTTTGGGCATTCTTAAAGCAGGGGGAGCCTACTTACCGCTTGATTCAGCGTATCCCAAAGAGCGGTTGAGTTTTATGTTGTCAGATGCACAAGTGCCAGTGCTGTTGACTCAGGAGAAGTTGATGTCCGGGCTGCCCGAGTGTCAAGGGCAAATACTCTGCTTGGATACAGACTGGGGAGTAACTTTGGCGGAAAGTGAGGAGAATCCCGTCAGTGCTGCTAACCCTTTAAATTTGGCTTATGTGATTTACACATCCGGTTCAACTGGAAAGCCAAAAGGGACGATGATTCTTCATCAAGGACTCGTCAATTATTTGGATTGGTGTACGAAAGCTTATGCAGTAACCGAAGGTTGTGGCGCTCCCGTTCATTCTTCAATTGGGTTCGATGCAACGATTACCAGCTTATTTTCTCCCTTATTGGTGGGGCAAAAAGTAGTACTTTTGCCTGAAGAGCAAGAGATAGAAGCTTTGAGCAACATCTTGCGTTCTACAAATAACTTCAGCCTCGTCAAAATTACTCCAGCTCATTTGGATGTACTCAGCCAATTGTTACCCAGCAACGAGGCGGCAGGTAAAACGAGAGCGTTCATTATCGGTGGCGAAGCGCTGTTAGGGAAGAGCCTTTCATTCTGGCGGACTCACGCACCCGACACCAGATTGATTAATGAATATGGTCCTACAGAGACGGTTGTTGGCTGCTGTGTTTATGAGGTTTCAAATCAGACTAATTTATCAGGTACGGTTGCGATCGGACGACCGATCGCCAATACTCAAATTTACATCCTAGATCGACATCTACAACCCGTTCCCATTGGCGTTCCTGGCGAACTCTACATCGGTGGTGCGGGTGTCGCCCGTGGCTACCTCAACGCGAGAGAACTGACTGAGGAAAAATTCATTCCCAACCCCTTTTCAATTCAAAATCCAAAATTCAAAATTCAAAACTATTATTCAGAGCGCTTGTATAAGACTGGGGATTTAGCTCGCTACTTACCGGATGGGACTATCGAGTTTCTAGGGCGTATTGACGACCAAGTGAAGATTCGGGGCTTCCGGATTGAATTGGGAGAGATTTCGGCAGTACTCAGTCAGCATCCGGGAGTGCGGGAAACGGCGAGCATCGTGCGGGAGGATGTACCGGGAGACAAGCGCTTGGTTACTTATGTAGTACGCGATCGCAAATCACCTCCCGATATTACCGAACTCCGCCAGTTCCTAAAAGAGAGGCTGCCTGAATACATGGTGCCATCTGCTTTTGTCCTGTTGAACGAGCTACCTCTGACCCCTAACGGTAAGATAAATCGTCGGGCGTTGCCTGCACCAGACCAAGTGCGACCGGACTGGGCAGGAAAGTTTGTCGCTCCTAGCACTCCAAGCGAGAAGATACTGGCTAAAATCTGGGCTGAAGTCCTCCGTATCGAGCGCTTAGGTATCCATGATAATTTCTTCGAGTTAGGTGGAGATTCCATTCTCAGTCTCCAGATTGTCGCTAAAGCTAACCAAGCCGGTTTTCAGCTTACCCCCAAGGATATTTTTGATTGCAAGACAATTGCCAACTTAGCAGCTGTGGCAGGTACAGCCCAAATCATTGAGAGCGAACAGGGACTAGTGACGGGACTCGTACCCCTAACCCCGATTCAGCACTGGTTCTTTGCACAGAATCAGCCCGAGCCACACCACTGGAACCAAGCGTTTATCCTAGAAATGCGGCACGTACAAGACCCCAGACTGTTGGAACAGGTCGTGCAGCATTTGCTCGAACACCATGATGCACTCCGACTGCGTTTTAGGCGAGAGGCATCTGGATGGCAACAAGTCAATGCTAGTCCCGATGATGTTGTGCCATTTATCCGAGTGGATTTGTCGGCGCTGCCGGAGAATGAGCAAAAATTAGCGATAGAGGCAACAGCGACAGAACTACAAGCTAGTTTGAATTTGTCAGAGGGGACACTCCTGCGAGTTGCTTTCTTCGACTTGGGGCTGCAAACAGCAAGTCGTCTGCTGATTGTCATCCACCACCTCGTTGTTGACGGTGTTTCTTGGCGAATTCTACTAGAAGACCTTGCCCGCGCCTACCAGCAGCTCAGTCAGGAACAGGTAATACATCTGCCGCCTAAGACAACTTCATTCAAGCAGTGGGCGGAACGTCTACAAGAATACGCACAGTCAGCAGAACTACAGCAAGAGCGGGACTACTGGCTGGCAGAAGTGCAAAAACCATTCTCTCGCTTGCCCGTGGATTATTCCGGAGGCGACAACACGGAGGTTTTGGCTTGTAGCGTATCCGTCTCTCTGTGTCAGAACGAAACTCAACAACTACTCCAGCAAGTTCCAAAAGCTTACAACACGCAGATTAACGACGTATTGCTCGCCGCACTGGTGCAGGCGTTTGCCGAGTGGACAGGAGAGCGAACGCTCATGCTAGAACTAGAAGGTCACGGACGGGAGAATATTTTCGATGATGTAGATTTGTCGCGTACAGTCGGCTGGTTTACCACTCACTTCCCGGTGGTATTAACTCTCCCCGAATCTTCCGACCAAGGAAAAGCATTAAAAGCAATCAAAGAGCAATTGCGTGCCATTCCGCATCGAGGATTTGGCTATGGAGTACTGCGCTATCTCAACCGCGATTTGGAACTGCAAGCCCAACCTCGGGCTGAAGTGAGTTTCAACTATCTCGGGCAGTCCGACCAAGTTTTTGAAGAATCGTCGCTACTGACACCCGCTCGGGAGTCCATTGGAGCAAGCCGGAGTCAGCGAGGAAGTCGAGTTTATCTGCTGGAAATCAATGGGATTGTAGCTGGAGGTCAGTTGCAAATGAATTGGACGTACAGCAAGGCTATTCATCGCGAGTCCACGATTGAGAATTTGGCTGAGAGGTTTATGGAAGCACTCCGCAGGCTGATTGTCCATTGCCAATCTCCTGAAGCTGTAGGATACACGCCTTCTGATTTCCCTCAAATGCAATTTAGTTCGGAAGAACTCGATGAACTTCTTGCAGAACTTTAGTTTGTTTGTGGTTTATAGCTAATGGCTAAGGGCGAATAGCTAATGGCTAACGGAAGACTGGTAATTCCCACGAACAATGAACGATGAACAATGAACAATGAAACAATGAACAATGGATAATAAGAAGAATATTGAAGATATTTACCCCCTTTCTCCCATGCAACAGGGGCTACTCTTCCACAGTCTTTATGCGCCGAAATCAGGAGTATATTTCAATCAATTGAGCTGCACTTTGGGAGGAAATCTCAATGTCTCGGCGTTAGAGCAAGCGTGGCAGCAGGTGGTCGATCGCCATGCAGTTTTGCGAACTGCTTTTCATTGGAAACGTCGCGAACAGCCGTTTCAAGTGGTTTATCGAGAGGTAAAGTTGCCGATAGAGCATCTCGATTGGCGTGGAGTTTCGTTCGAGGAGCAACAAAAGTGGCTCGATAATTTTCTTGGTAGCGATCGCGAACGGGGTTTCAACTTTTCCCAACCTCCCTTAATGCGCCTGACTCTAATTCAGTTTGAAAACAACTACCAATTGGTTTGGAGCCAACACCACTTAATTATAGATGGGTGGTCATCGGGGTTAGTTTTCAAGGAAGTGTTTGACACTTACAACGCGCTGAATCGAGGTCAAGATTTGCCGATGCCACGCAGCCGACCTTATGGAGACTATATCGCTTGGCTGGGGAAGCAAGATTTGGCTCGGGCTGAGGCATTCTGGCGGCAGAAGCTAAAGGGTTTCACTGCACCCACTCCCTTCAGAGTAGATCGAGTGCAGAGTAATTCTTCCAGCGAGGAAAAAAGCCACGCTCAGCAGAAAATTCAGCTATCTCCAGAGACAACAACTGTCCTAAAGTCCCTAGCTGGGCAGCATCAGTTGACTTTGAATACTCTGGTTCAAGGAGCCTTTGCTTTACTTCTGAGTCGTTATAGCGGCGAGGAAGATGTGGTGTTTGGAGCGACTTCTTCCGGTCGTCCGGGAGACTTAGCGGGAGTTGAGTCTATGGTAGGACTCTTCATCAATACCCTTCCCATCCGGGTACGGGTAACTCCTGATGAGTTGCTTCTCTCTTGGTTGAAAAAGCTACAGGCTCAACAAACTGAGGCGAGGCAGTACGAGTACAGTCCATTGGTGGAGATTCAGGCATGGAGTGACGTACCGAGAGGTACGCCTTTATTTGAGAGTATCCTGGTTTTTGAAAATTACCCCGTAGACCCTTCTTTACTCGAGCAAACTGACAAGTTAGAGGTGCGTGAGGTTCGCTCAATTGAATTGACGAATTATCCTCTGAATGCGATCGCATCGGTGGGATTGCAGTTATCTCTTAGTATCGAGTACGATTGCCAACGTTTTGACGCGACTACTATTACCCGGATGTTAGGACATTTCCGGACGCTGCTAGAAGAAATGATCGCCAATTGCGATCGCCACCTAAAAGACTTGCAGTTATTGACAGAAGCTGAGCGATATCAACTGTTAGTGGAGTGGAACGACACCCAAACTGATTACCCGAAAGATAAATGTATCCACCAACTGTTTGAAGAACAGGTAGAGCGATGCAAGAACTCAATCGCTGTGGTTTTACAAGACCAACAGTTAACTTACCAAGAACTCAATGCTAGAGCAAACCAGCTAGCGCACCACCTGCAAACGTTGGGTGTAGAACCAGAGGTATTGGTAGGGATTTGTGTGGAGCGATCGCTCGATATGGTAGTTGGAGTTTTAGGCATCCTCAAAGCAGGAGGTGTCTATGTACCACTCGATCCAAACTGGCCCCCCGAACGAATTCAACAAATTAGTTTAGCTCTAGATATTCGCTGTATCGTTACCCAGTATTCACAACTGCGGACGCTTCAGGATTTGCAATGGAAACTCCCGAAACTCACAGACGTAATTTGCTTAGATGTCAATACGCCCAAACCGCCACCGGAACCACTCAAACCCGATGCTGTCCGCACCCTTTGGGATTACGTGGCAGAGCAAGCTGTCGATCGCATTACGGCTGGTGGATTCATTAGCAGTTACACCGGAAATCCTTTCTCTGAAGCGGAAGTCGATGAATATCAAACTCGCGTCCTCAAACTCGCACAGCCCTACTTGAGTTCAGATCAGCGAGTATTAGAAATTGGGTGTGGTTCTGGGCTGATCATGTTTGCGATCGCTCCCCATGTTTCTCAATACATCGGACTCGATCCATCTGAAATTACGCAAACTCGCAACCGGGAGTATGCCGCTAAAAACGGACATTCTAACATCGAGCTACTAACGGGATTTGCCCACGATATTGCCTCGATGGAGGCTAACTCATTTGACCTAATCGTGCTAGCAAGCACCATCCAATTTTTCCCCGGACATTTCTACCTGCATCAAACCCTAGAAATGGCTCTGCAATTATTAGCACCTGGGGGAACTATTCTGATTGCCGATATCATGGATGCACGGCGTAAGGATGAATTCAAAATATCACTTGAAGACTTTAAAAATCAACATCGCCACGACCCCAACATCAAAACGAAAACCCAACTCAATAACGAGCTATATCTCGATGAGGGCTTTTTCAAGGACTTAAACGGGGAATTTGCTCAAATCGTTGATGTAACAGTTCTTTATCGAGAACGGGGTTTTGAGAATGAACTGAGATACAGGTATGATGTCATCATCAAAAAAAGCCAGGACTCAGCCAAGTTTCCAAGGTCTGTGAAGCAGAAAAATCTCTGGACGAGCTGGCATTTGAAACAACAGTTAGAGAGTAATTTATCGAGTAGAGTAACTTCAGATAACCTAGCTTATATCATCCATACATCTGGCTCGACTGGCGTACCTAAAGGGGTAACAATTGGTCACAAATCTGTCGTTAATCTGATTGATTGGGTCAACAAGACTTATCGAGTGGGGTCAAGCGATCGCATCCTCTTTATCACATCATTGTGTTTCGATTTGTCAGTCTATGATATTTTTGGTTTACTGGCTGCGGGGGGTTCCATCCGCGTGGCATCTGAGTCTGAACTTCGGGATGCAGAACAGTTATTACAGATAATCCATCGCGAACCCATAACATTCTGGGATTCGGCTCCTGCTGCACTCGCTCAACTGGTACCCTTTTTCCCTTCCATGAACTCTATCTATTCAAAAAATCAACTAAGATTGGTCTTTTTGAGTGGTGATTGGATTTCTGTAACATTGCCCGATATCCTCAAAAAAACGTTTCCAGGTGTTGAGGTAATTAGCCTCGGTGGAGCGACAGAAGCAACAATTTGGTCGAATTACTATGCGATTGATAAGGTAGAGCAACACTGGGCGAGCATTCCCTATGGAAAGCCAATTCAGAACGCACAGTATTACATCCTTGACTCTCAGTTAAACTCTTGTCCGATTGGTATTCCTGGGGATTTGTATATCGGCGGAGATTGTCTGGCTTATGGTTACTTTAATAATCCCACCCAGACAGCGGAAAGGTTCATTTTCAATCCCTTTGAAAACTCAAAATTCAATCGTTTGTACAAAACTGGGGATTTAGCTCGATACCTACCAGATGGGAATATTGAGTTTCTCGGACGCAGCGATCGCCAGGTAAAAATTAGGGGTTTTCGCATTGAATGTGGAGAAATTGAGGCGGTGTTGAGCCGACACCCCCAAGTGTGGCAGGCAATAGTAACCGACAGAGAAGATATACCTGATAACACGCAACTAGTAGCTTATGTCGTTCTCAAGCAATCCTCCTATTTAGCAGCGCAAAAGCCTGCTCTTGCTATCAGCGAATTGCGTATTTTTCTCAAAGAGAATTTGCCCAGTTATATGATACCTGCCGCCTTCGTTTTCATGGATGCACTGCCGTTAACACCTAATGGTAAAATAGACTATCGAGCCCTGCCTGCACCTGACTCGATTCGGAGCGATCGCGAAGCCATTTGTGTAGAACCTCGTACACCAGTTGAAGAGGAGTTGGCAAAAATTTGGGCTGGAGTTCTTAGAGTCGAGCAAGTCAGCATCCACGACAATTTCTTCGATTTGGGCGGACATTCTTTACTCGTGACTCAGCTTCTTTTTCGGATACGAGAAACGTTCCAAGTGGAGCTACCCTTGCGGAGTCTGTTCGAGATTCCTACTATAGCTAGTTTAGCAGAGAATATTGAGCTAGCTCGTCAGACAGGAGCTTCTACTATTGGCACAAAAAGTACTGTGGATCTAAACGCCGAAGCTGTCCTCGATTCCACAATCCATCCCGAAATGCCCATCGAATATAAAACCGAGCCTGCGTGTATCTTTTTAACTGGAGCCACAGGCTTTGTCGGGGCTTTTTTATTGGATTCACTCCTGCAACAAACTCAAGCAGATATCTACTGCTTGGTACGTTCTTCTAATGTTGAGGAAGGCAAAAAGAAAATCCAAAATAGTCTAGAAGCTTATTTCCTGTGGAATGAATCTTTAAACTCCAGAATTATCCCAGTTGTAGGAGACTTATCTCAACCGCTTTTAGGGCTTTCCGAGGAACAGTTTAGAGTAATGGCAAGTAAACTTGACGTTATCTATCACAATGGCGCTTGGGTTCATCATACTCTTCCCTACTCCACACTTAAGGCAACCAATGTTTTGGGAACTCAAGAAGTTCTGAGATTGGCAAGTCAAATTAAAGTGAAGCCCGTACATTTCATTTCTACCAGCAGCGTTTTCTCCGCAGTTGGTTATTCTGGCGTTAAAGAAATTCAAGAACGGGACAGTTTTAAGGATTTTCGAGTGCCATCGGGTGGCTACTCTCAGAGTAAATGGGTTGGCGAAAAGTTAGTGAATATTGCACGCGATCGCGGATTGCCAGTTTGTATTTATAGGCTAGGACGGGTATCGGGACACAGCAAAACAGGTGTATTTAATACCAATGACTTTTTGTACAAATTGATAGTTGGCTGTATCCAACTTGGCAGCGTACCAGATGGGAACATGATGGAGAACATAGTCCCTGTGGATTATGTGAGTAACGCGATCGTGCATTTGTCGAGGCAGAAGGAATCGATAAACAAGGTTTTTCACTTGGTTAATCCCCAGCCTCTCCACTCGAATATGCTAATCGAATCTATCCGCTCCTTTGGTTATCCACTCAAACAAATTCCCTATGACCAATGGCAAGCAGAACTAAACAAAATTGCTGGTAGTTTACCGGAACATCCTTTGTATCCACTCGTGCCGTTTTTCCCGGCAAGAAGCTCTGAAGAAAACACGTCCAACTCAGTAGTTTTACAGTTTGACTGTCAGAATACACTCGATGGGCTTGCAGGCACTTCTATTGTTTGTCCGTCAGTAAGCGATCACTTGCTTAGTACTTACCTTTCCTACCTCATTAAGAGCGGTTATTTGGATGCAATACAGCCGAATGCCAAGCCTAAATTTTCCTTGAGAGTATAGTCATTCAACTCACATCTTGCACTCGGCTCAATAACATACATCTCTCAATTCTCTACTCCCTAGTTTTATAGGAGAAACCTGTAATGTCCTCAGAAAATTACGATTCAGCGTATAATCCTTTTGCTCGAATTTACAATATCTATTGGGCACCAGGATACTGTAATAAAATACAACCCATTTTGGAGAAATTACTGCTGCAACATCTCTCTAAAGGCGCAGATATTCTCGACCTCTGCTGCGGTACCGGACAAGTAGTACAACACTTAGGAATGAAAGGATATCGAATGACTGGCTTGGATGCATCCGAGCGGATGTTATACTACGCTCGCGAGAATGCACCGGAAGGGAAATTTATCGTTAGCGACGCACGCTCCTTCAAATTGCCACCTACTTTCTCTGGAGTTGTTTCCACCAATGCTGCCCTCAACCATTTCTTAAATCTTGAAGAATTAACCAGCGTCTTTCGTAATGTGTACGACGCACTACTAGACAATGGTTTGTTCTTCTTCGATATGGATTTGGAAGAATACTATCACTCAGAGCGCTGGAAAGGTGCTGTTGTAGAAGGCGATGTTCAAGATGATTATGCCTGGGCTTTCCGTGGCATATATAACCCAGAAGAAAAAATAGGTCAATATAAAATGACCATATTTGAATCAGTAGAGGGAGAATGGCAGCGTTCGGATAATGATTGGTTAGTGAAAGCTTATTCCCAAGCAGAAATTAAGTCAGCTCTAGAAAATGTTGGCTTCACGTCAGTTAGTGTTTGTGACAACGCCGAACGCGATTTTGGTGTAATTGGAAGCACTGGTACGGCTTACTTTGTCTGCCGGAAGCAGCAATGAAAATTTGGTAATTTTGAGCCACACCTAACAGGTGAAGTAATATGAAACCGTACTGATTGAGACAAGGAGAAACGTTGAATGACCTTAACAAAGGATTACTCTGACTACGACCCTTTTGCTTGGTTCTACAACGAATACTGGGGTCAAATGTACAGCGAATGGGATTTGCCATTCTTTGAAAAACTGCTCCTACAACATCTCCCGCAAGGAACCCACATTCTCGATCTCTGTTGCGGTACGGGACACTTAGCACAACAAATGCTAAGCAAAGGCTATCAAGTGACGGGAGTAGATGATTCTCAGGCAATGTTGCAGTATGCTCGCGAGAACGCACCTAATGGGAAATTTATCCTTAGTGATGCACGCTGTTTGGAATTGTCATCTAACTTTTCTGGGGTTGCTTCGACCGGTGGCTTAAACCACATCATGAGTATTGAGGAACTTACTGACGTTTTCCGCAACGTGTATGCGGCACTCCAAGAAAACGGCTGGTTCGTGTTTAATCTGTTATCGGAAGAACGGTTTAAGTTAGCTTGGAACGGCTCTCTTGATGCTGGTGATGTTAAAGATGATTATGCTTGGGCTAGTCGTTCGAGCTATAATCCAGAAAAAAAAATAGGCTGCAACCAAATCACAATATTTCAATTGTCAGAGGGAAAATGGCATCGATCAGATATTAAGTTACTAGTAAGAAATTATTCCCCGATGGAAATTCAGCCAGTTCTGGAAAATGCAGGCTTCACGGCTGTTAGTGTCTATGATTCAGAACACGATTTGGGAGCATCTGGAAGCCTGGGAATACTCTGGTATGTCTGTCGCAAGTAGATTCCATCTAGTTCGTTAGTTGAGGGAAGGAGCATAAATATTATGGGTGAAGAAAAACATAACTTGCAACAGAAGTATTTAGAATCTTTGATGGAGCGCTACACTAAGAAGACAAAAAAATCAAAACAATTGGCGCAAATCTATCGCCCAGTTCTGGCTGATCCAAGAGTTCCTGAAGGGTTCAATCTTACCCTTAAAGAGATGTGCTATCCCGTTGTAGGAAAGCGTTCTCAGGGGTCTAGGATATGGGACATGGATGGAAACGAATATATAGACCTCATGATGGGGTTTGGAGTAAATCTCTTCGGTCACAATCCGCCCTTTATTAAAGAAGCCCTGACAGAGCAACTTGAGAAAGGCATCCAGCTAGGAGCGCAATCCGAATTTGCGGGTGAAGTTGCTGAGTTGATTTGCGAATTGACAGGGATGGAACGGGTGGCTTTTTCTAATACAGGTACAGAAGCAGTGATGACGGCGATACGTCTGGCACGAACAATCACGAATCGCCATAAAATTGTAATTTTTTCAGGTTCCTATCACGGTCATTTTGATGGCACGTTAGCTAAGGTACAAACTACAGATGAAAGTCAATCTATAGTGCCGAGTGCGCCAGGAATTCTTCCTAACTTTATTGAAGATGTTTTGGTTTTAGATTATGGCAATCCTCAGTCATTAGAGGTAATAAAATCCCAGGCACAGGAGTTAGCCGCTGTTCTAGTTGAACCTGTGCAAAGCCGCCGACCCAACTTACAGCCGAAAGAGTTTCTTCAGGAGTTGAGGCAACTCACAGAAGCATCAGGAATAGCGTTAATCTTTGATGAAATGGTGACGGGTTTCCGCATTCATCCAGGTGGCGCACAAGCGTGGTTTGGGATTGCAGCCGACATCGCAACCTACGGAAAGATTGTCGGTGGTGGAATGCCAATTGGAATCATCGCTGGCAAAGCTATTTATATGGATGCAATCGATGGTGGTATGTGGAACTATGAGGATACATCTTCTCCTCAAGCCAAAAAGACGTTTTTTGCAGGTACTTTCTGCAAACATCCACTAGCTATGGCTGCTGCACGGACTGTACTTCAGCATTTAAAGACTCAGGGCGCTGCTCTTCAGCAACAGTTGAATCAACGTACATCGCAGTTTGTAAAAACACTAAACACGTTCTTTGCAGAAAACAAAGTCCCGATTCAGATGGCAAATTTTGGCTCACTTTTTGCTCCTGCATCGTCGGAAACTTCGACTCTGTTGAGAACTTCTCCCTCCTCAATAGGTACAGCTTTGCTGGTCTATCACTTAATTAGCAGAGGAATCCTCCTCTACCTAGACGGTAGCGGTTTTCTATCTACAGCCCATACAGATGAAGATATAGATTACCTGATTCAGGCAGTTAAGGATAGCGTAGAGCAACTACAAGCAGAAGGCTTCTTACCTAAACTATGACGTGGGCTTAATGCAACTTATATGCAATAAAATCAAAAAGAAAACGCTAGTGAACATTGCCGAAAGTAAGACGGCGGTATCACCTTGCAAGTTGGTATTGGCAATTTGTAAATCCTTCCAGCCAAGGGCAATTACTCCTCCAATCGGTACTACCATTCCTCTTAAGAATTTGCTGTCATAGCGCTGACCAAATACTAGCCATCCTAACAAGGGTGTGAACAGTGCGCTAGCATTACGCAGTACAATAGCGTTGGCTATGCTAGTGTGAGCCAGTGACCAATTCAACAGAAGTAAAGAGACGGATGCAATAGCCGCCGCCGCCACTAATTGCCCTATCATTCCACTTGTATAGAACCTATTTGGGATCTATTCATTGGCTAGCTGTTTGAGCATCAGTCTAATGAAACAGAGATTGAGTTTTGCAGTGGCATGGCTCAGTGTTCTCTCAAAATTTTTGACCAAACTCTTACAGCGTTCCATCCAAGCATTCGAGCGCTCGATCACCCATCGAGTCGCGACCACGACGAATCCGGTTTTCCCTTGAGCGGCTTTTTCAGCTTTAGTAGGTTTGGGTGCTAACTCAAACCGAATCTTGGTCATGATTTGTGGATAGAGTTTTTTTAGGGCTGTGGTGATCTTGTCCGGGTGATACCCGTGGTCGAGCAAAATGGTAATCTTTGGGATGTTCACGGGTTTGGCGCGAAAGTAATCTCTTGTTGTGGCTACTAATGTCTTTAGAAGAGCCGTCACGAGTTACGACTTGTCTGGTTTCTGTAAATAGTTCTTCCTCTAACTCAGCTAAGCTGGGCAATAACTCTCGTGGAATCTGACCATCTAAAGCATCCACTTTAGCTCTGTTAAGCTGGAATAAGTGGTTTAAGGCAGCATTCGCCTTAATCATTGCCATCAGATCTTCTTCAATTTCTTCCCAGTAATCAGGGTCGAGTTCCAGTTCCCGTCCTACATTGTGTAGAACTTCTTGTTCATCAATGCTTAAGGGGACTTTCAGCTCTCTAAAAGCCAGTAACAGAGCTAACAAGGTCTTGGTAGCGGAGGAATTCATCAAGCTAAGGTAACCAGGTGACAAAGTAAAGCAGTCACTCCGATGCGAATTTAGTTTCTATGACACGGGATACACTTGTCGTTGGTATAAACCAGTATCCTTTCTTGAAAGATAGTCCGGTAAGTAAGGCGAAACATCTTAAAACTCCCGCAGCAGATGCAGAAGCGATCTCGCAACTTCTAGAAACCTATGGCAACTTCCGAGCGCAGCGGTTGCCTGCCAATGTCATAGAAGGAAAATTGCAGGTCGCTCTAAACAAGAGTGTCAAGACAGAAGAGTTAAAGGAAGCGATCGCTAACCTCTTCCTACCAAAGAGTAGGAGAACACCAGAGACAGCACTGCTATTTTTTGCTGGACATGGTTTGCGAAATACCAAGGGGGAAAAACTAGAGGGTTATCTAGCAACCAGTGATGCCAATCCACGTAAATATATCTGGGGTGTATCCCTACAATGGCTCCGTCAACTCCTGCAAGAGAGTCCTGTGCGACAGCAGATTATTTGGCTCGATTGCTGCTTCAGTGGAGAATTGCTCAACTTCAGGGAAACCGATTTGGGAGGGCAGTGGTTAGGCCGTGATCGCGAAGCGTTCCACAGCGATCGCTTTTTTCTTGCTGCATCTCGTGATTACGAGGTCGCCTATCAGCAGCTAGATGGTGAGCATGGTGTGTTAACAGGGACTCTCCTTAAAGGACTCGACCCCTATCAAATTCCAGAGTACGAGTGGATAACTAGCTGGACACTGACAGAGGCTGTTAATCAGGAGCTAAAAGCGTACTCTAAACAGGCAAAAATTCCCCAGTCCCTACTGATTAGCAGCCACGGCGAACCAATTCATTTAATCCAGGGAAGGGGTAGACTCACCTCAGGACTGGCACCCTTTGTCTCCCCAGAAGACTTCTTTCCCGGATGGCTAGATAACGTTCCTAACTCATCGTACATTTTCATGTATACGTTTCCTTTCGGAAATGATGCACGCGCTACCCGTGCTGTTTCTTGTGGTACTTTCCAGCGATTTTTTGGATGCAGTGTCATGCCCAGAAGATGTGGATAATTCTACTGTTTGTATCTTCTTTCTCTTGGATCTCACCCCTGCCGAGGGGTGATACCCCCCATTCGCCAGCGGTATCCTTTAAGAAGTCAGGGATCTGAACCGCTGCCATCTCGCGCTCGACTCATTTCCCCTACTCAGCTAATTCAAAACGAAATTCGCTTCCTTTGGGACCACCGTCACCTCTACCTACTTTAATGAGAACTGGTTCCTTGACTGAAAGATTCTTAGATTTGAGTTTTTCAAGTACAGTTGAGCGAGATGGATTGTCTGACGCAGACAAAGCTTCAATGAAAGCCTGAGTTGCATCATAACTGGTCTTGGTGCGCCAGCTAACCTGCCCTTTCCATATTTTTTCAGCTTCCTGAGAAAATTTTTTTGAGTTTGGTGCGTCTGCAAACCAGGAGGCAGAGATAATCAAACCTTCTAGAGCTGCTCCACCTGCTTTTAAAACATCTGCACCATACCAAGTAGTTGCTCCCAGGATCGGCTTTTTTTGTAAGCTTTTCAGATTATTTCGGGCACGGACAATTTCAGTCGCAACAGAAACTAGCTCTGTACTTGGGAACAAGATAAGTCCATCGGCTTTATCCTTAAATTTACTAAGTAAGACTTTGGGTTCTGCCATGAGGGTAGGATTACTTAAATCTACTTTCCCTAGAATTTCTACCTCTTTCTTCTGAAGTGCCCTTTCCAACGCCTGCGTTATGCTCTCACTATAAGGATCGCTACGTGTATAGAAAATAACAACTCGCTTTAGTTTCTTATTTCTGGTAAAGTTTGCTAATTGTTCAGCAGTTTCTTTATCGGGAATAATTGTCCTAAAAAAAACTTTACCTTTGAGTGAATTACTGGTACTAGTGGGAGATATCATGGCTAAACCTGCTTTCTCATACTCTGCTAGTGCTGACTGACTAGCACTGCTAGTATAATGTCCAATCACTCCCAGAATTTTTGGGTCTCTAATCAACTTCCGGGCAACTTTTGCAGCTTGCCCTGGCTCAGTATCATCATTGGCAATTACAATCTTCAATAAACCAGTATTTGATTTCTCTCGTTGCTCGTTGAAACTCTCCTGTGCCTGTGCTACTCCTCGTAACATTTCTAGAGCAATTCCTCTTCTGCTATTTACAGGTAAAACAACTGCCAGGGTTAGAGGCTTACCCTGTTTAATTGCTCGTGCATTGTTATAGTAAATCCGTAACTCTGGATCGTTAGGAGTAGTTATCAATGCTTTTCTGAAAAAACTAATAGCTGTTGAATAATCTTTATTTTTAAAAGCCTGAATACCTAGTACTCGATTCTTTGTAGAGAGATCGAAAAAGAAAGTGCGTTCTCCTTCGCTCAATCGTTCTGGCTCGGCTGCTGCTATCGATGAAAAATAATAATCGGAAATTAAATAAGTAATCTCGTGCCGTAATCCCACAACTATCCCAGTCGCAAACATTAGGCTAGCTACCAACCCCAAAGTAAAGCGCTGCTGAGTTCGTCTTGCCAATTCTTGACTAGCATTTAAGAACCGCTCATCCTGAACACTCAAGATTTTTTTATGCGCTGCCCATGCCTGTGCCTCCCGTAATTTTCGCCCACGCAACAGGCAAGTTGTGTCTTGACCCTTGGAAGCTATCCATCCTGCTAGTGCCTCCCCATAGGGTCGGAGAGCCACTATCATTTCGGCAATCCAACTTTTGTCAAAAACAGCTTTATAAATGCGGTTATAAACTCTTAAACGGCTGGACTGCTTGAAAACTAAGCCCGACAGCCGCAACTGGGTTTGTTCGGGACTGCTATCGACTTCTACTTCTTGTTCTTGCCAAATTTGCAGATAGAGCTTAAAGAGATCGACGCTGCGCTGACCCTTTCCCAAAATGCGATCGCGTATCGTTCTCAGATGCTCTGGATTATCTTGTGCTTCCCAATTTTCAATCAAGCGCTCTTGCACCAACTGCTCAACCCACTCCGACTCGTCCCCGACAGGAATAAAAGACTCAGAGGTAGAAACAAACTGGCAAAGCTTTTGGGTCAGAAATGGTTGACCCCCGGTCCAACCCAACACCTCTTTTAACACTGCCTGGGGATTGCTGGATCTAGCTGCTAATCCCACAGCTAACGGCTGGGCTTCAGGCAATTTAAAACCACATACTTCAACAGCTCGACCAATATTGAAAGGTGTGCGGTTTTTGTCTTGAATAAAATCAGAGGGCGTGGCAACTCCCAGCAGCACAAAAGTGAGACGTTTGTAGGCTGGTTTATCGACACGTTGGTTGTAGCAAGCCCGAATCAAGGCAAAAAAATCATCACTTGAAAAATCTAAGCCGAGGACACTATCAATTTCATCAATAAAAATCACAAGATTTTGAGGAAGCTCTACCAGCAGCACTTCCTCAATAAACTCGCTCAAGCACTGCACAGGAGAAAGCAACTCGCGCTCTCTCCACCAAGTTCGCAAATTAAACTTTTCTGATAGCTCAAAACTATTAACAAGTCTCCTGATTAAGCTACCATACCATTGCTGTGGAGTAACATCCTGGGTACCAATAGATGTAAGGTCGATTGCAGCACAAGCAATGCCCTCGTTTTGCAACCTTTGCATAGTTTGCACCCGCAAACTGGACTTGCCCATCTGTCGGGAGTTCAACACATAACAATATTCCCCCGCTTTTAGGGCGTTATAGATTTCTTCGTCTGCCTTACGACGGACATAGGTAGGGGCATCAACGGGCAGACTTCCCCCAACTTGATAAACTGAAATGGATACTGCACTCATGAACTAAATTCCAAGCGATCGCAAAAATACTGACGATACAAGTTGCAGGCGATTGTTACCTCATTCCCAGCTAAGTGTACTAGCCCCATGCGGTGTAACTTATATGCCTGTATTGGTTCTAAGCGCACACTTGTAGTTGTAGTGACCACTTTTTTGAGCGCTTCCGCTAATTCCAAATGCTGTTGAATAACGCTCCAATGTCGTCGCAGATGGTTGCCATAAATCCCCGCTTCTGTTGCAGCATCTTGCAGAACTTGCTCAAGCGTCACACTCTGATTAATTTTGAGGTAAGAGAGAGCCTGCTGCACTAACTCTGGATGTCCTCCCACCATCTCCATCAGCTGTTTAACCTGAGCAAAGTCCCAAGAAAGTCCCTGTTGCTGGGCTAAATTCTGTACCTGTTTCGGGGTAAACTCTGGTAACTCTATCGGCACCCCTACATTAAACGGTGACTCATTAAGCTTCAGCGGAACGTAGACTTCTGTGGAGTGTATGACCACCAACCGCAGTCTCTTCCAGATGTTACGAATGTTTGCCTGTTCGTGCCAAGCTCGTAGGAGTCCCAGGAAGTCAGAAGCCACTTCGCGATAGGAAAAAATCCGCTCCACTTCATCCAAGCATAAAATCAATGGGCTATCTGATGAAGCCAACAAATACTCTTCAAAATAGGCAGTGCAGTTCATCTTACTGGTGGAAAATTGCTCATCCCAATAATCAGCCAGCTGGTTCGGCATTCTCAGGCTTTGTCCCACACTGACACAGAACCACTTCAAGAATTTATCCAGGTTGGTGAAATCTTCTGACTCTGCATAATGAAGGTTCAAGGACACGGTTCGATATCCCTGACGAGCTAACTGAGGGAGAACCTTAGCCATCAGTGATGTCTTACCCATCAAACCAGGGGCTTTAATCCGCAGCAGCGAACCGGGTTGGCATAGTGTCTGATAACAAAGAGATTCGATAGGAGGACGTTCCACATAAATGAAGTCCTCCGCCTCTAGCTCATCGGGAAACGCAAGAGCGCTCACCTCTTCTTCTGGAAGAGTTGTACTATTGCTGCCGTTGGATTCAGAAGCAGCGATCGCTTTCCAGTCCAGCCCCAATCTGTCACAAATTTCTATAAAATTCGTAAAATCAACGGGTTTGCCGTTGAGAAAGTTACTGGCAGTAGCGAGAGAACATCCTACATCTTCAGCCAAGTCTTTTTGGCGTGGGTAACCATTGCGTTGGACAGCCGACTTGACTCTTGGGATACAATCTTGGCGAACTCTAAGCGATCGCGACATGGCTGGGCTTTTTATCAGAAATATGCTCAGATCATAGCCTTGGTTTTCAGCGCAGAACGACAAGTCAGTCAGAAGTCAGTTACAACTCAGGAATCACCCTCATTCAATGCTTATCAGTCTTTCTCATCCTTTGTTTGGGCTAAATTGAGCGACTACAGCAACACGATAAGCCTTACGGCAGGCAACGCTTGCGCGATCGCTAATAATCTGATTAATGATACAGCTGCCTTAAGAAAAAGCGATGCTTAAATGTGCGATCGCCATTTTGCGTTCAACGAGATTTACAACGCAACGCCAGTGTGGACGTTACAGTTGAGAAAACCTTTTATTAATCAATCTGCTTTTGGAGTAGTGCTGCTATGACTCATACCGCTTCTGCCCCTACCGGCAACTTCTGGGACTTTGATTTTGCCCCACCGCAACCGACACAGGATGCTGACTTGCTCAGGCAGTTGAATTTTATTCCAGGGTTAAAAGAAATTCTGATGCTGCGTCAGGTTCATGCTCTAGAACACGCCACTGTCTGGGTTCTGGGTGAGCGTGGTGGTATCGGTGACACCCGATATTCGACAACCGCCCGTCAGTTAGACAATAGCACGTTAGGAGGCTTATCCACTGACCAAGGGTTTTATCTCTATGGTCAGCTGAACCTGTCTGACTTGAGAAGAGCAGTCCCCATCGCTTTGCAACGCCTCACTAGGGGAGAGTGGGACTTAGCTGTGCATCCGCGCTGCGGCACTAATCTCTCTGTCGGAATGTTTCTAACCGCTGGACTGGCGTTGGGGGCGCATCTCCTCCTGCCAAGAGGACCAATCGAGCAAATTATTGGTCTTGGCTTAGCAACGGCAACGGCTACTCAGCTAGCACCGGATGTCGGTAGCTTAGCTCAACGCTACCTAACGACGGCAATTCCTTTCAATCTGGCAATTGAAGACATTACGACAACGCCTGACATCTGGGGGCGTCCGGCGCATTTCGTTCAGGTGCGGTGGAAGGAGTAAGCTGGAGGCTATTCGATTCTGTTTTAGGGTTACCTCTTCCCTCTTTCCCGACGCCCCAGCCCCCAGTCTCTAGCCCCTTCTTGGTAAGCATTAACAAAACTTAAAAACCAGATTAAACAGATAGCCCATTACGAGTAGTACGCTGTAGAACTATAACGCAAGGGAAAAACTCTTATGGTTCAACGTGGTTCTAAAGTTCGGATACTCAGAAAAGAATCTTACTGGTTTCAGGATGTTGGCACCGTCGCAACTATAGACCAGAGCGGTATTAAATACCCTGTAATTGTCCGTTTTGATAAAGTCAACTACGCAGGCGTCAATACCAATAACTTCTCCCAGGATGAAGTCCTAGAGATTGAAGCACCCAAGGGCAAGGCGAAGACAACCACGCCAAAAGCTTCTGGTGGTAAGGATACGCCTCTGGATGAGAAAGCTCGCAAAACGGCATCTGCAACTAAAGCCAGCAATACCCCAGGGAAGAAAGGAGAGGAACCAGGTGGTAGCACAGTTGTAGAAGGCGACCCAAATCAGGGAACGGAAGCGCGTTAGGTCGTGCCAGAGTTGCCTGAAGTTGAAACAGTCCGCCAGGGTCTCAATCAAGTGACCCTGAACCAGGAAATTTTGGGTGGGGATGTGTTGCTCGATCGCACCATTGCCCACCCTCTTTCTGTGGCTGAGTTTTTAGCACAGCTTAAGAACGTTACCATTACTGGCTGGCACCGGCGCGGCAAATACTTACTTGCACAACTTAGCAAGTCAAACATCGGCGATCGAGAAGAACTCACAATACAGAACTCAGGGGTCAGAAAGGAAGAGTCAAGCTTCCAGATTCAGCCGTCGCCAAACAATCCCAAATCGTCTGAGGGTGGTTGGTTAGGTGTCCACCTGCGAATGACTGGTCAATTGCTGTGGCTAAATCAAGAGGAGCCATTACAAAAACACACGCGAGTGCGATTGTTCTTCCAAAACAGCCGTGAGTTGCGCTTTGTTGACCTGCGGACTTTTGGTCAGATGTGGTGGGTACCAGCATCAGAGGCACCCGAAAGTATTATCACGGGTCTCCAGAGACTCGGACCCGAACCTTTTTCGGCTGAGTTTTCTCTTGAGTATTTGGTACTAAAGCTTCAACATCGTCAGCGATCGCTTAAAACTGCGTTGCTGGATCAGGCGCTAGTCGCAGGCGTGGGTAACATCTATGCAGATGAAGCCTTATTCTTAAGCGGCATTCGACCAGAAACGCTTTGTACGGCTTTAAATGTAGAGCAGATTGAGCGTATCCGCACCAGCATCATCCAAGTTTTGCAAAAGGCTATTGAGTCCGGTGGCACCACCTTTAGTAACTTTCTGAATGTCCAGGGTGTCAATGGCAACTACAGTGGTGTCGCCTGGGTATATGGTCGCAGGGGCGAACCTTGTCGCGTCTGTGGCACCCCTATTATGCGCCTTAAGCTTGCAGGGCGCTCATCTCACTTCTGCCCGAAATGTCAGCACTAGCTACTCTCAGAGCTGTCTTGAAAGCGCGACAGTGCTGAGTGATTATGGTCACAAATTTCAACGCAAATGCTGACGCTCGCTACCGCCCCAAGGCTGAGGGGTAACACCCGCACGAATTCGCCACTATGACTTTAGCCTAGTCATGGGGTGGCGATAAGCCCGAAGGGCATAGCGCAAAGCGCATCGCGTGTGACAGTTGCGTAAGTCCTGACAAGGAAACCCCTCTCAGAACTATGCCGGGAGGGGCTTTTTTTTCTTTATTTCCGCCAGTATGGCTACAGAACACATTTAAGCAGGTAAGAAGTACCAGATTTAGGTGTCACTAAACCTCAGGGATGCCATTTGCCTTCTATTCTTTGAGACCTTTGAGTGGCACGCAACAACTAGTTTGAGTGATCGATTTAAGCGTCCGGCTTCTGACGCTTGAGGGTCGCCGTACTAACACCCGCTAGAGCCAGTAAGCCCAGAACGGTAGCGGGTTCGGGAACGGCGGTAGGCTCTGAAACAGTAACAGCACCGAGCGTGGCAGTGGGATTCCCTTCGGAGACTGACTCAACGCCATCCGTAAACGAAATAGCTAGTAGAGCCTGTAAATCTAGAATTTCATTGCCAGAACCGGAGACAAAGGAGCCTTGGTCGAGATTGTCTGGATCGAGGAAATCGAGTCCGATGGGCTGGTTGGGGATATCATTCACGTAGAAACTCGGCTCAAAATCCGTTGTTGCACCCGCTTTAGAGGAAATGGAAAATGCCGATACAACGTCATTTCCACTCCAGTTCCATTCCCAAGCCTTCAACTCATCAGCCGACACAATGCCGTCAGCCGCATCGTCTTCATCGGCGATGATGGTACCAAAAATGGAGCCGCCGCCATCATCTTCCCACCAGCCAGTATATTCAATATCCCAGCTAAAGAGTGCAGCACTAGCGGGTGAAGTAAGTGCAGCCCAACCTAACGCCACCGTTGCAACAAGAGCTAAGTGTTTCATAAAACCACCGAATTGAGAATATTGTTGAACAACTAAAGTCGTCTCTGATCGCATCTGGCAAAGCAGGAGTTGATTCTGTTTCTGGCATTGGGCTTCTGTTATTTACAAACAGCCCAACACTACATCAACTAGGAACCAACAATTCCGCCATCCTTGCGAGTAATCACAACCGTTGCATCACGGGGTATTTTGCCGCTACCTGGTGGTGCAGGGAAGTTTGTTACAGTTGGATCGCCATCACCCGGATGCTGAAGGTTGACAAACATCGTCCGGCGGTCGGGGCTTACAGTAATGCCAGTCACCTCACAGCCCGTTACACCCGAAAAAATCCGGCAAATTTCACCTGTATTTGTGTCAGCGACGAGCATCTGGTCATTCAGGGTTACGCCGTTGATTTCCGGCTGAGTGCCGTCGGTTTCAATGAACAGCCTGCCATCGGGATCAGACCAGAGACCGTCCGGGCTACCAAAGGCGCTCTTATTGGTATCGTGGGTATCGACAGCGAGAACAAAGATGTCCCATGTAAAGGTGGTGCCGACATGGTTATTGCTGTCCTGCCACTTGATGATGTGACCAAAGGGATTGGGGGCTAGTGGGTTAGCGGCATCAGGAACTTGACGGCGGGTATTGTTTGTGAGGGTGCAATAGATATCGCCATTGGGAGCAGCCGCGATCCACTCCGGACGATCCATCGGCGTGGCACCCACGGTGTCAGCGGCGATACGAGCATAGGTCAGCACCTCAGCTTGGTCTGCAAACCGAGCCGCAAGGGCTGGGTTATTAATGGTGAGTTCAATCCAGTTGCCCGTGCCGTTATCGTTAAACTTGGCAACATAGAGCTTACCTTGGTCTAAGGGGCTGATGCCGCGTGCCCGCATCGACCGCCAGTTGCTTTCTGAAACAAACTTGTAGATATAGTCAAAGCGTTCGTCATCGCCCATGTACACTACGGCGCGACCGCCTTCTCCGACGACAACCTCGGCGTTTTCGTGCTTAAAGCGACCCAATGCAGTCCGCTTAACGGGTGTCTGAGAAGCGTTCATGGGATCGATCTCGACTACCCAGCCGAAGCGATTCTCTTCGTTTTTGTAACTGGAGTTTGAGAGGTCAAAGCGCGGGTCAAAGATGTGCCAACCATAGCCAACGCCTTGGGCACTGAAGCCATAGCGCTTTTGTGCTTCCGTAGGTGTCCAACTACCTGTAGCGGCGAAGTAACCGTTGAAATTCTCCTCGCAAGTCAGGTAAGTACCCCAGGGAGTGTGACCATTCGCGCAGTTGTTCACAGTACCCTTTGGGGAATTGCCTGCTGATGTTTGCAATAGTGGATGACCAGCAACGGGTCCGCTGAACGTTACTGGTGTGTTGACATGGATGCGACGATTATTAGCGCTGCCAACCCTTTGCCACTTGCCATTGATCTTTTGAATCTCAACTACGGATACGCCATGAGCATGTTGAGAGAGGCGCACATCTTCAAGACTCTCAGGTACTTCCTTACCCAGCACATGCATGTTGGTGCCAAACTCATGGTTAATCGCCAACAGACCCCGGTCATTACCATTCCCAATTGGGAAGAGCCACATGCCGTCGTGACCAATCCCGATCTGTTGGGCCTGCTGGGCAGCCGTTGGGCGTGTATTCGGGTCACCATTATATTCGGGACTACCGGGCTGAATCGAAGTTCCCCAGGGAATCAGCACGTCAAACTGATAATCGGATGAAATGGTGGGTACGGGCCCTACAGCCTTAGCCGCAGGAACAGGTGTGAAGCTGATCAAACTGCTGCCTGGAGCTTGGGCGATCGCTGTGCCAGAGCCTTGGGTTGCAGCGGCTCTAGAACCTTTAGCAGTCGCCGCAACCCCACCTCGATCTAAAAAGCGATCGCCAGCCAGCGCTGCTAAGAAGCCAGTAGCTGACAGCGCCGCACCACGAGCGAGTACGTTTCGCCGAGACATTCTGGCTTGGAGCACGTCCTGAAACGGACGATTGCCCGACTTATTGCTGCTTCTATTGTCGTGAATCACTTGCACTCTCCTCTTCGTATTGACTCTGTTGTCGATAGATGTGAACTGAAAACTGCTCTACGCTCGAACTCAGTCACGTTACGTAAGCCTAGTTTCAAACCTGGGGCTTTTCCCTCACAGGAAGCTACACTTCTGAATCGGGGAAACCTTTAAGACATTCTTGTGTCAGTGAACTGTCATATCTAGTCAGCTTGAACGCCCGTAAAAAGAAGACACGGGGATGGGGAGAGGCGGAGATGTTTTTATTAGGAGCAATCGTCCCGACTTGATATCACACCCAAACATCACAATCACTAATCCAATTCGTCTAAATATTCCTGTGCCGCTGCCCCGGTCAGACGACCTTCATCAAAGGCTCGATCAATTTGTGAGATCGGACTTTGAGCACCTATAGTCGCCGTGGCTGGAGTTCTTGCTACTGTTTCTGTCGGCTGCCCTTCATGACGCTGGAGTAGCGCGTAGGAGACATTGTAGTACTCAGTCCAGACACTCACGAGGGGAGTTTCTTGCCACTGAGCACGAGAAACACTGGTAGTCAGAATTGGAACAATTTCGCCGTGGCGATCGCCTACAACAACCACCTCAATTTCTGAAAGATCGGGGTTTTGACTAAATTGACGACTAATTTCGTCGCTGACCATCGCCTCTGCCCGCCTGAAAAAGTCTCCAGACTCAACTAGACCATACACAGACATATCAACAACGATGCTTTCAGCCTTTGCATGTACAGGTCGATAACTATCACAAAAAAAACAGAAGAACGCCGCAGATGCTATCAAAAAATGGCGAGTGAAACCCTTCCTCGTCCACTCTGTTAAAGCTAATCTTGCCACTTCTGATTGCCGTGATTGTCTCAATGATTTGATGCTCATAATTACAAAGACTTTGCACTTGCGTCTTGACAGTAAATCTGAATAAGTAATTTAAATACTGAACAGCTTACTTTTTATTTAGAAGGTGTTGATTTAGTTTGATGTAAAAGCATTTGCATCTCAAAGCCATATCTACCAAGAGACATAATATTTCTACGTTAATAGACTTTATCTGTATTGGATTAAAACTAAGTAATGTAATGGTTAAGAATTTGGAGTTAATTATTAAATGGCAGCGAAAACTGAAGAATAAGGGAAATGCTGTTATAGCAAGTTAAATGTGGAACAGCTTAGTCCTCATCTGGCTCCCCCTTCCCTTGCTCACGAAAGGGGTCGGGGGGTTAGGTCAGCCAAATCCTGAGCAGTATTGAGTGGGCAAGTGCAAGATCTGAGTAGCTGAAGGGGCGTAAAATACTAAACAAAGGGATTTGGAGGCTTTAGAGAAAGTAGCAGTTATGGCAGAGAAACTCAAAAAAGGGTCTTTAGTTCGCGCTAACCGCGAAAAGCTGGAAAATAGCCTGGAAGCTAAAGCCAGTGATACACGCTTTCCGCCTTATCTGTTTGAAACGAAGGGGGAAGTTGTAGATATGAAGGGTGATTATGCGTTGGTGAAGTTTGGTCAGGTGCCAACCCCAAATATTTGGTTACGCCTCGATCAGCTAGAAGTGGTGGGTGCTGCCGCCCCGTCTGACGCTTAGGACAAGTTAATTTAAACTGGTAGCGATCGCTTCCCATTTATGCCATCTTCCCCTGATTCCCCAATTCCCTGCCACAACCCTCGCATCTCAATCATTGGCGGCGGCAAGGTAGGTAGCACCCTTGCCCAGCGGGTGCTAGAGAAAAATCTTGCAGACGTAGTGTTACTTGACGTTGTGAAGGGTATGCCCCAAGGCATTGCCCTTGATTTGATGCAGGCACGGGGGATGGAACATCACACTCGCCAAATTGTCGGCACGAATGACTACACGGATACCATTGGTTCTGATGTTGTGGTGATTACTGCCGGAAGCCCTCGCAAACCGGGCATGAGTCGGGACGATCTGCTCAAGATCAATGCGTTGATTGTGGTGGAAGCTGCCCAAAAAGCGATCGCTCATTCCCCAGACGCCCTGTTGATTGTCGTTACCAATCCCCTGGATGTCGTGACTTACCTAGCGTGGCAGACAACGAATCTCCCGCCTCGCCGCGTTATGGGCATGGCGGGTATTCTGGACTCTGCCCGCTTCCAAACCTTCATTGCCATGGAATTGGGCGTCTGTGTTGCCGATGTCACTGCTGTGGTACTGGGAGGTCATGGAGATTTAATGGTACCCTTACCGCGCTATTCCACCGTCAGTGGAATTCCCATTACAGAACTGATGGATGCTACGACAATCGAGCGATTGATCGAGAGAACCCGTAACGGTGGGGCAGAAATTGTTGAGCTGATGCGGACGGGTGGAGCCTATTTTGCCCCGGCGTCTTCCACCTGCTTGATGATAGAAGCGATTTTACACAACCAGTTGCGGCAGGTACCGGCAGCTGCCTACCTTCAGGGCGAATATGGTTTAAATGATATTTTCATCGGCGTCCCAACGCGGGTGGGCTGTCGCGGTGTTGAAAGTGTGTTGGAATTTAACCTCACTGATGCTGAACGCGCTGCTCTCCAAGTATCTGCTGAATCAGTTCGCCAAAATATTCAACGGGCATCGGCAATGCTGGGCAGTTGTTAAGCGATTCAAAATTCAAAGAGATTACACTTAACACAACTATTCCAGTAACCAACCAAACAACTCTCCTATACTCAGTTGCAGTTCACTAGCAAAGGAGGGGACAGAGGTGTTTTTGACAATAGACCTCTTGCACGCAATCCGAATTTAAGATTTGGAACCACAGATAAACACAGATGAACACAGATAAATACAGATAAATACAGATAAATACAGATACAATCGGATTTGTCTGTTGATTTGGCTAGACTGCGTGCAAGAGGTATAATCCCGGATTTATCATCACGGCATCGCTTAAACTTTAACAAACCAACGCTGCCGATACATTCCGTAGAGAACCCCCCACCAAAACAATACTGTTACTAAGGCGAAGAATAAAGAACCGTTCATTGCACCCGCCCAAGGCATGAAAAGATTCTCGTAAATCCAGGTATAGGTGGTAGGAGCATTTTCACCTGTTCCGATATGCGTTTTGACCAGGATTTTAATCATCAAAACTGACGCGACGAAGACGAAGATGGCGTTCAACCCCATAATCTCAAACGGTTTCCCCCAACGGCGTCGCTGACGCACTTCTATCAATTCATAACAGGCTGCTAGTAAGAGTAACGCCCAACCCGTTGTGAAGACGACGTAGGAACTCGTCCACAGCTTCTTGTTGAGGGGAAACCAAAATCCCCACACTTCTCCAACAACCAGACTACCTAGCCCGATTATTACCAGATCCATGCTGGTGCGTGACTTTACAGGCTGGGTGCGTAGCCATTGTCCTGTGAAGTAGCCCAGCAAGACACTCACGACAGCAGGGAGGGTGCTGAACAACCCTTCCGGATCTCCCATCGAGTTAAAATGATCGCCTTTATACAGATGCGCTGTGCCAATAATCAAGCGATCAATATAAGCCCCCAAATTACCTTCCCGCGATAAGTTACCGACTCCATAACCTGGAACTGGTACAAACGACATCGCTACCCAGTAGCCAATTAGTAATAGTAACGCGCACGCCCACTGCCCCCTACGTGGCAACTTGAGAACGACTAGCGCAGCAAGCAGGTAAGCTAGACTGATGCGCTGCAACACGCCCATGATACGAATGGTGCCCCAGTCGTAATTCCAAAAGCCGTTGAGTAGCAACCCTAGGACAAACAGAATCGCGCTGCGACGGACAATGCGCCCATAAATCGACCAACCCCCCCGGTTTCCCTCGGTGTATTTCGATAGGGAAAACGCGATCGCTACACCGATAATGAACAAAAAGAAGGGAAAAACTAAATCCGTCGGAGTGCAGCCGTTCCAGTCGGCATGGAGCAAAGGGGGATACACTTGGTCAGCTACCCCTGCCATATTGACTAGGATCATGCAACTAATGGCAATCCCCCGAAATACATCGAGGGAAGTTAGACGCAGAGATTGTTTTTGTTGCTCGTGGGACATTTATTGTTTGGCACAGATGTGAAGTACCTAGACTAACCCGAAGGGTATAGTCTAGGCTTCCAGTTTCATCCACCGTTGCCACGTTGAGTACTCTGGCTCAAGTTCACAACTGAAAAAGATTTTTGTAACCAACAGATTACCGAACAATCAAGACCAGCCCTTAGATCAAACGCCGATCCTTTTGGGGGTGCTTGTCAATAATAAACAGGTTTAGACAGTCGTGGGGCAGCAACTATAGGTAGCTGCTGCCCCACAAACAGTATTGGCTATCCGAGCGTTTGCTTACGCAGGAAGCAACACTGTGTCAATGATATGGATAACACCATTATCAGCAGCAACATCCGGTGTGGCGACTGTAGCATCATTCACCTTGACGCCACCATTGGAAGCGTCAATTTTCACATCTGAACCTTCAACCGTGGTAGCTGATTTCAGCTTAACTACATCAGCTGCCATCACCTTGCCTGAAACGACATGATACGTCAGGATTTTCTTGAGCTTTGGAATGTCCTTAAGCAATGCATCTACTGTGCCTTCTGGAAGCTTAGCGAACGCTTCATCAGTAGGTGCAAAGACAGTGAATGGACCAGCGCCTTTTAGAGTATCTACCAGTTGGGCAGCCTTGATTGCAGCAACTAGGGTGCTGAAAGAACCAGCATTAACGGCAGTATCAACAATATTAGCCAAGTTTTTAACCTAGTTTTGTGGAATCTATTAACAAGCATAAACTACTTTGCAAAAAATAGCATTGCTCATTATAAATTCATCTATTCTCTAAAAAAATAACAAAAAGCAAGAATATGTTATACTTAAATAATAGTTTTTTTAGGGACTTTAATTATTTCAATTATTCCTTAAAACACTTTTAAAGCGTGGTATAATAATACCATGAATAGCCTAATTGACGACCATCAGGAAATAGAAGAGTATCCCGTACATAAACACTACACAACTTTTGTACAGGTCATCCTTAAAAAATTTCAATCAGGAGCTAACACAACAAGTATTTCCAAGTTTTTACAGCAAGAGCTGCACCTTGATCCACATGAAGCGGCTAGAGCAATAAATACCCGTCTTATTGCCTCAAAAGTCTCTCAAGAGCAGGGAAAAAAATTGCAGGATAAGCTAAAGGATTACAAAGTAGAGGTTAGTTTGAACGCTATATAGCGAATAACCCTTAAAAGCCTCTTGCCTGGAAGCTGGGGAGATGGAGTAAAAACTTGGATCTATCTAACTGGTTAGATACTAAACACGTCTAACCAGTGAGTCTTGCTCAATTCCCTCAGCTTAGAGCAACTAGGACTGAAATCTCCCATTATTAAACGCCTCTTTGCCGACAATTGGTATGACCCAGCCAGACCGGCTCAAGCTCTGGACGTGACCATTTGGCGCAAAGCGCTCCGTGAGGATTTTTTGATAGACCGCTTCATAACCATCAGTCATGCGTTGCACGCTGAAGTTCGCCAGCACATGCTCCCGACAAGCGGCGCGATTTAATTGGGCCGCTTGCTCAACAGCCGTTACAGCTTCGGCAACGTTGTGACATAGAAAGCCAGTCTGACCGTGGACAATAACCTCACGAGTGGAACCCAGCTCCAGGGCAATGACTGGTGTACCAACTGCCATAGATTCAATCATTACTAGCCCAAACGGTTCACGCCAGGTAATGGGGAATAAAGTTGCAACTGCACCCCCCATTAATGCACACTTTTGAGCGTGGTTGGCTTCACCCAAATATTCAATCTGTTTCCCATCAATGTGTGGCTTGATTTCTCGTTCAAAATATTCCACATCGACGGCATCTACCTTACCAGCCATCTTCAAGTGCCAGCCAGAACGCTGAGCAATTTCTATCGCCAAGTGGGGGCCTTTTTCCGGAGAGATTCGACCCAGAAAAGCCAGGTAAGGGGGAGCTTCCGCCTGAGCCTGAAACTCATAAATGCTGGTGTCAATGCCGTTATAGACCGTAGCAACGCAGTTCAGGTTGAGTCTGGATTCCCGTTGTGCATCAGAGATGCTCACATAGGGGTGACGCTGAGCATGCACAAACAGCTTCTCATTATCGGGCGTAAAAATCCCGTGGAGGGTGTGAACCGTTGGTGTTTTGACCAAATTTGTATAAGGCAGAGCAGCACAGCCTATATGGGAATGAATGATGTCAAACTCCTGGGCTTGCTCGTAGATGCGACTCAGTTGCAACATTTGATAGATGTCGCATTCCTTCACACTTGGGTCTAGACGCAAAGCCTGCGGGCAAACTGCTTCTAATCGAGCCAGACTGAGCGAATCACCCGATGCAAACAGCGTTACTTCATGTCCACGTCGGACTAACTCATCACAAAGCAGACCGACAATTAGTTCAATTCCTCCATAGGCTGGAGGTGGTACTCTTTCCCACAACGGCGCTATCTGGGCAATCCGCAATCTGCTAGCAGCACGCGGGTGGTTAGCATTATCCATTTTTAACTCCTGCTTGAGCAAAGCCGTTTTTTGACGAGAAGCTGAAGCAGTTGACGAATTGTTCAAAACCTTTACCTGTAGAAAAGCAACAAAGCCATCAAAAGGCACACCGACAAACTCTGAAAAATAATAGACTCTAGCTAATAAATCTAAATCCTAGAGCGAAAACTCTAGGATTATTGTTTGGCTAAGTGGGTGCAAGGAAAAGAATCCGCTTGTCGATTGGTCTACGGATTCTTGTCAGCTGTTAACCAAAGTAATTGGCAGAATTTGAGTAGTCGTTGTGCATTCCCCCATCAGGCATTTTTGCCCCTTTCAGATTAGCACCCCTTAGATTTGCTCCTCTCAGGCTGACCCAATTGAGATTGGCATTGCTTAGATCTGAGTCACTCAAGTCTGAGTTGCTCAAATTTGCCCCCGTCAGATCTACCCCCCTCAAATTTGCTTTAATTAAGCTTATTCCTTTCAAGTCTTCCAGCCTAAAATCTCTTACCCCGGCTGCATATCGCCTTAAAACTTCATTGGCATCCATACTGGCTGCCTCGCAACGAGTAGCGTTGTCGCTGTTTATCTATCAATTATAGAGCGCGTTGAATGTAAATGAAGTACACCCTATGGATGATTTAGAAATCGCCTCTAAAACTAATACTGAGTTGCTGCTCTTAGTAGAATTTAACGTAGACGCGTAGCGGCTTGCCGCAGGCTACCACAGAGTCACTCCAGGACGCGGAGGTAAGAGAAAGAGAGAGTTATACGTTTGGATGACTGTATAAGTTTTCTAACTGTCCTATTACTAGTAGAAGGACTGTATGAGGAGACAGTGTTTACAGGCACTCAGCATATTGTCTCTCAAACTTTCCCTGAACTGACTTTGACGGCTCAACAGGTTCTGTTGGCGTAGAAATCTCGCCTCAAAAAAAAAGAACCCAAGGTTAATGAATCCAAGGGTTTTGTACAGATAATATCAGATTCATCTGCGTTTATCTGCGTTTAGAAAGCGGTTCAAATCAATTAGAAGTTGCTGTAGTTAGCAATAGCCTCCTTCATCCTCTCAATCACCTCGGCAACAGGGATGGCTCCTAAATCTTTAGACTGCCCTCCTGCTGCACGAACACGAATACTGAGGCTGTTGGACTCCAGTTCCTTCTCACCCACCACTGCCATCACCGGGATTTTCTCTTTCTCAGCGTTGCGAATCTGTTTGGGCAAGCGTTCACCACTGGTATCCGCTTCTGCACGAATTCCAAGCGATCGCATTTTCTGGACTACCTCTTTTGCATAGGGTAACTGCGCCTCACTCACTTGCACGATACGCACTTGCACTGGCGCTAACCAGAACGGGAAATCCCCGACATACTCTTCGATTAAGATGCCGATGAGTCGTTCCAGTGAACCAAAAGGCGCACGGTGAATCATCACGGGACGCTTCCGGGTACCATCCTCAGCAACATACTCCAAATCAAAGCGCTCCGGTAGGTTGTAGTCTACCTGAACTGTACCGAGTTGCCACTCCCGTTCTAGTGCATCCCGGAAGATGAAATCGAGTTTAGGTCCATAAAACGCCGCTTCTCCAATCCCCTCAAAATGTTCCATCCCCAGGGTTTCCACAGCACGACGAATTGCACCTTCTGCCTTATCCCACGCTTCATCAGAACCCATGTATTTATCATCAGTGGGATCGCGGAAACTGAGTCGCGCCCTGAAGTTCTTCAGTTGCAAACTGTTGAACACAGACAGAATCAAATCCACCACGCTGAGGAATTCAGCATCCAGTTGTTCTGGTGTGACGAACAGATGGGAGTCATCTACAGTAAAGCCGCGCACCCGCGTTAAACCACCCAGTTCCCCAGATTGCTCATAGCGGTATACAGTACCAAATTCAGCGAGGCGCATCGGTAAATCCCGATAGGAGCGCAACTCACTCTTATAAATTTGGATATGGAAGGGGCAATTCATCGGCTTGAGGGCAAAGCCCTGTTCTTGAGCCGCTGCCTCCTCATCCTCTGCCATCATCGGGAACATATCCTGCTTGTATTTCTGCCAGTGCCCCGATATCTTGAATAAATCTACTCTGCCGATGTGAGGAGTTACGACTGGCAAATAACCGCGTTTGATTTGTTCTTGTTTCAGGAAGTCTTCGAGGACACTTCGCAACACGGTTCCCTTGGGCGTCCATAAGGGTAACCCTGGGCCCACGGGGTCAGCAAAGATAAACAATCCTAGTTCTTTGCCTAATTTGCGGTGGTCGCGTTTGAGTGCCTCTTCTTTGCGGCGCTTGTATTCCGTCAACTGTTCTGGAGTTTCCCATGCCGTGCCGTAGATGCGCTGCAACTGAGCCTTAGTCGCGTCTCCTCGCCAGTAAGCACCCGCGACGCTTTCCAATTCAATTGCCTTTGGGTTCAAGTCACTGGTGTTTTCCACATGAGGCCCAGCACACAAGTCCCACCAATGCTCTCCTAAGTGGTAAATTGTGATCGGATCTTCTAACCCTTCTAAGATTTCCAGTTTGTAAGGCTCATTAATTTCCTTAATCCGCCGTTGGGCCTCTTCGCGATTCACCTCTTCCCGAATTACCGGCAATTTGCGGTTGATGATTTTGACCATCTCTTTTTTGATGGCCTTCAGGTCTTGCTCAGTAAACGGCTCTGGTTTATCGAAGTCATAGTAAAAACCATTCTCAATCCAGGGGCCGATAGTCACCTGTGCCTCCGGAAAGAGCTTCTGCACCGCCATCGCCATGACATGGGATGTTGTGTGACGAATCTTTTTCAAGGACTCGGATTCACTGGTGCGGGGCAGATTAATTTTGTCAGGCTGCTCTGGAGATTCTGAGTTGGACATCGCCGGTTGTTGCATTGAGTGGATTTTCTGGCAGTTTAAGAATTGCTCTTCTCTGCCTCTTTGACACTCTCTCGTTAAAGCTACGGCGATAACGGGAGATTCTTAAGAAATTTTCACCCTTAAAGGGCTAGCCAAAAGCCCTCTACTCACTCCCTGGAGATCCAGATTGTGACTACTTTTCCTCACTATAGATAATACAGAGGTGATTTTTCTCATGAAGATTGGCTGAAGTCTGGGCCCAGGTGTGACAGATTGTAAAGAAATGTGACTATAGTTAATATAAGATTATAAAAACAATCGGTTTAAAATTCATGCCTCAGTCCCAGCCATCCGAACAAGAGTTACTGAAGACGGTACTGCAACCGCTACTAGAAGATTTCCAATATTGGTTTTCGCGATCGCGCTCTTTATTAGAAACTGAAGACATTACCTTTTTGAGCAAGGAGCAACAATCTCATTTACTGGAGCGAGTGAAGCTTGCCCAGCAGGAAGTGAGTACAGCTCACATGCTCTTTGAAGCGACCAATGGTCAAGTGGGCATTGAAACCGCTACTCTTGTCCCATGGCATCGGTTAGTGAACGAGTGCTGGCAAGTTGGGATGCGGTGGCGCTCTCTGGCGTCCACGGCACCGGAGGAAGAACTCTCAGGCGATGACAAACCTTGAGTCTCTAGATTGAGGAAATAGCTAGCTGCCGAGTGATAAGCTGAACTGGCTACTGATAAAAAGCTATTTCTGAGCCATATATCTAGACAATAAATTTACAGGCAAACTATTAGGTCTGGAGGACGATGCGATGTTACACCTACTTTATCTTGTTGCCTTTACTGTCATAGCCTTTCTGGCGATCGGGAATTTACTTCGCAGCTTGTTGACCTTGAGTATAGATTCCCATCGTCGTTACTCACCAGCAGGAAGGTCGCAAGCCGATTGGGGTCGGTCGCCAGTCACGGCTTCTCGCTCTCGATATAATTCTGTGCCGCACCCGGAACTGTTGGATGACAAGGGTAATCCAATCAACGAACCGTTGCTAGTAATGCGCTCAATGACAGTTGAAGACGCCCGCGAACAGTTAGACGCCATATTCAATTCCTCTCCTGGCAACAGAACTGATACCCAAGAAGACAAATAGAATCTCGACGCCCAATAGCACATTAAAGGAAAAAAGAACAGTAAGTCAGGGCGATTCGAGCGATGTTATCGTTTACACCACTATATTTGAGCAGCGACTCGCCCCTAGATTGGATACTTTTTTATTTGGAAGTCCCTAAGTTTCCAGAGGCTACCGCTTACGATAGCGGTTGCGAATTTCGTGGCGAATAGTCCAGCGCAAGTTATTCAAGTTTTCCCACAACACCTTGATCATTAGCACGGCATATGCTAAGCAAGCAATGCTAAACGCCACTGCCTGGGTTGTCGGCTTTGGGGCACCAGCAACGTAAAAAATCAGATAAAAAACTCCACCGACAAGGGCGGCAAGAATTGCTGCCTTCACCGCTTCAACGAGGATGACGCCAATCGCCACTAGTACGGATTGACTTCCTGAGAATAGTACACCCAGTGCTTTACTTAGCTCGTCCCCATAATTCCAAAGAAACCAACTAACAAAAGCGATCGCTGCAAAAATTAGAACGACATTAACAACCCACATAGAACTTCTCCACTGTAACTGTCCTAAGCTAACAGCGGGTCGCTCAGTTTTCGACTAATAGCAATACATTATTAAGTCTTGCCATCACAAACAGCTGCTTGGCGGCTGGCAGCACCGATCCTCCAAAGGGCATCTTCAAAAAATCTAGCTATAAGCTGATTTGAAGTCAGGAGCAAAGGCGATAAGCTCACAGAATACTCATGGTCACGCAAGGGCGATAAGCCCTGCGGCATGCTGACGATCAAAGACTTGCTAACGCTACGCTATCGCTATCGCCCTTTGTGAATATCTACATTCTTGACCTGCTTGTCATTGGCTTACTCCTGCTTGGGGTCACCCTAGGATCGGGTTGGATTTCGCGTTTACCCCTTTCTTATGCTCTCATTTATCTGGTCGTTGGTATCTGCCTGGGACCCTACGGCGTTCGGCTGATTCAATTGCGACCCAACGCTGAGTTTCTGGAACGGCTGACAGAATTTGTTGTTATTGTCTCGGTATTTGGCTGCGGTCTCAAGATGAATCGCCCACTAAAACTTTGGGCCTGGAAGACTACGGCACGGCTGATTGGGTTTTTGATGCCGATTTCGATTTTAGCGATTGCCGCTACCTGTCATTGGCTTCTCGGTTTCGGCTGGGGTGCTGCGATTTTACTGGGAGCAATTCTGGCACCAACTGACCCGGTTTTAGCCTCAGAAGTGCAGCTTGCCGATGTTGAAGATAAGGATGAGTTGCGCTTTGGTCTGACTTCTGAAGGGGGGTTGAATGATGCCCTGGCTTTCCCGTTTGTATATCTCGGAATTTACTGGCTCAAGGATAGCAACTGGGAAAACTGGTTCAAACAATGGGTGGCGGTTGACCTGCTTTGGGCGATCGCCTCTGGTATTGTTATGGGTATTGTGGTAGCCAAAGCCGTCGTCTGGATCGACCAACAAGTCCAACGCTTCCGAGAAGTTGATGATTTGATGGAGGATTTTGTTGCCCTCAGTACAATTTTGCTCACCTACTCGTTAACAGAATTGGTCAACGGCTATGGGTTTCTCGCCGTTTTTGTTGCTGGAGTTGTAGTTCAAGCGAGTTATTACCATAATCAAGAAAAGCGCCTTGCTCAACTGGAATTCACCGAGCGAGTTGAAAAGCTGCTAGAGGTGGGAACGATTTTGATTTTGGGTTCCCTGCTGCTGCTCGACCCAATGCTCAAGTATGCTAGTCAAGCCCTGTTGGTCGCTGGCTTGTTGCTGTTTGTGATTCGACCCGTGGGAGTTTGGCTAAGTCTGTTGGGTAGTCGCATTCCAGCACCAACCCGTTGGCTGTTTGGCTGGTTTGGCATTCGCGGTGTCGGCTCCCTGTATTATCTGACCTATGCCTTCGGTCATGGGTTGGCAGGAGAAACTGGCGAACAGATTGCTTGGATTACCTACATTACAGTCATCATCTCCGTAGTTTTGCACGGAATTAGTTCCACACCTTTAATGAATTGGTACGAACGCAACATCAAGGGCACCAGTAAAGACGTTAGCGGGACTTAAACGAAAATCAAGCGCTAACAGCTGTATTAATTACAATCAGACCGCTCTTTTTTACCACGTTTTTCTACTTTGGCAAGAGCTGTCAGAGGCTCATGAAACTAAAAAAGTAGGAGGGAGGGCGAGGTGTACCAATAGATAAATTTTATATACAGTTTCAAGTCATTAGTCCTTTCGCAGGTCAGTGTCAATAAGATGAACAGATAGCACTACTCAAGTCTTACCCAAAGAATGTTATGGTTCTCCAAACCCCACTCAAACGCACTGAACCGTTAGTAACCTGGGAAAAACTTCCAGAAGACTTTGTCCTACCCGATGACCCTGTGGAGAATATTCTACAACCCCCCCTAGCAGCAGCACTCACAGATGCCTTAGGTGCTAGCGATCGCATCCAACCCCAGATGCTGATTGCCTCAAATTTTGGTTTAGTTGCGACTATTAAGCAAAAAACTGTTGTCAAAGCTCCCGATTGGCTCTACGTGCCGCGTGTGTTGCCCATTGCAGAAGGCGTAATTCCCCGCAGCTACACTCCTAATTTAGAGGGCGATCCGGTTGCAGTGGTTATGGAATTCTTGTCGGAGTCTGACACGGGAGAATACTCGCTACGTCCTACCTATCCCTACGGCAAGTTGTATTTTTACGAGCAGATTCTTTCAGTTCCTACCTATGCGATTTTCGATCCTTACGAACCGAGGTTAGAAGTACGCCGTCTCCAAGATAGTCAGTATGTCTTGCAGGAACCAACAGAAGAAGGACGTTACTGGATTCCAAAACTCGAACTGTTTTTAGGTATTTGGTACGGCACGAGGTTGGGGTCAACGATTAACTGGTTGCGTTGGTGGGATGAGGCAGGGAATATGCTGCTGTGGAGTTCAGAGCAAGCCCTTGCAGAACGCCAGCTTGCTGAGGAAGAACGCCAACGTGCCGAAGCCGCGATCGCTCAAGTTGAAACAGAGCGACAGCGCAATGAATCGTTACTCGCCAAGTTGCGCGAGTTAGGCATCGATCCAGACACATTACAGTGAGCAGTGAGCAGTTAGGTTGCCAAAAAAAGATTGTCGGTCACTGCTTGTTGAATCAAGAACCATGAACCAAGCAGGATAGCATTTGAACCTTTTCTTTAGTAGGTTTGAGTAGTTCATTTTTATTGTTGAACTTCTTTCGCAAATGGTAGAGTAACAGAGCTTCTTCAAACATCGTTATCGTCGCTACCTTGCCCTCATAAGTTTCAGGGGGATCGGCATCGAAAACTTCAAAAATTGATACTGTTTTTGATTTGCCCTTAACTTGGACACGGTCTTAGTTTCCAGAATCAAAAAGCCCTTTTGCGCTCCGGCATTCTCAATAATCATCCGCATCAATTTCGCCAGTAATTTATCTAGCACAATTTCCTCGGATAGGATTTGTGAAGCCTTCATAACTGTGGTCAAATCCAGCTCAGAAGAAGTACTACTTCCTGTTGAGGTAAACAGCGGGGATAGTTTTGTGCTAGGTGTTTCCCTATGCAGAGCCAGTGTTGTATCGTACTGCGTCTGCCAACTTGACCCCCCTGAACTTCCCTCCTTGCTAAGGGGGGACTGAGGAGGGTTCAATTTGTCGCAATCATCGTGGCGATCGCCGTTGCTGTCAGGGTTGTTACAGGTTCCACCATCAGCCGCTCCAGAATTTTATTGCTTCAACCACCTAATTATCGCAGCTAGAATATGAGGCAAGGCAGCTTCATAATTTCATCATGGAGCCTAGGTTATGCAAATCACAATCGATCTCCCCGAAGAACTCATTCAGCACTTTAATCGCGATCGCCTTGCCCGTGAGGTTCTGGAAGCTCTGGTGATCCAAGCCTACCAAACTGAAAAAATTACCCACGCTGAAGTGGGTCGGATTCTGGGGCTACCCTCCCGCTGGGCAGTTGATGCTTTCTTGAAACAGCACCATGCTGATTTGCATTACGATGAGGCTGATTTGGAGCGCGATCGCACTACCCTCCAACAGCTACGGGCAAAGCCTACTAATAGCGCTTCATGATCGTCGTTGCCGATACCTCACCAATCAATTATCTACTGCTCATTAATCAAGTTGATCTACTACCCAGTTATTCCAGCAAATCATCATTCCTGACGTGGTTCGGGATGAAATGCTTGCTCCAGATGCACCACTCGTTCTTCAGCAATGGATTGCTAATGCACCTTCCTGGCTAACTGTTCAAACCGTTCCCATCATCGATACAACTCTCAGCAGCCTTGAGCCTGGAGAACAGGCAGCAATTACCCTGGCTCAAACTTTACCTGCCGACCTGCTGATTATCGATGAACGCTTGGGACGACGGATTGCAGAGGAGCGAGGGATTGCCATAATCGGCACCTTGGGAATTTTAGATGATGCCGCAGATCAAGGTTTGATCAACCTTGCTGAAGCGATTGCCCAATTGCAAAAAACAAACTTTCGGGTTTCCCGTCGTATCATCCAAGCGTTGCTAAACAAACCAAAGAATTAGCGGATCAACCGCATTCCTCGAATACTAGGACTTGAAAATAAATTGGAGGGCGATCGCGACCTTGATCCCAGACACATTGCAAAGCATCTACCTGAAACACCACAGGTAGAGCGATTACTGAGACGAGGTAGATCTGCCCACGTTTTCAATAATGCAGTCACAATGGAGGAAGTCGCTCAAGCAATCATTGAAAGAGGAGAATTTACAGGGATGATTCGAGGATACGAGCGTTATGGCTTGTATTTTGCTGAAGCAATCGGTTACCGAATCAATCCTGAAGATGGCTCCAGCACTCCGCTATTTTATGGAGAGGTGAAAATTGATGCAGAAAATCGATACCACGAAATCGATACCACGTCATCCCCCGCACTCGACCCAGCCAGGAGTGAATGGGATTTTGTTGAAGTCTGGATTGATCCAATGCTGTCTCCTCCATATATATTGCTGTTGTTAGGTGACCTAGCCGGAAGCTGTCGTGTGTACGATCCGGCTAAGAATTATAAGGTTGTCTTCAGCAGCGCGACTTATGATGAAGCTCAAACTTGGTTGCTGGAAGATGAGTATGAGCCAGTTGAAGGGAGACTTTCAGCATCAGAGTTGTAGACCGAGCAATAGAGCTAGGCAGCGAGAGGGCTAACAAGTTGATGAAGCGGACGGTTAGGAGATCTTGGCAGGGTTGCTAAGGTGATCTGCGGCGGCTCATCTCAATCGTTATAGAACCCATTTGACATCTTTTGCTGGGATGAAGTAAGGTCTTAGTCAACCG
>CBDTXL010000002.1:0-89732 GCA_965364435.1 uncultured bacterium
TGAACTTGACCGCTGAACAGATTTTTCAAGCTGGGTTGTAGCGCGATTTATTGGAGGTAGAACCTCTGATAAATCGCCCTCAGTCTTTTGTAAACTAAAAGAGCGATCGCACGAAGAAAGCGATAGTGATCGTGCCGATTAGGAAATAAACTGACTGATATCTGAATCGACCAATACACTAACCCCACCTAGGGCGTATTGGTTAAACAAATTGTCATCCAAGGTTTGTGTACCGCTAGCCGTCCATCCTTGACCGATAGAAACGACAAGATCGCCAGTATTGCCAAGGATAACTAGCTCTTGTGTGTCTGAAATAGCTAATACATCCAGCTTGTTAAAGGCAAGAGCATTGCTGCTAGAGTGATTCAGGTCAATCTGCTCAATGCCTGTAATTTGATTATTTGCGATCGCCCTCAGGTCGAAAAACATCCCACTCCCCTCGACGCGCAGGGTGTCGATACCGCTGCCGCCTTTGATGCGGTTGAAGTTAAGGTCACTAATTGCAATTACGTCATCTCCAGCACCCGCGTAGAGGATATCACTGCCGCCGTTGCCAATTAGGGTGTCATTGCCCTGACCTGCTACAATAACATCTACCGCCGCCGTGCCAGTGAGCAAGTCATCGCCTGTGCCTCCTTGCTGGGTAACAGCACCTGTGAAATCACCCCCATACACCACGTAGGATTGTCCCGAGCTGTCTAGGATGTTCCTGTTTGAGTCAGTAAAGGGAGTCCCAACCAACACATCATCAAATCCATCACCGTTGACATCCCCAGCATCACTAACGGAATAGCTGGAGAGATAATCTTTTTCCAGAGCAAAACCCCCAACACCTGCCGCCACATCACTCAACTCCACGGCTGTGCCGTCTGTCTTGCCGAACACGACGTAGGATCTGAGAGTAGGAACTTGTCCAGGAAGAGAAATTGCAGCAATCATACCTATCGCATTAATTGGGTCAGTGCCAATAATCAAGTCATCGAGTCCGTCGCCGTTAACGTCCCCCGCACTGCTCACTGAACCGCCAGAAATACTCGATTGTCCCTCCCCGTTGATGACAAAACCACCGTTACCGGCTGCCACATCGCTCAGGTTTACAGCACCTCCATTAGCCTTACCAAACACGACGTAGGACTTGCCAGAGTTGTACCCGTTTAAGTCAGCCCCCTGAGCGCCAACAATCAGGTCAGCCAATCCGTCGCCGTTGACATCTCCGGCATCACTGACCGAGTAACCAGCTATATCATCTGCTGCCTCGCCGTTGAGGACAAAGCCACCGATACCGTTCGCCACGTCACTCAACTCTACTGCCGTGCCATCCGCCTTACCAAACACCACGTAAGACTTGCCAGAGGATTCTCCATTGGGGTCGGCAGCGCTAGCACCAACGATCAGGTCAGCAAGACCATCGCCGTTGACATCCCCAGCACCGCTAACTGAAAAACCAGCACCATCATCTTCCGCCTCACTGTTGATAGCAAAGCCGCCTGTTCCTGCTCTTACATCACTCAGCTCGACTGAACTATTGTCCGCCTTACCAAATACCACGTAAGACCCGCCAATAATCAGGTCATCAAATCCATCCCCGTTGACATCCCCTGCACCACTGACAGAAAAACCAGCACCAGAATTTTCCGCCTCACCGTTAATAGCAAAGCCGCCTGTACCGTTCGCCACGTCACTCAAATCGACCGCCGTGCCGTCAGCCTTGCCAAAGACTACATAGGATTTGCCAGAATTACTCCCGTTCAGGTCGGCACCAGGCGCACCAACAATCAGGTCAGCTTTTCCGTCGCCGTTGACATCCCCAGCACCGCTGACCGAAAAACCGGAAAGGTCACCTGCGACTTCCCCATTGATGGCAAAACCGCCGATGCCTGCTGTGACCTCACTCAAAGAAACTGCCGTACCATCACCCTTCCCAAACACGACGTAAGACTTATTAGCATCGGACAAGATACCAATGCCAATAATTAAGTCAGCTTTTCCATCACCGTTGACATCCCCCGCACCACTGACTGACCAACCGGAATAATCGCCTACTGCTTCACCATTGATCACAAAGCCACTGGTATTAGTATCCAACGCTACATCGCTCAATTTCACCGATGAATTCACCGTCACACTAGCTGTCCCAGTGTTCGTGCCATCGATACTGTCATTCACGGTATAGTCAAAGGTGGCGACTCCCACAAAGCCCGGAGCTGCCTGAAAGGTAACGACCCCATCGACTAGGGATACTGTACCGCCAACTGCATTGGACACTTCAGTCACCGTTAGCACATTGTCCGGGTTCCACTTCAAGAGTTCGGTGGCGGGAATAACCAGTGGCTTTCTGAGTAACACTGACCCCAGATTATTTTCATTAGCTACAGGTTCGCTGGCGAGGAAGTCACCGCCAAATACCACGTAGGACTTACCAGAACTCTCCCCGTTGGGGTCGGCAGAGGCAACACCAACTATCAGGTCATCGAAGCCATCGTTATTGACATCTCCTGCACCACTAATTGAACGACCAGACTGGTCACCTGCTGCCTCGCCGTTGAGGGCAAAGCCACCAATGCCTGCTGCCACTGCACTCAGTTCTACAGATGTGCCGTCTGTCTTCCCGAACACCACGTAGGACTTGCCAGAACTTTCCCCGTTAGGGTCGGCACCAACGGCACCAATAATTAGGTCATCTTTGCCATCGCCGTTGATATCTCCGGCACTGCTGACTGAAATACCGGATAAGTCACCCGATGCCTCGCCGTTGATGGCAAAGCCACCTGTACCTGCTGCTACATCATTCAACTCTACGGCTGTACCATCCGCCTTACCAAAAACCACGTAGGACTTGCCAGAACTACTTCCGTTGGGATATGCCGACCTAGACCCAACAATTAAGTCAGCTAAGCCATCCCCATTAACATCTCCAGCACTGCTGACAGAAAAATCACTAAGAACAATGGGACGAGAAGCTAAACCGACTGGTTCTCCATTGATGACAAAGCCACCTGTACCTGCTGCTACATCACTTAAGGTAACTGCCGTGCCGTCAGCCTTACCAAACACTACGTAGGACTGACCAGAATTGTTGCCATCAGGCTCGAACAAGCCATCGCCAATAATTAGGTCATCAAAACCATCACCATTGACATCTCCTGCACTGCTGACTGAACTTCTGACTGAACGACCGGAGCCGCTAATCACAAAACCGCCAGTGCCTGCTGCTACATCATTTAAGGAAACTGCCGTACCATCTGCCTTGCCAAACACGACGTAAGACTTTTTAACAGAGGAAGTACCAATAATTAAGTCATCAAGTCCATCACCGTTGACATCTCCTGCATCGCTGACTGAAAAACCGGAGCGGTTAAGTTGTGCCTCACCCTCGATCGCAAATCCGCCGATACCAGAGGCTACATCACTTAGGTTCACAGCTGTGTTGTCTGCTTTGCCAAATACAACATAGGACTTACCGGAGCCAGTTCCGTTTGGGTCGGCATTAGGAGCGCCTACAATTAAGTCATCGAGTCCATCGCCATTGACATCTCCAGCACTGCTGACTGAAGTACCGGAACCATCCCCAGCTACCTCGCCGTTGATGGCAAAACCACCGGTACCAGAGGCCACGTCGCTCAAGGAAACTGTCGTGCCATCAGCCTTACCAAATACCACGTAAGACTTGCCAGAACCACTCCCGTTGGGGTCAGCACCGGACGCCCCAATAATTAAGTCATCTTTTCCATCACCGTTGACATCTCCGGCATTGCTAACTGAACTACCAGAGCGATCGCCTGCTGCCTCACCATTGATGGCAAAGCCTCGATTATCAGTATCCAAGGCAATATCGCTCAACTCCACCGCAGACAAACGAGGGACACCAAAGTAAGATTGATTGAGATCTAATCCCGTTACACCTTGGACAATAGCAATTAGCTCATCCGGTTCGTCTCCTGGCTTATCCAAGAAAATCGCCGTTCCATCTGGCAGTCCCTCTGGCACTGCTCCTAGGATGTAGTTGTCCTTAGACCAACCCAGTTGAATCACATCTACATTGGGATTAAAGTCTGTAATTAGAGCATAGTCACCAGTGCCATCGCTAGTGTCATTGCCATCGTCAAAAAACACCCTAGCAGGAGTACCTAAAACAAAGGTATCTGACCCGGTTCCCCCTGTCAGGATATCAATCTCCCCTGCTGTTGTTAAACTACTGCCTTGAAGGATATCGTTTCCTTCACTGCCGTTGAGGGTATCGTTACCAGCTAGTCCTAGGATGGTATCGTTGTCTATTGTACCTTCGAGGATATTGTTTTCTGGGTCGCCAATGATTTGTACCATTTTCAATTCTCCTTTACTGTGTTTTGTTGGAGTTGTTTGGTGAGCAGTCAAAAGGCAGCTCACCTGTATTCAGTGGTAAATAAATGGTGTGCTAAGTGCCTTCTTTGGCGATCGCCACGCTAGCAATCACGCTGTTTCAATGTCTCCCCACCGCTTCGTTTCAAGTTTCTTCGATTTGTTAAGCACCTTGTTGCCGCTAATAACGTTAGATACCATCCGAGTTCCTGTCGCTGACGGTAGAATCTTCACGCCGACACCACCAACACCGCCGTTCTGCTCAAAGCGGTTATTCATCAACATTGCAGCCTGAGAACCCAGCAAGGCACCACCAATTCCGCTTCCCTCAAAGCGACAACCGGATATCAAATAATCGTTTCCCCACACCATCTTGTTCTCAGGTGGTGGAACTGGGTCGTTATCTTTGCCAAATATCAGCAGACCCCAACATTTTGCTTGATTCAGGATACAGTCGCGAATTCTCCAGTGGAAAGCGTTTCTGTGCATCACAATGTTGTAGTCGTTTTGAAAGATGCTGCTACGGTCAACATATACCGATAAAGCCAACCAACCAGGACGACTGCCATAGATTCCGGCAAAGAAGCCTGTGACAATCACGTCCCGGATAAAGACTTTGTCGGCACGGGAGACATCAATACCGATATTGACTCCACCACCGACACGCCCAATAGCGAGATCGCGGATAGTGATATTGGTAGCAGCTTTATCCAAACGAATTGCAGAAACACCGTCAGGAAGATTATCGAATTCGAGTTTACCTTCTCCGTCGATGCCAACGCCTGCAAGGGTAAACCGAGAGGGAATTACCAGTGGTTCAGAGAGCTGGCAAACCTTATCGATAATTAGTGTAGCGTTGCTGTATTTGGTGTTTGCTATTGCTTTGAGGAAGCAAGGAAGATTTTGGCAACCACCAATCACATCTTCAATTTCGCTGAGGAAGTAGAAGCGGGTGTTAAGGGGCTTCTTTCCCTCATTTTTGAGTTTCTCATTGTACTCTTCGAGCTTATCAATGGCTTCGATACAGCCTGGATCTGGTTTGTCCGTGACATCTGTAATGTCTGGCCCTTCAAAGAGCGCGAATTTGTTTAATTTACAGATTCCACTATCGAGCGGTAAATCTTTAGGAGTGGAATTAAAAGGGGATACTTTCGTCATCGGTTCTAGCCTTCTTAGTTGAGAGTAATTTATTTTGATTGCAAGCTTTCTGGATATTTAGCTATAAATCAGTTTGGGCAAGGAGCAAACAAATTGAACTTGCTTACTCCTTAAACTAATCAATAGCTATTGCTGAGAGTTTTCCTGTGTAAATTCTGCAAATTTTTCAACCTGAGAGCTGATGTTTTCTATTTGCCTGACTGAGATTCGTAAGGTTTCTTGAGCAGCTTTAAGTCCTAAATAAACTCCCGACTCTAAAACTCGGCTCAACTCTCTTTCTGCTCGCTGTTTATTTTCTTGACTGCGTTCGGGAAACTCTTTGGCAATTGATAAAATCATTCCTCCAAGTACCGAGTTAACAATTACATCGAAAACTAAATCAGGAGCTGACTCTGAATTACCCCACCAAGGAGAGACGATATCCTCTATTTCAGTAAGGTAAGGAATTAACCACTGAATTACTTGCTCTTCCGAAGAAATATTATTCAAGGAATATCGTGCTACACGACCCAAGTATAATATTCCCTCACGACTCAAGCCTTCTTGAACAGTTCTGGACGACAATTCCTCTACTAGCGGATAACTCCAACGTATTGCCCATAAGGCTGTTGCAAGTATTGATTTTTGGATTTTTTTAGGAGCCAGCCAAACACCAATATTTCGCCAGTAGGTTTTGATATCGTTGTAAATTTTTTTGCCTTTATCAGAAGCCTTAAAGCCTTGACGCTTTATGTCATCTTGGTGATGAGGAGTCTCGCCGATGACATTGATGTTAATGAAGTGATGCCAAGTTGCATCCACAGCAACTCTTCCCACGTTAACTTTATGTCCGTCGTAAGCTCCCAATACACCAAAAATTTTTGCTATTGTTGCTGGACTGTCGATAGGATATTCTTGGTTATCAGTGATGTGACCTCCAATAACTATCGCTTGGGCAATCACTTCGGGTTTTAGTCGTTTACCAGTCTTTGGCAAAATAGGATACTCGGTTGTGGTGTATCCATCAAAGTCAAAACTTTTCGTAAAATCGTCTGGGACATAGCATTCACCCTCGTGCATATGATCCGGAAGAACGTTGATTACACCGCGAGACTTTGAAAGCAAAGGATGAGGATAGTGTTTTATGAACAAACCTTCTTTATTCCAATATTTAGTTTGGTAAATTTTGGGAATAATTTGCTGGGGAATATCATCTGATTGGTCATCAAATTGATAGACGGAATCGTGTCCTTTCCTCAAGGTGTCATGCCTTTTAGAAGAATCTTGACCTTGATCAAAATCTGAGATTCCAACTGGCGGAGCCACAGGTTCTCCATATAGCCCCTCTTTGGGGAAATACCATTTACGCATACTTCTGACGCGAGGTATACGGGCACATAGCCCATTTCCTATATCTTGATGATCTCCTGTGGCAAAAACTCCTCCGCCATTATCCATAAACTGAGAAATAATTCTCAATTCCTTATCCTGCAAAGATAATGAATCCTTAAATTTTGGATCTTCTGGATGTATAAATCGCGACATTCCAAAGAACCATATTTCATCATAATCTTCAGGTTTAAAGTTATCGTCAAATACAAAAGCCTCATTTTCATCAGCTCCCTTAGCATCCTTAATTCGATGAACTTTGGTTATCTTGAAATCGACATACAAGCCGAGATTGACAGAATTAATTTCAAGAGCTTTAATAAATTCTGACAAACCAAAATCGCCATCGCCAAAATCGATTGTGAACTGTGAGTTTTTATCTCCAACGATTAAAACTCTAATAACTGTGGGCGGCAAACTAAAATTGTCAATCATGTGACTATCCTTGATTAAGCTAGTTGTGTAGGACGGGGTAACTTCCTCTTTCCCTTTGATTGGCCTATTAGGGGCGAGTTTTTCCGATTATGCATTTGAGCAATAGCCTTCCCTTGTGAACCTTTTGATTGATTTATTAGGGGTGAGTTTTGGGGATTAGGCATTTGAGAAAGAGCGTTAACTCGTGAACCATTTGATTAACCTATTAAGAGTAGGTTTTTAGAAACCAGTCAGTTTATTTTTTTCGCTCCACTAGGGAGCGATTGGTATTAAGGAATCGAAGGTGGAATGAAATCTATTCCACTAAACGCTGGGTCTAAATTGGTGTTGGAGCGAGACAGGGTTACCAGGAAAGCATATAGCCGAAAAGAGCCGAAATTATGCGGGAGATTGACGTACTGCGCTGTGTTAGCCGTTACGTTATTGCTGTTAGAATTCCACTCAGTTCCCACCCCTTTCAAACCTTGAGCATCTCGATAGATGAGGCGGGTTTTAATACTCGCAGAATTTCTGACTCCGTCTGAATCTCGATAATAAACTCGGTATCCGGCGATGCTATTTTGATCTTGAGGTTGGGAGATGGAAAGTCCATTAATCGGAAGTGGACAGTAGAATGTCACCTTTCCAGTAGCAGAACCATTAAAAACATACGCTCCGTTTGAAAGACGAACTTTTGCGTCTTCTGAGTCATTAGATGGACGACAGGCACTAGCGGGAATGGTAGTCGCTTGGGTATCAATGTCAGTCGCAGCAAAAACATGACTTGGAAAAGAAAGAAGTGCTACAACAGTTGTAAGAATCAGTTTGGATTTTGACATTTTAGTTGTTCCTTAAACCTGGTGATTGACTTATTAGGGTTGAGTTTTTGGGATTATGCTTTTTTCGGTCTCTGATAAATACAATAAACAAATAGCTAAGGTAAAGGATTAAGCTTTTCTACCAATGTGAATGCCAAGATTAGACAAATCAATTACATTATTCAGTTGTCGCTATTGCAGTTTTCGGCAAATTATTTAACGCAATTGCGCCACGAATCTGACTGGACTGTGCCAGTAACTTGGCACAAGAAGTCTATGTATTGCCGAGTCTTGTTTTTTATCCTGTTAATTGAACGAAACGTGACTCAGTTATAAAACTTAAGTTCAGTAGTAGGATTAGGCTGAGGATTAAGTGGATTTATAAAGTGAAAATTAACTTAATTGAGCCATAAACCCGACTGAGAAAACAGTTGCCTAACATGAGGTTGCCGATTTAGCCAGCTTGATGCTGCGGAAAGTGTTTCTTGAGAGCAATCAGTTTAATATGTCGCACTACCAAGTAAAATCTGACATCAACAACCCAGACACTCCTAATGGTAAGTTTTTAACCCCGTTTCAGCGCAAATTGCTGCAAAAAAGTCTGCAAGATAATTTACCTGAGTCATACCGCCAGCGTATCGAAATTATGTTGCTGGCAGATGAAGGGAAATCTCAAGCGGAAATTTGTCAAAGCTTGGGGTGTTGTCCAGCAACGGCACGGCATTGGATGCACGTAGCCCGTGCTGGAATGGCACACCAATGGCAGGATTGTCCGATTGGTCGCCCTAAGGCAGTGAATGACCAGTATTTAGAGCGGTTGAAGGAACTGGTGAGCCATAGTCCTCGCGATTATGGTTATCCATTTGGGCGCTGGACAGGGCAATGGTTAAGTAAGCACTTGGCGAAAGAACTGGGCATTGAGGTTAGCGATCGCAACGTTAACCTTTTGCTTAAAAAAATGGGGCTTTCCACTCGACCAAAATCCGATTCAGCACCAGAAATAACAGATTTGGAAACCACTAAAGGTTCCCGCATCACAATTGGTGACCTGCAATCGTCTTCCGAGTCCGAACTCCCGTGGTCACTCAATTTTATCAAGACCAGTAACTAGTTCTGCCGTTAAGCTTCTGTGCAAGTCATGGTTCAGAATTCATCAGCCTTTTCAAAGCAACAGCTAGGTCAACAGCTCGCCCAAACCTTGGGACAAGCTCTTTCAGAGCCGGAACTCTCAAACTGCTTCAAACACATTGAAATTTTAGAGCCAACGGCAGGCAAACGGTTCTGGCAGGCAGCAGATGCGAAGGTGGGAATTTATATAATCCTGGCGGGTAAAGTCAGACTGCTCGATACTACTGATAATTTAATCGCTTCACTAGGAGTAGGAGCGTCATTCGGTGAGCTAACTCTGTTTCCAGAGGAGCAATTCCAGCCTTACGCTGCTAGAGCTTCACTAAATTTGAGGCTTTGCTATATTCCCGGTGATGTTTTGCTATCGCTAATCCGCAAGTATCCCTCCATAAGAGAGCATCTTCACTCCTGTGCAGTACTCCGAGATTCACTGCTGACGGGCGCAAACCCTACCCAATCTACTGACAACCAACCCGTTACAGCATCTGCCAGTAAGTCTGAGGCTGTTGTATTTCCTCAACTCCCAGTTGAGCGAAAACCCCAGTCAAAGATTAGTAGGGCTTACTTCCCCAACCCTACAGTAAAAGTGGGTCAGTGGTGGCGGCGAGTTACCCGGCGCTATCCGTTCTTTGCCCAGCAAAGTGCATCTGACTGCGGTGCCGCCTGCCTGGTGATGGTTGGTCGCTACTGGGGTAAGCGTTTCAGTGTCAATCGCCTGCGGGACATTGCCAATGTTGACCGCAATGGTGCGTCGCTGCGAGGACTAGCAGCAGCAGCAGAAAGCATTGGGTTTACAACCCGACCTGTGAAAGCAAGCCTCAACAAACTTGCAGAACAAAGTCTACCTGCGATTATCCATTGGGAAGGGAAGCACTATATCGTAGTCTACGAGGTGACACGCGATCGCGTTATCGTTGCCGACCCTGCTATCGGTCAGCGTACCCTGACTCATACACAATTTAAAGCGGGTTGGACTGGCTATACATTGTTACTTCAGCCTACAGCCCTGCTCAAGGACGCTAAAGAGCGTCGCACCCCCTTCTGGCAATTCTTTGAATTGGTGAAACCCCACCAACTCGTCTTGCTGGAGGTGTTGATTGCTTCACTCCTGATCCAGATTTTTGGACTGATAACACCACTGTTTACTCAGTTGCTGTTGGATCGTGTGGTAGTACAGCGCAGCAATCTCACTTTAACAGCCGTAGGGTTAGGGTTACTCATCTTTGGCTTGTTCCGAGTTGCCATAACTGGACTGCGGCAGTACCTTCTAGATCACACAGCTAACCGAGTCGATCTAGCGCTGATTATCGGTTTTATTAGCCATACCTTCCGGCTGCCCTTGAGCTTCTTCGAGTCCCGTTACGTGGGAGACATCATTTCCCGCATCCAAGAAAATCGTAAGATTCAGCGATTTCTCACGGGTGAAGCACTGTCAATTGTTCTCGATTTACTGACAGTATTCATTTATGTAGGATTGATGTTTTGGTATAGCTGGAAGATGGCACTGCTGACGTTAGTGATTGTACCACCTTTTGTGTTACTGGCGTTAATTGCTACACCCTTCTTACAGCGTGTTTCGCGTGAGATTTTCGGTGCTTATACCGAAGAAACTGGGTACTTAATTCAATCCCTAACTGGCATCCGTACAGTCAAATCTATGGCGGTTGAGCAGACGGTGCGCTGGCATTGGGAGGAACTGTTTGGCAAGTCGGTTAAAAAGTCCTTTTCTGGGCAGGTGATTGGCAATACGCTCCAAACTTTTAGCTTAACGATTGAAACGGTAGTAACCACAGCCTTACTGTGGTTTGGAGCGTGGCTGGTGATTCAAAATGAACTCACGATTGGGCAATTAGTCGCTTTTAATATGTTGCTGGGCAATGTCATTCGTCCCTTCCAACGGCTGATTGTCTTGTGGAATGATTTGCAGGAAGTGATTATTGCCGTTGAGCGAATTAATGATGTGATTGACGCTGAACCAGAGGAAGATTTACAACACCAGTCTCGTCAATACTTACCCCCAATTCGCGGACAGATTCGTTTCGAGCAAGTCACTTTTCGATACCACCCAGAAAGCGATGTCAATACGCTGGAAAATATCAGTTTTGAAGTGCAGCCAGGGCACATGGTAGCGCTTGTTGGGCGTAGTGGTTCTGGAAAGACGACAATTTCCAAGCTGGTTTTGGGACTCTATCCTCCCACTGAAGGGAAAATTCTCATCGATGGCTACGATGTCACCAGTTTATCGCTGCGATCGCTTAGGCAGCAAATTGGTGTAGTTGACCAGGATACATTTCTGTTTGGCGGCACGATTCGCGAGAACATTACTGTAGGTCATCCAGAAGCCACCCTGGAAGACGTGATTGAAGCCGCCCAACAGGCAGGAGCGCATCAGTTTATTAAAGAACTGCCGATGGGCTACGAAACGCAAATCGGTGAAGGGGGAGGAATGCTGTCTGGTGGACAACGACAGCGCCTTGCGATTGCCCGCGCTTTATTAGGAAATCCCCGATTGTTGATTTTAGATGAAGCCACCAGCAGTCTTGACGCTGAATCTGAACGGATTATTCAAACAAACCTCAACACCATTCTCACTGACAGGACAACGCTGGTGATTGCTCATCGCCTCTCAACTGTACGTAATGCTGACAGAATTCTGGTGCTAGACAAAGGCATCTTGATAGAAAGTGGAACCCATGATGAATTAATGGCAAAACGGGGCCACTACTTCTACCTCAACCAGCAACAACTTACCATGACAGGTTGAATCAAATGCTAATAGCCAATGGCTAATGGAAGAAAAGCAATTAGCAATAGACCTCTTGCAAAAGCCACTAGATAAATCAAAAATCATCTAAATCATCTGTGTTTATCTGTGTGCATCTGTGGTTCTAATAAAAAGAAACTGAATTTTTGCAAAAAGTCTTTTGCAAAAAGTCTAATGAACAAGCTCGCAACCATCAATAACCTATGCCAAACCTATCTACACAAGAACCGTGGAGCCAGAATGGTCACTCTCGTAGTGATAAAGAGCAGTCTGAACAGCTTCTAGCCTCTAACCGCTCTGATAAAACCACACTGCCAACTCAGGCAAACTCATCTGAAGTTCTTAGTGATGATTGGTCTTCCTTAACCAAGGAACTGATTGATACCTTACCGCGAGTTTGGACGCGGGGGTTGCTGTATTTCTTAGTGGTATTTGCTGGTATCGTGTTACCTTGGGCAATGCTATCCAAAGTTGATGAGACAGGTAGTGCCAGAGGGCGACTTGAGCCTCAGGGGAAAGTTTTCAAAGTCGATGCACCAGTCGCTGGGACAGTCGCTAAAGTTTTAGTCAAGGAAGGTCAATTGGTAAACGACAAACAGCCTTTACTGGAACTCGAATCAGAGGAAATTAAGAGCGAACTCCAACAAGCTCAGACGAAACTCGAAGGGCAACAAAATCGGCTAGCGCAGTTGGAATTGATGAAAAACCAATTGCTCCTCGGAGTCCGTGCCCAACAGCAACAGAACAAGGCTCAAGAATTGGAAAAACAGGCTCAAGTGGAGCAGGCACGGCAGAACCTTGAGTCTCTCAGGAATAACTACAACTTACAAAAAGAGGAAAAACTTGCTCAAGTAGAGCAGGCACGAAAAAACCTTGAGTATAGCCAGACGGCTTCAAATTTAGCAGACATTCGTTTGACTAAGGCACAAAAAGAAGTCCAACGCTACCGCCAACTTCGGGAGCAGGGTGTTGTTGCAGAAACCAAGGTTGTTGAACAGGAAGATTTGGCTGAAGAAAGACAACGGTTGCAGGAGCAAGCTCAATCTGATGTCCAGCAAGCCAAGCTGAGGAAGGAAGAGCAACAAAGCAGCTATCAGAAGATTATTCATCAAGCCCAGTCCGATATCGAGCAAGCTAAACTTCGTCTACAAGAGCAGCAAAAAAGCTATCAAAGTCTGATTCATTCTGGGGAAATAGCTGTGCTTAAGAGTGAAGAACAGCTCAAGGAACTCCAAACACAAATTACCACCCTAAAAGCAGAAAGTCAAGAGAGCAAAAGTCAGATTCAAGCTTGGGAATTTCAGTTAGGGCAACGAGTGTTACGTGCCCCAGTGAGTGGCACGATTTTTCAGTTGCCTATCCAACGGACTGGGGCGGTAGTACAACCGACTACGTTAATCGCTGAGATTGCACCAAAGAGTTCTTCCCTTATACTCCGGGCACAGATGGCTACCTCTGAAAGTGGCGCTCTCCGTGAGGGGATGGCTGTCAAGATGAAGTTTGATGCTTATCCGTTCCAAGACTACGGGGTAGTAGAAGGAAAAGTGAGCCAGATTTCGCCCACTTCTAAGGTAACGGAAACTAACCAGGGTGCGATCGCTACTTTTGACCTGGAAATTGAGCTGAAACAGACCTGTATCAAAACCTCAAAAGGTTGTACTGCTTTAAGCGCTGGACAGACAGCAACGGCAGAGGTAATTGTTCGGCAGCGTCGCATCATTGACTTCATTGTTGACCCGTTTAAGAAGTTGCAAAAGGGGGGTTTGGAACTGTAGCTAGGGGAATTTAGTCTTAATTAGATTCGTTTGTTTAATAATTTATTTTTTTGCTGAATAGGAGGAATATTATGTCCCAAATAATTGCGATTACCAACGAAGACATTTTGAAGCAGGTGAAGCTATCCTGCAAAATTCCTGAGATAGTCGAGCAGATTGTTACTCGTAAGATTATTACTACTGCTGCTAGTGAGGCGGGGATAAAAGTGGAGACTGAGGAACTTCAAGAAACTGCAAATAAATTTCGATTAATGAATAAACTTCTAAGCGCTGATGATACCTGGACGTGGTTAAATAAACACGGTTTATCTTTAGATGATTTTGAAGAAATTGTTTATTACACTGCCATCTCTGATAAGTTAGCTGCTCATTCATTTGCAGATAAAATTGAACCTCACTTTTATGAGCATCAGTTAGATTATACCAGTGCGGTGATTTATGAGGTGGTGCTGGATGATGAAGATTTAGCGATGGAGCTATTCTATGCGATCACTGAAGAGGAAATGAGTTTTCATGATGTTGCTCAACAATACATTCAGGATGTGGAATTGCGACGAAAAGGAGGATATCGAGGGATAGTTCAACGTAAGGAGATGAAGCCGGAAATTTCTGCTGCTGTTTTTGTTGCTAAACCACCGCAGATGCTTAAGCCTATTGTGACTTGTAAGGGGGTACATTTGATTTGGGTTGAGGAAATTATTCAACCGGGATTGGATGATAAGATGCGCTATCAAATCATTTCTAATTTGTTTAATGAATGGTTAAAGCAGCAAACTGACGCAGTTGAAACTATTATCCAGTTTAGTTCAAATAGTCAATCAGGTTAAATTTGAACTTAACCGTAGTTTCTTAATTTTTAATCTAGAATTTCTCTGGTTAGAAAACTGCCGCTTATCTAAATAAGCGGCAGAATGGAATAGATAACTAGTATAGTCAGACTGCAATAGATCTGCTAAGTAGATAGGCGTAAATAAACATCACAATAATTTGTAGGGTGTGCATTGCTTAGATTAGCGCTGGAAAATGATTACAGGCATTTTGATCAGCAATGCACACCCTAAGTTTAATTCTGCCTACCTACTTATTTGGGAAATTTACAACAGCCAGACTAGCTTAGTTAGGTTTTATCTGTGAAGCGGTTGGTAGACTCACACATTAAAGCACTAGTCTATAGCTTTGGCTATACTGTAAGCGATACTAATACCGACAGCAGCAATCACTTTTCCACAAAGCCAGAACGTGACAACAACTGCTGGAGTACCTCCACCCTGAAGACTGAGTTCATCTTCAGACAGAGCCATCATATAGCTTTCAGAGTCAGAGAACAGATCGGAACCAACGGGGTTCAGATCTGAAATTTTGATTGTAGACATTTGCAAATTCACTCCTATTTGGAATTATTTAACTTAAGGAAGAGAGGCTAATAACCTCCTCTCTATTTAAGAGATTAATTCAGTTAAAAATAAATATCAATATTTTGAAAATAATCCTGAGAAAAAATACTAGCATTTATTGCACTTCTTTAAACCTAATTTCCAACCTGTGGAGGAACTTTTAAAGGTAAAAATGCTTGTTATATGTAAAATTACACGATTTCAATTCGCTATTGTTGTCGCCATGTAATCTTAGATTTTTTCACATTTTAGAAGTTGAAAATATGGGATAATTTTAGTCATGAGTTAGGTTAAAAATTGCTAATACAAAAACCTGCCTCTGCGGTGATTTAGAGGCAGATTTATCTTGAATAAAAATGGCTTTAAACCAATTCTATTTTGATTAATTTGAGTTCAATTTTTCACTGGTAACAAATCTCTGAAGCTCCTTTTTCAGACCTGAATACTTACGTTTATCATGAGGGTCAGAGTGGCTTCCTGAGTCTAGCCAAACCTGGAAGAGTGACTCTAACAGTTGGTCTCTAACTTCATTCAGTTCACTAGGAAACCACTTCTCGACTCTCAGGATGTGGTAGCCTAATGTCGTTTCAATGGGACCAATAATCTCCTTTTCTTGGGAATCAGTAATAGCTTGGGCAATTTCTAGCATCAATTCTTTAAAAAATCGAATTCCGACAAAGCCTCCGTTTTCCTTGGACTCCTTAGCCTTCGAGTATTGGAGGGCTAAAGCACAGAAGGAAGCATTTTCCTCTCGGAGTAGCTGGATAATTTTCGCAGCTTCTTTTAGGTCATGTACTAGAATCTGGGACAGAGCCACGCGCTTATAGTCATCACGGTTGTTCGTGTAATGATTGTCTATCGCTTCTCCGAAGAGATACTCTTTCAACTTCTTCCTTAACAGCGATACACGAATCCCATAAGACCAATCCTCTACAGTAATGCACTGCTGTGCCAACCATGCCAGGGTGTCAGAAGCGCTTAGCAGCTTATGTTCTTGACGGAAGTTGTCCCCAGCTGCTTGTAACTCTTCATCAGAAATCACAATTCCTAGCTGTTCACAAGCACCCATAATCAGTGCTTCTCGTTCAGTAGCAGCGGCTATTTTAGCAATTTGGCGAGAACGCCGCAGATAAGCAAGGACTTCCTCGTCGGTTGCTGGTGAAATTTCTGGTAGTGCTAATTGAGATGTCAATTTTTTTTGCATGTTTCTGGAGTAATTAATAGATAATGGTTAAGGATTAGATATGGCAAATTAATTTTTCATCTGGGATATCTTCAACTTGGAGTTTCCTGAGATGTAAATCGCCATAGAGATTGAGATAATCAATTTCTGTAGCAGTTAATTTGCCCTTTTGGATAGCTGCGATCGCTGCATCAATCTCCCACCGTTGTTGTAAACCCATTAAGCAGACATCCACACAGTTTTGGCTTAAAGAGTAGCGGTAGAAATCCGGCGCTGAAGGCCGCCAACACCCCTCTGGCAGACCGGGGGGAGCATCCCAGAGCGCTCCTGAATGAGAACCAGTAGACTTAAAGGTAACAATGCCTGGTCGTTGCGGGTCATAGACATCTAAGTGATTGAACAGTTGGCTCTGGGCAGACCGATGAGCAACATTGTGCCGAACCATCACGACATCCAACAGTGGACTATTAGACCACTCCCTTGCTAGATTGACATCGTGGAAAGAAGCACCAATATAACGAACCGCTCCCATTTTTTTGAGTCGCTCTGAGGTGCCAAGCATTCTTTCGAGGGTGCGCTGATAAACGGAATTGGAGCCTCTCAAATCGGGGGAAAGCTGCAAGCAATTGTCTAAAACCGATCCATCATTGGCACCAATCCAGCCCCAAAACAATACATCAATGTAGTCAATCCCTAGTTCCACAAACTGATCAAATAAAGCAGCGAGTGCCATCTCAGGACTCTTGATGTAAGTCACAGTTGCTAGTACCACTTTCTCGCGCACCGACGAGCCACGCCCACATAATTTACGCAGGGCATCAGACATGGAACTATAGATATAGTGGTGCAAATCACTAGAATAGAAAAAGTAGTTAATCCCCTGCTCGAAAGCGTAGAGGGTATCCTCGCTGGAGATGCCGCTACCGCCCCCTAATCCAAGACAACAGACAGTTAAATCAGTCCGCCCTAGTTTGCGGTAAAAAGGCAAATCGGACTCTGGGAATTTATTCGCGACAGGGCTGATTTCGCTTGATGAGACTACTGCCGACGGCGCGAGATCAGTTAGTTTCATAGGTTCAACGGTGTGTAAATGTCTTCAGAGTTAGCGTTGAGGTAGGAACGCTGCCAATCAATGCCCAAGAGGGAGAATTGCTGAAAGATAGCGTTCATCCGACTATCTGGCGAGTCATCGCCTTTGTGCCAAGCTTCCAGTAAACCATTGGCAACAATTTGGCAGCGATTCATCCCAAAACTTTCTTGGGCTGCAAATTTGTGGTCAGGTTCCTCTGCTAGACCAACGCCTGGTGCAAGTAACTTAGTGAATAGGGGGACATCTGTGTGAAAATGCGCTCTTGTTTGTGCATATACACTCTCAAGAACCTGCCGAACAGCTTCATAGTTACTCTTCTCAAAATAGAGAACTCCTGAGTCACAGCGCCCGTAGTCAGCGGGGTTGTATAGTGCCTTAAAAGTAAAGGGAATCGGGATGTCGTTTAGCTGCCGTGTCAGGCTACTCATGAGTGCGATCGCACCTTCAGGGGTTAGGCTGAAGTAGACGCGCACAATTTTTGGAGAGTAGCCTGGATGACTATGACTCTGTGACCCCGCATTGCCAACTGCCATGTAAAATCCGTTTTGGACAAAATTGCGGGGCATTCGGATAGCCACCCAGTTACCTACAGCAGTATGCTCTTCAACGGGTTGGAGATGTTGCGATCGCTGAATGTGTAAAGTCAAACCGTCCTTAGTTACAGCAAGACTGCCATCACTCTCTTGCCTCACCACATACCAACCAGGGTCAAAATATCCCTCTCCCTTATTGCTTTGGTGCAATCGTTCGTAAAATCCAACATCTACCCCCAAGACAGTATTATTCTCCAAATCCAAGGGCAAATTATTTCCCTCTCCATTTAGTGCGAGGGCAGTTCGCATCGAACCGTTGTAATAAATACCGTAGAGAAAATTACACAGTTGCAGACTCAGATACTTCTGCTGTATCTGTTCAGGCATTTTCTGAAAACGGGCAACCACCTCAGCAGGCAATTCCCACGGTTTGTAGCCTGGATGACGGATGGAGAAATTAGACTGAATCTCAACCTTATTAACAATATCGTCCAGAACATCCAGTAATCGCACAGTTGTCTCAGTTGGTAGCTGAGTTTCAAGAGAATTGAGTAATTGCATAATCGTTTGGTTGTAACTAGGTATCTTAAACAACAACACTACTAAGCTGAGTCAATTGGACAGCAGCAGCACCAAAAATCGTCGGCATGGATTGTTCCGGACGACACAACAACGTTTTGGCTACCTGAAGCATGGCAATTCCCGTATTGCCAAAAGATTTTTGATACTGAATCATCGCCTGAATCTGTTGAATCAAGGCAAAACCAGCAAACTGCACCACTCGCCGCAAGAAATCAGGGCGATGTTCTAAGATTTCCGGGAAGGTATCGAAATAAGTGCTAGTCACAGCAGCAATGGAAGGCTGAATCTGTTCGAGAGGTATCGCAGCTAGGCGCAAAGATTCTTCGATAGTGAGTGCATTGCTGATAACCAAGCTACTCAGCCAGATTAGCAGGTAGCTAGCAATGAGTGTTCCCAAATCAAACGCAGGATCTCCCCATGTGGAGCGTTCCCAATCAATCAGCCGTACAATGCTGCCACCCCCTTGCTCCCAGCCTTTGTGCAGGAGGATATTATTCAACTTCAGGTCATTGTGCGTCAGGCAACAGGGTTTGAAAGTATCGGCAAGTTCTCTGATTGCCTGCCCTAAGCTATCGTACCGTTGATAGAGCGCAAAAAATTTTAGCCCATCTGCGGACACTTCACCAAAAATTTCCGGCCCAATCCGTTCCAAACCCCGAATCAATTTAGGCACATAGTCAGTGGTTAGATGTTCAGGTTTTGGAGAGAAGAAATTTCGATAGTCTTGGCGGTTGAATGTATCGCGATGGACGGTGGCGAGGATGGTAGCGATCGCATCTGCAACTTTAGTCGGAAAAACATTCTCCTTACCGTAAAAATCCGCTAAATCCCGATACTCATCCAGGTAGCTAAAAATAATAATGGAATGCTCAGCGTCAAAATGTAGCACCACTGGCATCCAGGATTGAATGTGACCCAGTTCTGAAAATTGCTGTAAAAACTCTTGGATTCTCCATTCGCTCAAAAACTCGCCGACTGCCTTACCCTCTTGATTGTGTCGTTCTTGCTTAACCAGCAGTTTCCGACCGTCTGATAAACTCAGCAGCAAATTAAAGTTTTTGGCAGCTATCGGCTCAACCTTGCTGAGAGCTTGCTCTGAATGAATGCAGAAACCATGCTCAACTAAATAATCGAAAACGTTATGAGAATTTAACAAAAATGTCATAAGTCATGAAGGTATCGATAATTGTGACTGTAGGTAAAATTAAGCTCTGGATAGCTCAGTCCCTACTTTAGTATCCTCAACATAATCGAGTAATTCAAGATGATTTACTTTCTTCCTTAGCAATAATTAAATAAATTATTTCTCCAAAAAAATTAGATATTGTCTCATACAATGGAGAGCGTTGCGAAGGTATCGATATCAATCAAAACCGCTGTTTTGTTATCCTTTGGGCTAATGTTAGCAAACGTCCTCTGACTGGATTGACTGGATTTAATGCCTTAATAACAAAAAATAAATAAACTGATTTTGTCTCAAAAAACAAACAGCATATTCACAATTTTTATTTGGATTTGTCAAAATAGAAGAAAGGGTTGAATTAGCTAGTCAACTCATTGTTAAAGTTGAACCAAAGGAGATAATTTCGATGGCTAACATCAAGATTTCCGATCTGCCAAATACTGGCTATGAACTGTTTTCCGATTCCGAGAGCTTTCTCTCAGATATAAGTGATAATGAGTTGCAAATTACCGGAGGTGGATTCACGAAAGAGGGATGGCACTGGACTTCCACTATTCCAAGTTCAGGTTTGATTGTTTATACTGTATATAAAGCAAAAGGAGGTCAGTAAGCCTGACAATAGAACCTCTACTTTTTCTAGGTATTATTGGCATATGTTCATCGTTCAATTTTGAAGTAAATTAGACGCTGAATACTGCCCTAATCCCTAATGAACAAGTTGCTGCTGTCTATGTATCCTAGTCAAAGGATTAGACGGCAGCAATTGACTTGAGTTTCACGGCAATAATTTTATAAATTTGCATAAAAGTTGAGATTGAGCCTTAATTTCCTCAACTATTAGAGGCTCCCTATAGCAATCCTAAATGATTCGTCAAAATCATCCTGCTGCTTTAGTGACGCTATTCATTAGTAAGTAATTAAACTGGATGAATCTCTTTTTTTGCAATATTTAAATCAATTATTTCTCCAAAAAAATTAGGTGCCGTGTAATTTTATTAACAGCGAACGAAGGTATCAATATCAATAAAGAAGGTAGATAAAATCGGTAGAATTAATATCTACCGATTCTGTTTTTATGATTCAATTGTCTGGGAAAGGGGGATGGTACGTTAGGAGAGTGGCAAGCCAATCGTTTAACCAACAGTAGGTGTTCCCACTTGACGTATTTGTTCAGACGGGTTGTAGTTATCCGTGACAACTTGCGGACAGCGCATACAGGCAGTCTTGCCTTCTTGCTGCCACCAGCGGCAGTCTTGGCGTATTGGACACGGCGGCAGTTCCTCTGCTACCCCAGGCAGATGCTGTACAATTCGCTTTGCGAGACGACAATCTGTGCCATCAAAATGCTGACAACCATTGCTTGCACATGGTGCTGCAATCCGAAAAACTTCAGTTGGTGTAACTGGGTCACACAGAGCCATGAGTTCATCAGTGACAGGCTGTCGCTCGTTGAGATAAGTTACGCGGGGTTCTTCCACCGTCCCAGTGACCACCCCGAACACTTTACTGTCAGCGCCTTCTGGTCTAGCGCTGGGGCAAAGTAGTGTAGTTCTGTTGGCAGTGATGTCTTTCATTAATTGAGTCTCCACCGAATAATGTCCTTAAGACTTTATCGGACGACCTATAAACCCCAGAACAGGAATGATGTCTTTTAGGTTGAAAGTCCCACCACCTGTGACAGCGCCCGTTTGCTCATCAGACAACGATGATAAAAACTCTTCTGAATCAAGAACTTGGTTCCGTCGTGCAGCCGCGTTAGAAACAGCTTCAGTAACCAGGTCGGTAATTTCAAATTGACCGTGGCACTTTCTTTCTTCGTGGTTCATTTGTACTTTCCTCTTGAATTGTTACTGTGGGTAGGATTAAGCTATGGATATCTCAGTCCCTACCTTGATATTCCTCAATTTAAGTGAATAATTCAAGTATATTGAATCGCTTTTTTAGTAATAATTCAATCAATTATTTCTCCAGAATATTAGCTATTACTTCATCTTAGAGAGAGCCTTCTGAAGGGATCGATATCAATCAAAACCGCTGTTTTGTTACCCTTTGGGCTAATGTTAGCAAACGTCCTTTGACTGGATTGACTAGATTTACGGAAGGATTCAGGTCTATATGTAGCGTTTTACAGATGCCTATAACGCTACATATAGAGTTCACAGAGAGTGTCATCGTCTCTAAGAAAGCGGTTATTGTCAATAATTGGGGATGTAGCCCCAATTATTGACAATCGTTGTTCCTAAAATTTTAGGCTCAAATGCTTAGTGGGCAATTGTTTGAGCCTATTTTGATATGAACTGAATCCTTACAAAAATTGAGTCTATTTAATTTTATAGAATTCTCTATTGCCGTTTTCAGCCATCTAACTAGCCGAATCCTGTCAGACCTATTATCCATTTTTACCATTAACTTTACATCAAAGGTTAATGACTCTACCTTCTGTATTCTTTATCTTGTTAATTAAGGAATTAACAGTTTAATTCTTAGGTCTTAATTCTAGCCAATTTTTCCAGAAAGCGTAACCAACTATTAATTAGGCAGTTAATCAAAGTCAGTTACCAATACAATCCTCAACTAATCTGAAACAACGAGAGGCAAGAAATCCGGCATTTTAGGAGATAAAAGCCATGAATATTCAGTGGAAGAAGCTACTTTTAACAACAACTATCTGGTTGGTCACTGAAATTATCTTCAACCTTCTCGGACTTGATAATTTAGAGGAGAGCAAATCTTTGCTGAAGTTGCTCGCACGTTCTCTGAAGGTTCAGAGGCGAAATCTGGTGGAATCATTGGCCCGGTTGAATTAGGAACCCTTAGCCCCAATTTAGCGGGACTGCTTCGCAGTAGTCAATCGGGTCAACTTTGGTCGCCCCAGCCATCGGCAGAAGGGTACGTAATTGTACGATTAGAGAAGTTAATTCCAGCGCGGTTGGATGAATCGATGCGTCAGCGCCTCCTGAATGAATTGTTTGAAGCGTGGTTGCAAGAGCAGATGAAGGGGATGGGGGAGATAAGGAAGAAACTTTTTTACCCCAATCTTCATAACTGTATCTGATACAGATGAAAACCCCAATAACACCACTCGCTGGAGGTAGAAAATCGTTACTCCAATTATCGAACCTACGGGCATATATCGACTAGCAAATGGGAAGTTAATTATGAGCCTGAAATGTACTCAATAGTGTAGTGGCAACAAATTTTTATAGCGGATGTAACGGATGAATAGTGAACCCGAAGCTGAAGTGATTTTATCTGCTACATCCTTCTCTCATCCCTTGCCAACAGATTATATAGCTCACTGCGATCGCACCGTTAGACTTATTCCCCGATTCAACCAGGAAACGAGAATACAGAAGCTGGAGGCTCTATGAAGGTAGATTTAAAATGGATAACAATGTCAATCTCCAGTCTTGCCACATATACTTGCCTCACCCTCAATACCCTAGCCCAGTCCCCACCGCCACCAGGCATCACCCTTCCCCCAGAAACTCCAGAAACTATCGAACAAATCCTTCCTCAACCCCCCGCCTCACCCCTTCCTTCAGAACCACCGACACCACCCCCCCAACCCGAACTTCAAACCCCTCAACCCCAAGCACCACCGGATATTACCTCCCCATCCAGCAATCGCATCTTCATTAAAACCGTAGAAGTCCTCGGCAATACTGTTTTACATCAAGAAATTGCTGCCTTAATCACACCTTTTCAAAACCGTGAAGCCAGCTTTGAGGACTTACTCAACCTCCGCTCGGATATTACTCAACTCTACCTGAAAAACGGCTACATCACCTCTGGTGCCTTTCTATTAAACAACCAAAAACTTAGCCAAGGTGAAATCCAAATCCAAGTCGTCGAAGGGGAACTCGAACAAATTGAAATCAGTGGCTTAAACCACCTCCGAGAAAGCTATGTCCGCCGTCGCCTCCAACTCGCCACCACTCCCCCCTTAAACCAAAAACGCCTGGAAACAGCGCTACAACTGTTGCAACTCGATCCCCTATTACAACAAGTAAACGCCGAATTAACAGCAGGTAGTACGCCGGGACGCAATAGTTTACGAGTCCAACTCAAAGAAGCGCCAGCCTTTCACGCAGCTATCGCCACAGCCAATAACCAATCTCCCAGCCTGGGTTCTGTCCAAAACAGTGTAAACGCCAGTTATGATAACGTCTTAGGATTTGGCGATCGCTTCAGTGCAGAATACGGAATTACAGCCGGACTTAACCTCTACGACCTTAACTATACCATCCCCATCAATGCCCGGAACGGCACGTTAAGCCTGCGCTACGGCAATACCGACAGCCGCATTATCGAAGAGGCTTTTGAGGATTTAGATATTAGAAGCGAAAGCCGCACTTTTTCCGTCAATTTCCGTCAACCCCTAATCCGCACCCCAGAACGGGAATTGGGGATTGGCTTAGCCTTGGATTTGCGTCGCAGCCAAACCTATATCCTTGATGATATTCCCTTTTCCTTCTCAGAAGGTCCCGACAAGGGGAAATCTAACGTAACCGTGATTCGATTTTATCAAGATTGGGTCAATCGTAACGCCAAACGAGTCATAGCCGCGCGATCGCAATTTAGTTTTGGCATCGATGCCTTTGATGCTACCATTAATGATATCGGCACGGATGGGCGATTTTTTAGCTGGATCGGACAATTTCAGTGGGTAGAGCAATTATCACCACGAGCCTTACTGGTAGCCCGAATTAATACCCAACTCACCCCCGATTCCTTACTCTCCCTAGAACGCTTCAGTATCGGCGGCATGGATACGGTCAGAGGCTATGCACACAATCAACGGGTTGGTGATAATGGAATCGTGGGTACAGTGGAGGTTCGCCTGCCCCTCACCTCAAACCCTAGAATACTACAACTATCCCCTTTTTTTGAAATCGGCACCGTCTGGAATAATCGGGACGCTAACCCGAAAACCGCCACCATTGCTGGCTTAGGACTGGGTTTAAATTGGTTAATTACCCCCGATTTATCGTTGCGCCTCGACTATGGCATCCCATTAATCAACGTTAATGACGAAGGGGACTCGCTGCAAGATAATGGACTGTATTTTTCCCTGCGTTATCAACCCTTTTGATGCGTCTTAGGTGTTGTTTAGCCTTCTACCTTACTCCCCGTTCGCTAAACCCCTCGGTCTAGCCACCCATTTCCACTTCCTGCCCTTGTTTTCGGTCAACCTGTGTCTGTGCCGACTTCTGCTGTCGCACCTGCTGCACAACCTCGTAGCGCCCCTTGAAGTCTTGAGACTGCTCACGAGTCATCGGCTTTTCCACCTTCTCCCCATAAGCCTTCAAAACTAAATTCCCCTCTAGGTCGCGCACTTGCAGATGTTTCCCAGATTCAATAATCTGCATCTGCGCCTTTTCAGAAACAAGTGTGCGACCTGGCATCTTCTCAATCAAGGCATCATTCTTCTTGCCACCAGGCCAGCTTTCAATCGGGACGTTGCCCTCCTTCCCGTAAGTCTGCACCATATCGTGCAGCCCCTCTAAATTATCACGGCTTTGCTGCTGACATTCGATGTAATCAAAGTTGTCCAAATCTTTGACCAGCAAGCAGTTATGAGTTACATCGTCTCCTTTCGCCTTCAAAACCCCGTCCGGACGGTAACTCTGCTGCACCTTGCCAGTATCCTGACGCAGGAAAGTCTGAATCGGCTTATCGATAGCTAAATCACCCGTTGTCTCATTCTTGATAATCTGGTAACCCCCCACCTTAGCTTGCTTTACACCAGGAACAACTTCGCGCCCTTCCATCTCAAGTGCCCTGGAAGCCACCTGCATGACAAACTGCTCGGCTCGTGTTACTGCGTTATCACGTTCAGAGCGCAGATTCTCAGGCACCGGCGCTTTGCTAACTGCCAACTCCTGAATCACATCTACGGAAACCGAACCGGAGTAAGTTCCAGAACGTTCTTCAAGACGCGCCATCTGGAACCACTGCCAGTTCTTGGAGTTCTCTTCTTGTTGAAGTTTGGACTGCTGCTCTTTGTGCTGCACAAAATCTTGAGTGCTAGCTCGGACACTACTATCCTGCGGTAGCTCAGAGGCATTAATTTCCTTGTGCAGCACATCAATTGGGGTGAACGCCTCAAACACGGTGACAGGTGACGGCTCTCGTGGTTCAATCTCAACCAAGTCTACACCCTCTATTTGAGTCTCACTCTGTATCGGCACTGGCTCTGGTGAGAGCAATTTACTCTCCATTACCTGACCTTTCTCAAACCGGAACACCTGCTCATCATTCTTTTCAAGGATAATTGCCTGCTTTAGATTAGACGGATTACCCTTTAACCCAATTTGAGGGATATCCATATCAATAGCAGCCCGCAACACTCCGGCACGAGCTTCTGTTAACTTGGTCATATCAGGCTCTTGGTCTACTCGACCCTCATAAACCGAATTTTTGCCCATCTGGATGTTAATCTTATCCCCAGCTTTTGCATCCATTCGCTGAGCCAACTCTTTGATGAACTCAACAGTTTGTTCTACTGGTAAAAGTGATCGGTTAGCAGCCATGTTTAACTCCGTTGAAATTATGTGTGCTATCTACGCTTCTCACAACTTGCGCATTTTGTGCTTACGCCGCCTGAAGTTCTCGCTCAACCATCCATAATTCGTGGCCTGGAATCTTTTCAATCCGATTCAAAACCTCAACACCAAGCACTAGAATCAGTCCCGGTTCACCATCTACCTCTATTTCCACCACTTCGGGGCGACTGGTGGAAGGCATGATGAGATTAGGAATCCCATCAACTGAACTTCTCCTGTTCCAGGAAGCTACCCAGCAATCGTCAAAATAGACATTAACCTCTTGAGGACGGTACGAAGCGTCGAAGAAAGATTGTTCTCTATATGTATCAACAGACTCTTGTACAAAAGGATAATCCTTCAGGACATCCCTTACCACTTCAGGAAATAACTGAGCGGCTAAAGAAACTACAGGACTCGACATAAACCAACTCCTTGGGTTCAACACTTTCGTCAATTTACAATCACACTTGCATCCTAACTAGTCATCAAAAAAAACTAAATCTATCGCGAGTAATAGCAAATTTAAAATAAAACTCTTAAGTTAAATCAAGTTCGGTTGAATAATTCTAATAAAAAGAACATCAACTCTTTTTACCACCAAATTACAAGTAGGAGTGATTAACCGAATCTGGTTCATTTTCCAAATTTACGTTCTTTGGGGGGGACAATCCATAAAGCACAAATTCCGTATTCAATTTGCCGTCCCTGGTAGGTCAGATTCAATTTTCTGTGGTCAGCAAGGCAGGTATTTAAGTCCGCATCATTCCATTTCACAATGTTCCGTGCCAGCTTGCCTTCTTTGCTTTGAATCCACCGCAGAGCTTCAGCTTGGTCTGTGGTTAACTTCACAGGCGCTCCTGGCTCTATGCCCCCTTGCAACCAGGACGGAACCGTCATTCCCATAACAAAACCCAGACCCAGCACACCTAACAATACCCCTACCGCTGGCACTAAAGAACCAAAAAAGCGCCGCGCTTCTTGCCGTTCAGCCGTTCGGATTAAGTCAGCCGCAGCCGTAGCGATCGCTAACTTCTGCCGATCCAGAATCGCCTGATCTACCAAGTCAAAGGAATTGTGAATCTTTTTTGTCCATCCATTGAACAACTGCTCCAAGGCTAGGGGTGTTTCCTCCAGTAGCACCTCCAACCGCCCTGTAGATAGTAACAACAGAAACATTGGGTCATCTGCCTGGGTTCCCGTCTTGACTACCAAATCCAAAACCTTACGCTTAAATTCCTCTGATTTACCTGACAAAGCTGTGTCTAGTAAACTGGAATCTTTAGAGCCATTAGCATTATTAACCATGATTCAGACATCAGTCTCACGGCAAAAGGTTTACTTTCTCAATTTCGGCAAACGCTTCCTTTAAGAAATTGACAACCCTTTGCTTACCTAAAATCTTCAGGCTTTCAGACTCTCGTGCTGCCCCAAACGTAAGTTTACCTTCAAGAATTTTGTCTCGCTCCCGATAACTCAGTTTAGGAAACTTAATTTTCTGGATACCATATTTTTTTACGGCCTCCTTTAAGTCAGTCCGTTCATCCACATGGCTCCAGTCATCACACAATCCCATATTTTGTACCAGAACGTGAGTGATACTTGACTGAAAATGCTCCACCGAATCCAGAAATAGCTTGACGCTATCATACGCACCAGTACAAACAAACCATTTCACAAACTGAATATCACATTGCTTTCCCAGCTCAATCAAATTATTACGCTCAATCCAGGCGCACACCAGGGGATACACTTGAGCAGGCAAGTTGATGAGTACTGACTTCTCAAAAGCTAAATCAAATATCTGGTCAGCATCGTAAAACTTTCTTTCGTTCTCAGAAAATGTAATCTTTTTTGCCTGTTCGGAGTAAACTTCAGCGACATCTGGATTAGTGAGGTCTGCATCCACCAGAGTTACCTCCAGTTTTTTTTCCAAGCAATAGTGCATTAGTGTCCTAGCAAACAGAGACTTGCCCACACCCCCTTTCTCTCCATCAATTTTATGAATTTTGGTCGGCGTTTTTGGGTTGAGAGTTCCATTTGAAGGAGAGCCATTGTCTTGTGCCGGAACTTTAACGTGTTGAGTACTCATTGGTTTATCGAAAATTTTGGGTTCAAAACCCCGTCCTTCTAGGACGGCTTTACAGAAATCTTGATAGAATGTAAGGTATGACAGAAAAAGCCTACCGATACCGTTTTTACCCAACGCCGGAACAAGAACAACTCTTGCGCCGCACGCTGGGTTGTGTTCGGTTGGTTTACAACATGGCGCTGCACACTCGTAGCGAAAGTTGGTATGAAAGACAGGAGCGGATTGACTACAAGCAGACATCCGCTATGCTGACGGACTGGAAAAAGCAATCGTGTTTGCAATTCCTTTCGGAAGTCAGTTCTGTTCCATTGCAGCAAGGGTTGAGGAACCTGCAAAAAGCGTTCACCAACTTTTGGGCAGGTCGTGCCAAGTACCCCAACTTCAAAAAGAAGCGAAGTGGTGGTAGTGCTGAATTTACTCGCGCTGCCTTTAGATGGAAGGATGGACAACTGTGGTTGGCAAAGTGTTCCGAACCTCTGCCAATCCGCTGGAGTCGTACTCTTCCCGCGTGCTGCGAACCGTCCACGGTAACAGTAAGACTGGATGCGTCGGGACGTTGGTTCGTATCTTTGCTGGTTAATGACCCTACGGTCAAGTTCTTGCCTCAAATTGATAAAGCGGTAGGGATAGATGCGGGAATCACCTCTTTGATTGCGACTAGCGATGGAGAGAAGATTGCTAACCCTAAGCACTTTAAGCGCCTTCGTTACAAATTGAGGCAAGCCCAAAAAGCATTGTCTCGCAAAGTTAAAGGCTCTAATAATCGAGAGAAGGCAAGACATCAGGTTGCTCGAATCCATGCAGCCATTGCCGATGCCAGAATAGATTTCCTTCACAAGTTGACTACTCGACTGGTACGTGAAAACCAAACAATTGCTGTCGAGGATTTGGCGGTGAAGAACATGATGAAGAACCACAAGTTGGCACAGTCTATTGCAGATGCAAGTTGGTCTCTCGTGGTTCGTCAGTTGGAATACAAGTGTCAGTGGTACGGTCGGACATTGGTGAAGATCGACCGATGGTTCCCCAGTTCTAAGCGCTGCGGACATTGCGGTCACGTTGTCGATGCATTGCCGCTTGATGCCAGGGAGTGGGATTGTCCAGACTGTGGGACACGCCACGACCGAGACATCAATGCCGCAAATAATATTCTCGCCGCAGGGCTTGCGGTGATAGTCTGTGGAGCGAACGTAAGACCTGATGGGCATAAGTCCAAAGGGCAGTTGCGAAACTCCCCTGAGCTTCGACAGGCTCAGCTGCCGCATAGTCAAAGGGGAAAGAAGCAGAAACCTAAATCGTGAGGTTTAGGAATCACCGTCGTTCTACGGCGGTGAGGATGTCAACTCCTTTTCTTTTCATAAATTAAAAAGTTCTGTAGCCTCCCTACTCCATTGAGTATCACTTTTTTCGTCCTGGCTTTTTGATGAATCAGGCGGCGGCGTAAGGGAACCGCTATTTCCATTAGGGGGAGCCACATATACAGGAGTAGCCATAACTTGTGCCTGGGAGAAATTGGTTGATGGACTTTCCAATCGAAAAGAGGTACGGATGTAGTTAATATGCTTTTCGAGAGCGTCACAACAGTTCAAAGCAATTTGCCGCAGCTCGAAGTCACTCAATGAACCCTGTTCTTGATAAGCCATCGCCAACCAGCACATCCGCAACGTTTCCAAAACTGTTGTTTTCAACTCGCGGACTGGGTTATTTTTCAAGTAAGTGAGCACGGCGGCATCCGGGCTATCGGCGTAAGGGTCATGCTTAAAGCTAAAAGAAATGCGTTTACGAGTCATTCCACTCATGCTGATAGGGTCTCCTGTAAGGTTGCTTTCAGATACAAGAAATAGCCAAATACATCCAGTAACCGAAAGGCCAAGGCTGTGTTATCCCCGCTAGAGAAAAAGCCCGATTGTACTTGACGCATCAATTCATCCCCCCAGTAGGTAGGAGTACGAGCAAAGTGTTCAAGCAACTCTCGCTTAAAGTAATGCGCCCCACCCCCGCCCAGAATAACCTCACTGACATTTACTCCTGACAGGGTAATATCCAGCCAAGCACTCAACCGTCGCCAGTATTCAGTCCGCACTTGTGCGATCGCACTCACTATCTGTTCGATTTCCTGGGATTTATTCTGCTCATCTTTACTTCTGGCTAGCCGCACTAGGTCTGGGTTAGTGGGTGTAATAGAGGAACCGGCACGAAAAATTGCCTCAGTTAGAGCATTGAGGTCTTGCCCACTGGTACGCCTAGCCACCATATCTACCAGTTGATGAAACCCTAACTCAGTGGTCGTGGTATGCAAGATGTTAAGCTTTCCCTCAAGGAACACTAGAGCTGATGTGTTGCGATGACCAAACATCACAATGGCAATAGTACGTTCCCTAAACCACTCCTTCCCTTTGGTTTTAACCCGACTCATTGCCAACCCACTGCCCTCTGGGAAGCACTCAAAATGAGATAGTTTCACTCTCAACCGCTCACCCCGAAAGGTATAATCTTTTAGCTTTGCCACAAGGTAGATACGGAAGCGATCGCGGTCTGGATATTCATTCCAAGGGAGTAGCACAGAAAGCGAGACCGACAATTTAGCGGGCAGAGAGTGAATTTGCTTAATCGCTCCAATCGCCGCTAGTACCTTATATACTGCTTTCTCGTACTTAACTTCGCGCATCCCTGCATCCGCTAGAAACTCACGCGCCAGAGTACCCACCACAAAACACTCGCCATCCACCACCCCCCACGCTTCGGCTTCGGGAGTTGGGATGCCAAGCCGGGAGGCTTGATAATTCTCTATTGAGCTAGTGGGTACGACAATTGTTTCTGGCTGCATTACCAGTAACTCATGAGTGTCGTTGCCAGAAGCCATGTAAATAACTTTGCTTAAAGACGCGCCTGGATCAAGACTGATAATTATGTCTGCCATCTGCTACGCTCATTAACTACATTTTTTTAAATTAAAGCTTTTTTAGCTGGAGTTTTATGTGTCTTTAGTCTGATTTTTTATGTTGATTTTATGTTGTCTTGGCGGTCATTGGATGTTGAGTTTGTGCGGATGGTATGCTGAGCTGCTGTTGAGTTTATGGTGAAACTGTGTTGAGTTCATGCGACTTCCAAAATTGTTTTCAGTTTTAGCCGAAAAACTTGTATTATCGAAGTGATGAAACTTAACACAAACTCAACACAATTCCTGAGGTTAGAGCATTATAGAATGCCGACATCGTCCTGCCTTCGGTCGGAATAAAGCCGCGCTGATGCCTCTTAGGAGCCGCTACTACAAATGGGTTTCGGGCAGGTATTGGTACAATGAGGACTCACTCCGCATTTTTTCCCCTGACGGGTCGCTGAGGCTAAAAAATGCTACGTTCGTACCCAACTAGGAGGGCGCTTTACGCCTGAATTTCTCCTTGATAAACCTTCTTATCCTCCCTGAAATCGAAGAGATTTAAAAAGACTATACAGTCTATCAAATTCGGTTAATTATTCCTAGTATAAATGCGTCGATAAAGCTATAAATCTGTTCTTATTATTGTGACTATACAACCGGAATGGCATTAGCAATTTGCCGAATTGAGAAAATCAAGAGCTGGGGACAACTTGGTGGCAGCGCTTCTCACACGATAAGGGAGCGAGAAACTCCCAATGCAGACCCATCAATAGAAAATATCCGGCTGATTGGCTCACCTGACGACCCAGACTTGGAGACAATGTTCAAGCAGAAGATTGGCAACCAGAAGATTCGCAAGAATGCGGTTCTGGGAGTAGAAATGCTGCTAGGAGCCAGTCCTGAATACTTCCGCCCCGATGAACCCTCAACAGCGGGTTCATACGACCCTGATCGGCTAAATGACTTTACCGCTGCATCCACTAAATGGCTATTGGAGCAGCACAAAGATCGGGTTGTCCGCGCCCAGTTGCACCTCGATGAGGTTACCCCTCACATCCACGCCTACATTGTGCCTTTGGACGAACGAGGAAAACTTAACTATCGGGCGCTGTATGGTGGTAGCCGATATAAACTATCATCGCTTCAAGACAGTTTCGCTTCTGCGGTGCAACATCTGGGGATAGAGCGGGGCATCAAAGGAAGCATTGCCCAGCATACCAAGGTCAAAGAATATTACGCTGATGTTAACCGAGACTCTCTCAATTTAGACCTGGAACAACACTTGCCAAAGCCGCACTCCCAGGAGTCAGCTAGTGATTACCGGGAACGGGTGAAAGAAACACTGCAACCAACCCTCGACATCATCAACCACCAGCTCTCAGACCGCCAACGGGCACTTCAGCAAAAATCGGACATGGAGCAGAAAGCTTTAGCATCCCAACTCAAACGGCAAAAGCTAGAGCGACGTGTCAAGGAATTAGAAGAAGACGTTTCAGAATGGAAGCAACAGGCTAACCAGCTACGAGACTTGTCTCTAGAGGATGTTGCGTACAACCTGGGACTTGACCCTGACTCCAAAGATAGAGGGAGATGGAAGGGTCAGGGTCACATCATTAATATCACTGGCTCCCAGTTTTATGACTTCGCCGGTGAACAGCAGGGCGGTGGTGGTGCAATTGACCTAGTGATGCACGTCTTGGAGTGCGAGTTTAAACAAGCTGTAGTATGGTTAAGCTCACGCTTTGGGGAATTGGGAATGCTTCAAGCTGTCACCCATCATGCCCGTGAACAAGCAACTCGGATTGCCAAAGAGGAACCAGCCCCCAAGTTTGTACCGCCCTCTCCTTCACAGAGCCAGTGGTTGCAAGTTCAGCACTACCTGACCCATGAGCGAAAGCTGCCCTCTGACTGGGTTAAGGCTCTCCACCAGCAGGGTTTAGTGTACGCTGACTCGTATCAAAATGCGGTGTTCCTACAGCGGAGTCTTGAAGGGGAGGTGACGGGAGCTTTCCTGCGAGGAACGGTAGGCTTTGATAACACATTCATCGGTTTAGCCCCTGGCAGCAAACGTTGTGCTGGTTGGTTCTATATCAGGAGCGGTGGGAGTGAGACTGATTCAATTGAGAAAGCCGTGCTAACCAAATCTCCAATTGATGCCTTATCTAAAGCCGTTCTAGACCAGCCTCACAAGAGAAGAACACTTTATCTAGCCGCTGATAGCGCCCGGAGTTTACCTCTGGACTTCCTCTTGAATATGCCCACAGTTGTCGCTGCTTATGACAATGACAAAAGCGGCAATGAGATAGCACGGGCTATCAAGCAGCTTCTACCACAGACCACCAGGGTCAGACCAAAAGCAAAAGACTGGAATCAGGAGCTGGTCAATACTCTCACTCATACACAGCAGCAACAACTCCAAGAGCTTGAGTTGGATTAACAGGATGACACAAAAGCACTCTGATCCATGCAGCTTAGGTGCGTCCAGAAAGTTTGGAGGCGATCGCTCCACACCCACTGATGCCGACTATAAACTGTTAACATCACGCATTGAATCAGGGCTATGCAAGACCTCTTCTCACAGCTTTACTCCCAGGTTCTCGCCCCGTCCATCCCTCCCCTAACCGAGGAATTCCAACAGCTACTTCAGCAACTTCCCATTGATGAAAATAGCCCTGGCACCATTCTGCGTGACTTTCAAACCCTGCTAGACTTCCTGCATCCCAACGGCACTGAAGTTAGTGGGACTCACAACCTCTTTCCCCTCAAATCCCTACCCTCCCTCAACTCCCGTCTGAGTCATCCCATCGAAACCAATCTCAAACGCCCTCAACAAAAGTCCTACCCCTACATCAACGGACTCTATTTGTTATTACGCGCCTGTGGGCTATCTCAAGTCAAACAGCTTGGGAAAAAACAAACCCTGGTTTTAGACGAATCTGTACTGCAATCCTGGACAAAACTCAACCCCACCGAACGCTATTTTACTCTCCTAGAAGCTTGGATGATTTTGGGGAATGAAGAAATCTTAGGAGAACGATACGACCCCATAGGGAACCTAATGAAATGCTTTCGTTTTTGGGCAAGAATTCCCGACAAAGGTTTAAAGATTGCCAAATATACTGACCAAAATGAATTCTCCTATCTTCCAGGAATTCACAACATCGCCCTTCTCGATTTATTTGGCTTCCTATCCGTGCAAGCGGGAAAACCAGAAGCCGGAAAAGGATGGCGCATTACTCGTTTACAACGCTTACCCTTTGGCGATGCCATGCTACAGTTGTTGTTTGCAATTTATGGTAAAAAAGGCTTTGTCTGGGAGTCTCAGGGTAATGTCAATGTGGCTTTCGGAGAATTACAAACCCATTTCAAACCCTTCTTTCCCGAATGGGAAAATAACTTAGTCCTGACTAGCAGCGAGTTCACCGAGGGAATTTATGTGTTTAAAGTGTCCCTCGCCAAAGCTTGGCGGCGCATCGCCATCCCTGCCAAACTGGAATTAGACTGGTTAAGCAATAGTATCCTGGATGCTTTTGACTTTGACAGCGACCATTTGTACCAATTTCGTTACAAAGACAGATTTGGTCGTAGCGGACAGGTGAGTCATCCCTACTGCGAAGAATCTCCTTCAACAACAGAAGTCTGTGTGGGTGAATTGCCACTGCAACCGGGCGACAAGATGATATTTCTGTTTGATTTTGGTGATAACTGGGAATTTGACGTGCAACTGGAAGAAATTCAGCCGCCTAATGCCAAAATCAAAACGCCAAAGATTCTGAAACGATATGGTGAAGCCCCTTCACAGTATTGGAATGAAGAAGACGATTGGGAGGAAGAGGACGAATAGGAGGATGATTGTTTATACCAATTCTCTGTGTTTAACAGGTTACTAACATAACAATACTCCAGACAAAATTAAGCAGCTCTAGGAAAAGTAATTTATGACTAAAAATTCTTTGTGGAGTCGCCGAGAAATCTTGAGAGGTGTTGGGGTTATCAGCCTAGGTACTTTAGGGATTTTCTCCGCATACGATCTAAATGGCAATATGATTTCCACAGATTCTACTACCGTTCGAGGAACTCGGATAAAATAGAACCTGGTTAGTGGATGAGGAGCTAGAATTGCTATGCCCCTTGACCAGATTTACATGAGTCTTAATTCATCGTTGGATAACTCTCGAACTACGTGTTTATGACGGCTAGCCAATATCATCCCTATCTTTCCCCAGAAGCCTACCTGGAAGCCGAAAAAGACAGCCCCACTAAACACGAATACATTCAAGGGCAAATCTATGCAATGGCAGGAGCAAGCGATGCTCATGTTACCATTACGGCTAACGTAGTCGCCTTACTCAGAAATCACATCCGGGGAACTGGCTGTCGCCTTTATGTGACAGACATGAAAGCGCGAATTGAATCGCTTAATATCTTTTATTATCCCGACGTGATGGTGACTTGTGACGAACGGGATAGAAACTTTGACTACTTCAAACGCTACCCCTGCTTAATTATTGAAGTACTTTCAGATAAAACTGAAGCATTTGACCGAGGTGATAAATTCACCGACTATAGTGAACTAGAAACGCTACAAGAATACGTCTTGATTAATCAAAAACGGATGCGTGTAGAACGGTTTCGTCGGGATACAGAAGGACACTGGGTACTCTACCGCTACAATGAAGGCGACGAATTGCACCTGGAGAGTATCGGCTTTCACTGCCCAATTTCAGCCGTGTATGAAGATGTATCCTTTACCCCTCCTGAAGAATAGAGAAGCTTTGTCAACTCTCAATCTTCTGGATAGTAAAAGATGGCTCCATAATCACCGATAGCAATGACGATATCCTCTTTATTCCAATTGTTATTTTGAATCACAAAATCAAATTTTTCTCGCAGTTCTTCCCTTGAGTAACGTTCTAAACTTTTAGCGTAAGGCAAATTAAAGTTAAAAGGAAGTGGAATTGTTGATTCTGACTTCTTGGTGGTATTAACAAATTTGTAGTACTGCCCCATGATTTCTAACAGCACCCCCAGATTCCGGTAAAGACCCCAATTACAACTAATGGCTAACGAATCTTCTACAATTGTCCAAAAACTTTGGAACTACTGCAACGTCCTGCGGGATGACGGCGTTAGCTATAGCAATTATGTTGAACAGCTTACCTACCTGCTGTTCCTGAAAATGGCAGACGAGCAAACCACCCTGTTGGGTAAACCCTCCACGATTCCTTCAGACTATAACTGGCAGAGTTTGCGATCGCAAACCCGCCAGTTCCACGCCCTGGACGAAGAAGCTGTGGATTTACGATATTGCTTATTAAAATCGCACATTTGCTAAACCCTTTCAATGGAAGTTTGAGGGTTTCCTTGATGCGGGCTACGCTGGTGGGTTATTTCTGCCGAGCTGGTCTACTAAAGAACTTTATTCTCTGTGTTCATCTCCCCAAAATGACTGGATAGGTGGTGCATAGAGAGAAGTATCTTCGCTTGAGGCTGGTTGAGCTACATAACGAGCCTCATTCTCGATCGCTAACACTCGGTCCGAATCACGAACATAAAGCGGAGTAATCGCTTCCCGCTGCTCCAGCAGTTCCTGCAACCCAATTTTAACCGGACGCCCCTGATGGAAAAGTTTTCGTGCTGCCTTCTCCACAATCCTCGCCAGCTCAGCACCCGTGCAATTAACTGTCTTACCGAGCATTATCTTCCACTCTGATTGAGTCAACGGACCATCCTCGTACTTGTAGCGCTCATCAAACCGCGATGCATGGAGAGTCAAAATTTGCTTGCGCTCAATCGCACTCGGAAATCCTACATAGAAAATTTCATCAAAGCGCCCCGCCCTAGTCAACTCTGGAGGTAGCGCTAATAACCTGTTTAACGTCGCTACCACAAACGTTGCCGACTGCTTTTCCTGCAACCAAGTTAGCAATAGCCCCAGCAGTGCCCTTTCCTTACTATCTTCTCCCCTATCATCTGAAGCGGTGAACAGCTTATCAAATTCATCAAAGAAAACCACAGCAGGGGCACAAGCTTCTACCCGGTTTATCAAGCGCTTCAGGTAGGCAGCTCCTCCACTCTTAACCGCTCCCACATCTACACTGAGCAGGGGAAACCCAAGTTCACGAGCGCTTACCTTCGCTGCTAGCGTCTTCCCCGTACCTGGTGGTCCCACAAGCAACCATCCCTTGGGAAGTGGAATATTATGTTCCCTAGCAGCTATCGAATAGTCAGACTTTACCTCAACCAGGGCAGTTTTGAGCCGATCCAACCCGCCAAAATCAGAGACATTGGGTAAACCCATAAACTCTAAACCATAATCCCGTAACCGGTTAACCTTGTAATCCAATAAAAACTGTTCATAAGAAACATCTTTACCCGTACTGCGGTTTAAACCCAAGCGTAGTCCAATTCGTATTTCCTCAATGGTCAAACCCGAAGCAGGCAGAGAAAGTGCATCGATATCAACTTCACCTTCACCCCTCAAGGGCAATGAGAGAAGCAGTTCAGACAAAAACTTTCTAATTTCCTTCAGGTTTGGCAGCGGTTTGTGAATTTCAGGAATTAGCTTAAGCATTCGCTGAGGCAACGACACCTCATCCGTTCCAAGAAGAAGCAAATACTTTGGCTTATCAGTTACCTTAAACTCATAAAAGATATTGACTAACCCAGAACTAATCTGTGTAGCGCGTTCGCGGGATAAGCTATCAGCTTCATCCGGAAGAACCATCAACGACTGCAAGTTTTCCAGCACAAATACCCCAGCGTGGGGACAATCCATTAAAAAGTCGAGAACTCCTAAACAATCCTCCCCAGGAAGGTCAAAGCTCTCACAAATAGAACTCGACTCAATACAACAAGTATCTCCCAAACGCCTAACTTGCTTAAACTTCCTTTGACCCACATTCCATAAAAACACACTCAAATTCATTGGTGCTGCAAAATGCCGCTCAATCCAATTCAGAGTAGCCGTCCGTTCAAGAAGCTGTGACTGCACAGAAATAACCCGTGACCAAGAATCAGCTACCAATCCCAGTTCTTGTAATTCCATAGGCTTAATTTTTTTCCCAATCCACAGCGACCTTCTGCCGAGGTGCTGTACTTGAAACACTGCTACGAGTAGAATTAAGGATTGGCAGCATCTGTTCAAAATGAGCTAAATCGCGTCCGCTCATCCGACAACGCAGCTGCCCCTGATGTTGAACGAGCAATGGTCCCCGCCCATCCTTGGCATCAATCCTGACTCTCCCATCCGGCGTCGCCAACCATTTATAGGCAAACTTGCCATCCACCTGCACTTTGGAACCCGTAGCCTGAGCGTATTGTCCCAATGCTTTAGTAATGGCATTCACTCTCAAAAGATACTCACTTTCCCCTTGTCCCACAGGTGCAAAGCCACCGCTTGGTTCCTCGCCCCTCGACTGTGCTAAAGATAGCTGTTTAACATCCCGGTAGTGCTGTGAAGACATCTGTACACTTTGAGGCGACACACGCACTCCCATCGGCGTGGACTGGAATTGCATCAATCGCATCCCCGACTTATCGTTGAGGGTATAAGAACGCCCCTCTCTATAGATTGTGTAATTATCTGCCTGGTAAACCTTACCCCCAGGAGGCACTTGAGCGTGAAACAGAGTCTTCATCTGTGCCGCCGCAGAATCTAAAAGCGATCGCTTCTTCAACGTACCCCAAGCTTGAGTGACTGTTTCTCTAAACAGCTGCCACCAATTCGTCTGTTTGGGCTGTGCCAGTCGCTGTCGAACCAAATCCTCAAGAACTTGCTGCCTTGCGGAGTGTTGTTGCAATGACTGTTGCATCTCAGCCAATTGAGAAGCAAGCATTTGTTTGAGAGAATTATCCGGCATCCCCTCAACAGACGAACGGACTACCTCTAAACCACCAAGACTATCTGTTTGTTTTTGTTGCCTTTGAGGGGGCTGATTACTAGTTGAATCATCAACTTCATGTTGTCCAGATCGCTTAGCCAAAGTCTCTGTTTTCGGGTGAGGCTCAACTAATTGCTCATTGAGGTAATAATCATCCGTCCAATCTTCTTCTGGAGGCTCAAGCATCCAATCTTCATCATAAAATCCAAGAGCAACTTCTTCTGGAGGACTGGGCAACATGTCTTCGGATTGAGCTAAGGCTTGAGATAACGGTTGTCGTTGCTTTTCTAAGAAATGATTAACAACAACCTTACCCGTATCATCAGATTGTAAAACAACCTTACCCTTTACTTCAATTGTTTTAGAACCAGCCTTTGCAACTACACTTCCAATAGGGGTAGATTGCAACGCTTCTAGTTGACCAATTAGCTCAGGCGTTAGTTCATTCTTAAATTCTTCATCGAAGGAATCATAAACAACTTTATTTCCATCAATAACCCGAATTTCGGATTTTTCTTTATCCTGTTGCGACCCTAGAGGTAACTCCTTATCCACAAGAAGACATAGCCAAGCTTCAACCAAGCGTTTATAATGTTCTTGGAAAGTCGCTGCCTCACCCGGAGAAACCGTAAATAGACTCATTTCACACCTCCCCCAAACCCAACAAAATCGCAGAAGATGCTGACATTAAATTCAAGCGATTAACAACAATTTCATTTCCCACATAAAACAGCCCAAGCTGTCCGTCCAAATACCAAGCCACAAACTCAGTTGGTTGTCCTTTAATTCTTTCTGTTTCATAGACTTGACCCCAGGCCATTCCCCCCAGTAACCCATAAGAATCGAACATTTCAATTACTGAGGCAGAATAACCTAACTTAAAAGGTGGTTTCGTAAGAGCTGACTGTACCCTATGCGCCCAATGGGGGTATTTCAATAAAACATCACGTACCTGTCCTGACAACTGCTCTGATAACATAAACATTACCTCCTAGAAAACTTCAGCAAGTTCAGATGCCGTTGGAGCTGACATAGGCTCACTCGGTAGTGGAAACAACGTCTGAGCCAGCAACTGGCGTTCCTCAAACTGCTCGCGTCGCTCAGAATCGGTAACACTAAATGAATTAGCTTGAATAAGCCTTGGTCTAATCATGTCCCACTTCTTCCCGGACCAATTCATTTCATCAATATCAGCCTGTGGAACCTTTACAGGTTTAATTAGAGGGACGTAAGCTTCACTCTTACGAACATAAGCCGGATTAATAATCACGGCTTTTCCGGTGCCTAACTTAAGAAACTCTGCTGGTTCGAGAAGGTAACGCTTCTGATTCTGTTCGTTAAACGACTTGCTTGCGCCACCTTTGCCAGTACTTCTCGACTTGGACTGAAAATTAATTTCTTGCTCTCCCAAATAATCCGCAAATAACTTCGCGCTACTGGGGTCTTGAGGGTTGAAAAGGAACTTAGTTGCCGTTCCGCCTACGATGGCTTGAGCGAGTTCTTTACCGTAAGCTTTCTCCAACTGGCTGATGTTTTGATAGCCCAGAATCCCACAGAAGCCGTCCTCTCGGTTCTCGTTAAGCCAGTTAACTAATGCTGGCAAGTAGAGTGTCGGTAATTCATCCAGTGCCACCACCAAAGGGTCAATTCGAGGTACTGTTCTTGATACATTCCGGGACACCACCATGTGTAAAATTGCTGCCAAGAGCGGTCCGACAATATCCCGGTTGTTTCGGTCTAATCCAAAAATAACTAACTGCTTGCCATCTAAGTCTAAGGGCAGTGTCGTCTTACCGCAGAACGCCCCCACAAAATCTTTTTTGAGAAAACGTTGAAAGATTCGTTGAGCTGTACCAATAATTGAGGCTACGGTCTTCTCAGAATCCTTGACACTAATTAGCTGAGAGAGAGGTCGAGTTGTCCATACTTTCAATTTGCCCATTTGAGCCGCCTCTAGACGTTGCGGTAGGCGATCTAGGCTCAGGATGGCTTGAGCCATCATCAAGTCACAATATTTGTCATCCCCAGTGAGGGTCTTAATCGCTTTAGTAACCAACAGGATACCTTCAATGAGGCTATCACCAGCTTCTTCAAAGAACTTGTCCCCACCACTACTCCCACCACTTTTGTCAAAGTTGCGGTTGATAACATTCGACAGCTGACCCGCCGCGATCGCATCCTCTTCATCCTTAATCAAATCCAGCGGATTGCAAACTTCACTTTCAGGGAATCCCGGCGCAAGCACACGCACCGTATAACCTCGTTTCATAGCGTAGGCAACCGCCCGTTTGGTCTGTGCTGGGTACTTAAAGTCGTACAAACATATGGGAAAGCCTTGGTCTAAAGCGGAACGAATCAGAGGGTCTATAACGGAAAACGTCTTCCCGCTACCTGCGGCTCCAATTGCCGCAATGCCTCGTTGAGCATCAGGAACATATAAGGTAGAACTGCTATGTAAAAACTTACCCAATTGTTTCTGCCACGCTGGTGGGGTGGGTGTCTTAATCAACCCTTTCTGTTGCCATTCTGCTCTTAGCCGCTCACGCACAAAAGATGGGGTGCCAATGTACAGCGCAACGTTGTTACGGGACACAGCAGCCATCTGCTTTTTAGCTAAGACAGCCGCTCGCGCCTTCTCCTTACCACCACCCCAGTAGGACGTGGCAATCTTACCTTTTTTAGTACCGCCTCCCATTACTTGAAAAGCTACTACAGCCACTAGACATCCCAGCAACGTTAACCCAGTTGGAGACTTCAATTGATGAATCAATTGGCTTCCCGTAGACAAGAGAGGAACGTCAATGGCGTCTGCTAAAATTACCGGATTCGTCTCAACTGTTTTCATCACACACCACCTTTTGTCATTGAAGAATTAACTAGAGTAAATCCCGACCCTTCATAGCAATAACGACGGCGAGAAACGATATTTTCCTCTCCAGTCGCTTGAGCGATTGCCAAGCAGGGAACCCCGTTCCGAGTTGGCTCACTGAGCGAAAACAAAGGAGTTCTCTTGGGTAAATGAGGATTGAGTAACAGCCTCAAAACCAACTGCCCCTTTTGGGTGTAAACCGCATACAGACAACCACCACTCCCACAGAGCTGCTGGGAATTAAAGTCAATAACATAAAAGTTTCCCGCACCCTTGTCAGGAACCTTCAACGCCTTGATTTGATTCTCATCCAAAGGCTTTTGATTCTTGAGAGTCAGGTAATTTTCCTGCACAGCCATCCGAACCAAGCTAACAGGAGCGATTTGATTAGCCCGTCCCCAAGAACTAACTGATTTAGGCTGATTCAAAACCCAAATAGAACCCAAAACGAATACAAAAAGAAGGGAAACAAGAGCAACAATTATCTGGGAGGCTCGTGAGTGAATAAAATTCATTTTTGACAAGCTTGCTTTCATGCCCTAACACCCCATCGCTTGTCGAACTTGTTGATAGTGACGCCCTGCTTTCTCGCCGTAGGATTTCACACTCAGCTGACCGTTTACATCACTCACCTCGGCGTCAATGGGTATGGATAGTCCAGCGAAATGCATCTGAGCCGCCCGCTGAACCAAGCGCTCTCCGGTAAAAGGTTGTCCTGTTGTGGGGTCAATTTGCCCCGCTGCCGTATCCAGCAACGCCTTAGCGTCAGAATCAAACAGAGCCTCTTGGTCAGAGGGAGAAAAATACAGCATCATTTCCTCCCCACTAACAGATGCGCCACTGTCCACCTTGGTGAGGAACTCCTTCCCACCCGATGAAGCTAAAATCGACGTTCGCACATCTGGGCGATACGACATAAACTGTTTGGTTCCCAAGCCGCGACCGCAATTGCCAACCCTGTCGCAGACATATGGCCCAACCGAATCGTAATTACCTTCTATGTCAGAAAGGGCTTCCGAGAGGGCATCGATCACCACACCCTGCTGCCGCTTTTTACAATCAAAAGTGCCTGGAGCCTGTAAGAAAGATAAGTTGTTACTTGAACCGCCTTGCCCAAAAGTTGACGACCCTGGCGTATCCTGAGTGCCGGTGGGTGTGGAAACAGAATTAGATGGCTCTACATCAACATTCCCTAGGAAAATCCGGTCAGTCTCCTGGTAAGAAAGCCAAGGTACCGGTCCGATGAAGTAAGGCGTACAGCCCAAGTCCACAAACCCAGAGCGGACGCAGACGCGGAAGAATAAAGCCTGGGACATTGTTCCTTGGGGTTCCGAGGTATCCCACACCACCACCTTGAAAGCCTCTCCAAAGGGGTGTCTCCCAGTCGGCTCCCTACCTCCATTGACTGCCCCCAACACACCGTGACCTCCCCGCACTTCCTGAGCTTTACCGCTAACCCATTGCCTGCCCAGCACTTTTGCACTGCCGGATAGCTCAACATGAGCGCAATCAGTATCACAGGAAACGTTGAAGCCTTCCACATCGCTGCCAGAGATTGTACTCGTGCGTTGTTGCTCTGGTGTCGCGAAAGCAATATCAACAATGCCCACATCCGCTCCTACTGGATTGGCAGGGACAGGAAACTGAGAAAAAGGCACATCGGACAAGCCAGGGATTTGGTCAATATTTATGCCTTGCCAGTCTTTAAAACCGCCAATTGTCGCTATGTCTATGCCTGGAATCGAATCTAGACTATACTTATCCAAAGGCAATTTAGACAACTCTAGCTCACCTAAAATCGGAGTCTGCTGCAAGAGCTGCCCGATAGTCTCGTTCGGATTAAAGTCAGAATTTAATTGACTTGTGAGCAAATCCAGAACAGGTTTGACCTGTTGGATAGGCAAATCCTTCAAAATCGGAATCGCCTCGACCAAGCTCCCTAAGGTTTGGAGATTCATTACTCCAAACTGCTGTAAGTTTATTTTAGCTAAGTCAAAACCAACCTTTGAAGCAATAGTTTTAAGATTAAAATTTTGTAACTTAAAAGCCTCCTGAAAGTCACCCAACTTCGTGTACTGGTTTGGTGTCTGCCCCGCCATCCATACCCTTGATGGATTATATTTCAGTTGACTGACTACTTCAGGTGGGGCTTCAAAAGAACCACTCTGTTGTATAGCAGGAAGATTACTAAAAGTAATTTGGTTCCAGTCCGGCATTTGAGTATTTTGCCAGGTAATCGTAGGGATTGGACTCTCCAACGGAGCTTGAGTTGTAGTCTCAGAACTTGGTAGCTGAGTTATCGCTACCCCTTTTAAAGGTAATCCTGAAATAAATAGTGACAGAACCAGACCAGTAAACAACCAATAAAGATGACGATGGAAACGAGTAATCATGGCTGTAAAAAAAAATAGTCAAAAATTTATCTTGAGTGCCTTTATAGCGGGCTAAACGCTTAAATTAAATTTCAACACCCTACTGCATCGTTAGGTGAACTTCGGTTTAAAAAACGGTTCATACCAAATCCGCATATATAACCCCTTTTAACTTTGATTTCCTCTGGTTCTCTTCTCGGCGAACTGGAGTGCCCTCTGTGGTTCGTTCTCAAAAAGGGGGTACTCCACCCGGATTGGGTATCAGATGAAGAATTTTTGTTTTGAAGCTGTGACGTAGGAACAGACTCAGGGACTGGATTTGGAATGTTATGCCTTCCCAATTCCTCTAAACGCCTGACCAAATTCAGGGAAATTCCCGATGCCGCTGCCGCCTCGTCAATTGGTTCACCCGCTTTTACTCTTGCCAAGAAGTTCTGGATTCGTAACATGAGCGGTTGACCCTGGCGAATCAAGCGCTCCGTTAAAGCCACTGTTAGTCCACGATTGAGAGTTTGCCAATCGGTTACTGACTCAACAACTGACCTTTCCCTTGCCCTAGGTTCAACCGTTGTCGTGGGCGGCGTAACCTCGACAGTATGATATTGAGGATTCTTACCACCCGCCGCCACTAGAAACAAATACACGCGGCGTCCAGCTTTGCCATGAGTGATGACCGTCAGCAACGTGCTATTCGTCTTAGGCAGGCCGGGAAAATCCAACGGGTTGATCCACCGCAGATGCAACACGGTCGCTCCTGGTGACTGACACTGAGCCTCTTTTCCTTGTGACCTAATGTCACCATTACTGCCACCCAGACCTGACAAACAGCCATCCACATCAAGGGTGGCGATTGCGGGGTTGTCAAACCAAACTTTCTCAACGATCTCGCCTGTGGGAATGAAACTAATGTTGACTCCGTACCCCGGCGACAGCTCAATTCTAGGTGGCCGCCCTCCAGAGTGCCCTGTCGCTTCCGTTATCGAGACACGCCGCAGTGCACCGACCTTAGTTTCAGCAAATGCTGGTAACCCAGACCCACCATTACAGAACGTTAGCCCAAACAAACAAAGGGCAGATACTATTCCTAGCTCAAGTCTAATTTTCATAACTCAAAACTCAAACGACTGATTGACAAACACCTGCACAGTCTCTCCGGCGCTGATGTACCAAACATTTGGGCTTCCCGCCAGCGATTGAATCCGCTGATTGTTGCGCTCTGTGATTTGCTGGATGAGTGGTGTAAACCCACCCTCTAAGACCGCTCCTAGGAGATTGCGTCCACCGCTCTGAGTTGAAGTAGAAGAAGTAAAACCGAAGCCGCTGCTAGACGTGGATGACTGAGAATCAGGTTGAGTCAGGTTTTGACCCACCTTGGAGAGTGCCCCAAACAAGAATGAGGTGATGTCGCCAGAAGCAATCAGAGGTTTTTTATCCCCCCACTTTTCGGCAATCAGAGGCCGACCATCCGAACCGCGAATGCTAATAGTCCCCGGCGGCAAAACATACTCTTGACCTTCAACAACGACCTGCGTCACAAGAAGGTGAGCTAATCCCGATTCGTTGACACTAACCACAGCCGCAACAATTTGAGTTCCTTGCGGTAAAGCTACAAAACCCTCTGTGTCAGTTAATGGTTCTGCAAGTTGCACAATAAACTTTTCTCCCCCTGTAGACCGGGAAGTTAAATCAGTTGTCTTTTGTCCATCACGAACATTACCTGACCAGATAACCGGCGTTACCAACTGCCCTTGAGCCTGGGTTCCCACCTGAACAAACCGAGTCGGCTTACCACTCTCGATGCTGGCTTCTTCAGGTGGATAAAGTGAAGATGGGGAAGGTGAGGAAGATGAGGAAGGTAGGGAAGTAATTTCTCCCCTATCTCCCCTATCTCCCCTATCTCCCTCATCCCCACCAACGGGTTTTAACCACACCCTCTGAGGAGGGGAGACACTCCCGACAACAGGCATAGTGCCAAGAGTAGCCACGTCCCTTGGCTCTTTTTCACCAACATTACTATTGCCATAACTTCCAATCCGGTTCATCGCTATCCACTGCTGCATCGGGTCAACAGTAGGTTTCTCGACCACCTCTTGTGGCGACGTGGCTGTAGCTTCGGGTTGCTGAATCTTTGGAGCAGCAGCTGCTGGCTGTCTCTCTTGCACTGTTGGTGGAGTAGAAGAAACAGTACGAGTCGGGGAAGGGGGCGGATACTGAGGAGAGGACGCAGGCGCAGTACGAGGGGAAGAGCTATAGGTCGGTTGCTTCAGGGGGCGAGGGGGTGAAGTCGGGCGAGTTGGGGAAGAAACAGAAACAGGTTGTGGTGCAACGGAAGCCTTCTTAGTATTAGGCACATTCGTTTTAGGACTTTTAGACTTCTCCAGGCTTTTTATTTGAGCGGCCTGTTTTCCTATAGCTAACTGAGTCTTAAGATTGCCCGTTTCTGCTTCTTTAGTAGAAGGAGAAGGAGTACTACTTGGAGTGGGATAAGAAGCAAAAGTTGGCGCTTTTTTGGGTTTTTGATTAAAAACACTATTCAAAAACAAACCGACGCCCCCAAACATTACTAACATTACCAAACCAACAGCAGACGCTTTAACAGTTCCGCGCTTAGAAAAAACCGGCTGCGTTTTACCCTGAATTGGGTCATCGAACAATTCAGCTATTGAAACCGTGTTCTTTCCTGGGGAAGAATTTTCTTCAAGCCCCTCATCCCCTGGAACAATCTCAGGGGGAATTTCTGGGCTGTCATCAAAATCAACTAATTCGGCTATCTTTTCGTTACTCCATTCATCATCTAATTCACAGGCAAACGTCTGAACTTGCTCTTGGTCAATTACGTTCCCCTCTTGACCCTTCATCTCTTCTAGTTGGTCAGGATGAGTTAAATTTCCGTTCGAGTCGCTCATCACAGATTCTCCTGAGTTAAATCGCGGATAGCATAAATCTCCAAACCGCTAGAACGCACCTGATAAATAATGGCGGCTACCCCACCCTTTTCTCCGGGAAATTCAGGAGCCTCAACAGCTTGAACAAATATCTCTTTGTTGAAAGGGATAACATCGCCCAAGTTATTCCCCTTATCAAAGACAATCAAATTAGCAACCATCTTGACTTTCCATTTGCCCTCACCAATCTTTTGAGGAGTCTGAATTTCCAAAGGCACAAGGGCTACCTGGGTACTAGCCTTAAATATTCCATTGGGAGTAATTTCAGCTAGCTTCGCCAAAAACTCTTTGCGAAAGTCTTCACTAAGAGCAAAACCTGCCTGCCACGCCGCCGTTGCTATTTTCCTGGAGCCAGAAGCTGTTGTACTAATACCCACTCCTGAATCGGGTAGAGGTTTGGTTGCTTCTTCAACAGATGTTGGCGGCTTTGTTCCCGACCAATTCATCATCAGTATCATGGTGTCAGATACGAACTTCGATACCACTTGAGGGGTACGTTCTTTATTACCCAGAGGAGCTACCGTGACAGCTTTTCCAGTATCTAACTGCACTAAAGAAGGCGGAGCTTTCTTCGACAAATTAGAATAAGCACCATACAGTAGAACCAAACCGAAGAAAGTCAGTATGTGCAAGCCAAACGTACCAAGCGCAAAAAATCCTAAAGCATCACTTGTTGAAAACCGTTTTTGCTGACGTTCAAGAAATCGCAGCCGTTTCTGTTCAGCAGCGAGGAGTTCTTTATCCGTTTGTTCATCAGAATAATGCATAAACTTCTCATCCTTATAAGTCCTTCATTAAACGAGAAGGAATAGAAGTTAACCCGAAACTCACAAAATTAGACAGACTATTAAAGACAGACATGCCACCACCAGCTGCTAAAATCAGTGACAATACTGGCGCTAAAAGACCAGTAGCAAAAGCAAAAACCATCGAATCAGCATTTTTGGCATTAATAACTAGAGTGGCAACCAACCCAACAATAATATTGAAAGAAAGTTTAACCATTCCTACCGAGAAAAAGCCCGTCAGCCAAGCAAATATCGCTCGTTGACCAACCGGAAGAAGCGAACCCCCTACGGCCAACGGACCCAAAAGAGCCGTTAATAACAAAGAAACTTCCACAATCCACTGAAACGCAATTCCAAAAGCAATTAACCATCCTTTGACGGCAACGGCAAAAACATTAGAAATTCCCTCTTGAATTTCCTTACCGTAATCACGGGTAAAAATGTTGTCCCCTGAAGACTGTTGCTGCGAAGAACCAGCTTGTTGAGTAGCATTCTTCAAACACTCAGCTTGCTGAATAGGCTCACCCACCGCTGCACACTGACTCGCCAGAGATTTTGCTACAGCTTCATTTCCAAGTTGTGACAAGGCTTGCTGATACGCTTCTTGAAGCTGCAAAGAACCAGAAGTTGAAGTTAAAATTGTCTGATTAACTTGATTAATGATTCCCCGCAGTTGGAGAGTACACGCTGATAAAACTGTGGCATTATTCGCCAATAAAACAATAACTAACAGCGGCCAAACAATCTCAGAAAAAGCTTGGGGGTTATCTCCTTCAATCATTGCTTTAAACCACTGCACCATAAAGATGAGCAAGGTACCAACTGCGAAGAAAACCCCAAGCGAAGCGATCGCTCCATACAAGCCACCACCCAGCACGTCAATCCATAACTTGTCCATTGCTGCACTAATTGCCGCACTAGCATTGGCTCCATCTTGGGCAATGCTAGAACCTTGTCCAATCGAGCCAGGAGTTACTTGGGCAACAATCAGTGCATCGAAGATGAGAAAGAGCAACATGGGTGGCGACTACTCCTAAAACAATCTGGCGCGAGATGTTATCCGGAGCGTATCAAGACCCGCCCCAACCATTTCGCTTTGTTTAACCTGATTTTGACCGTCCAACGAGCGGGAAATATTGGTCAGGTTGAGGTTAGTCATCTCCTGACGTTGAGCCGCCTGCAACGAATCAGCTCGAATCGCTCCAAGCACTGCCCCAGTTTGAGCATTTTGCAGGGCAATCTGCTTCATAACATTTTGCGTGACTACCTCTTGTTGAGCCGCCTGCGCTTGTTGTTGAACTAGGCCAACAGAATGCTGAGTCTGCTGTGCCTCCTGCTTGATAAGCTGCTGACCTTGTTGACTCAATGTGGAGTCAACCGCCCCCCTGGTAAGAAGCCGATCCACTTCATTGGCAACTTGCTCAGCTGAGTAAAGCGGCTTGTTAGAATTCGTTGCAATTTGCTCAACATCTGTACGAGATTTGATTGGATCAGGCAAACCCAACGCTCCCGTCGCACTACTCACCGCCGAATTTAGATCTTTGCCCAAAGAATCAGATAGGGGCTTTAGTGATGACGCCACTATCTGGTTAAAGTAAGAAGGCAAAGACTCAAGCTGAGAGCTTAACTGCTCCAACACCTGTGCTAAGGGATTGTTATTAAGATCAGCAGTACGTGTAAGCGAGCTGGCTAGGGCTGGAGGAGAAACTCCTCCAATCAAAACAAGTGCAAGAGCACTGTTTACAACCACTTCTTTGACGTTTGTAACTGTCTTCATGAGATTCCTCTCCTGTTTCTAGGAAGCACGAATACTGGCTACCAGTTCTCTTGAAAACTCGGCAATAGCAACTAGCTTGTCCTGAACCGGATGGCGGCTAAAAGCCGCCAGGCGAGCTGCTTGTTCCTGTGGGTTATTCGCCACAGTCGCCAGCAATTCGTAGCTTGGATAATATCTGACGTAGGTGTACACACCGTTATCGTCCAACAACCATTGAGAGTAGATACCCTCTTTTTTAGGGAAAAAACTTTCTGTAGCATTGCGACCAATAATTTCTCGTGGATACTTCAAAATTTGAACAAAACTATCAACCGCTGTTGGTTGAATACGACCAATAAGACGAGTTGTGAGGTTTTGGAAAATCTTGGCACTCGAAGGAGACTTGGCAATCGTATCGGGGTCTTGTGCAGAAAGAATGACCCTAACCCCCGCTTTGGCCCCGTTAGCGCACAAGCGGCCAACCAAAGCCGCGACGCTATCAAACTCAAACAAAATCGGGCTTTCGTCTATGAAAAAAATGCTGGCCTTAGCCGCCAAGGCTCTCCTTAACGCGGCTGAATAAGCACTAAGAGAAAGAATTGCAGCATCCTCATCATTAGAAAGATTTCGCAGGGCGAAAACCAACAAACGTGCATCGCTCCTGAAAGTAGAAGGAAGTGAAATCGCCTTACCTACTCGTGAAGAAAGCCAAAATCGCAGACGCAACTTAATTTGTTCCAAGCCAGATTTTATGTCCCCAGAAATTGAGTTCATCCGCAACCTTTCAAGGGAACAAAACGAGAGAAAATCAACAAGGGTAGGCATCGCTGACCACTCGGACGAACCAAGTCCATGGGTGTAAGCAGCGGCATAGCGATCGCGAATTTGTAAATCGCCAAAAAAAGCATCAAGAGCCAATGCTAAAATTGAGCGGATTGTATCAGCAAGAGTTCTCTCACTAGCAGATGCCGAACCGAGCTTAGATCCAATGACCATAGCCATCAAAGCGTCGCTGAGGAAATCCTTGTAATCCTCAAACCTCTCAGACTGCAACTTGGGGTCGAGCGATCGCAAATCAGGAAGCTCGAACAAATTTGAACTTTCCTTGCCGATGTCAAAATAGGCTCCATCCTTACCCAGAAAGTTAGTGTAGTCCGTGAACGTCGAAGACCCATCTGGTTTGGGATAGTCCATCGCTACCACTGGCATTCCCTGAGCTAGTGCATAAGTGAGAATACCTGCCGCGGCAACGCTCTTACCACTCCGGGTTGTGCCAAAAAGTCCCAAGTTCTTGTGAGTCCGGAACAAGTCCAGAAATACTGGCGTACCACCTTCTTGTGCAATCAGCTCAAACCCATCTGAGTCGCCTGAACGAGTTCGCACCAAGGGCATGAGTCCCGGCGCTTCCCCACTGAGGTAAACCTGCCGCCGGTTAAAGGGAGCCGTGAGCAACCGCTCCCAGGTAATGGGGAAAGTTTGTAACCAGATCCGCCATGGGTACTCAGTTTCGCGCAGCACCCAGGCGGGACGCACAAATAAAGACTGGAGATACCGACACGCCTCATCCAATAGGGCGCGGTTGGGTCGATATGCAAGGAACACAACGGCCATATGGACGGGTACTGCTCCCTCGTACAACTCCTCTTGGGCGGCAACAGTTTTTTTGATGTTGAGTAGGGACTTAACATCAATTGAGTTTTTTTCACTTGCCAGCAGCGACGACGTATTTGCCTGCTTAGTCAGACGCTGCATGTTGGTCTTGACCAGCCCCTCGTTAGCTCGCGTCAGCTGACAGTAAATTTCAGTGTCATAGACCCGTTCGCGTGCCATGACTTCCCAGAGATAGCGCATCTGGGATTCTTTACCAACCCATCCCCCAGGTTTATCAACGAATGTTAGCACCCCAACATATTTGCGCTTAACATTCACCCAGTCTCGATCTGCCACTGGCACACTTGCAGCAGATTCCATCAACAGAGTAGTTGGATGAACAGAGGAAAATACTTCCTCTCTTAAGCCCTCCTCATCCAAAACTAAAAGTTGAGGAATCGCCTTCGGGGGTGTGTCATTAAACCGCTGCCACAACTGTATCCAGAGTTCCTCTTCTGTTAATGGGCGAATGTCCAAACCTAGTTTGTTGGAAAGCAGCTGCTCCCACAGCTCATACCCGTCCGTAAAAGACGTATAAAGCATACGCTCAACATGAGTGTGCTGGAATGAGTGAATCTCGCCGGTGAAGGTTTTCCACCACCTCTGGACCCGTGCCAGGAACTTCTCAATCACATCAGCTGTACCCTGAGTACCTGGCTCAACCGTGTAAGTAGCATACAATCTCAAAAACTTTGGCTTCCTTACACCTTTTCGCGTCAGTTCCCGCACACGAGCGCGCTCGCCCATCAACAGGTAACGCAGTTCTTTATTAGGAGCAATTTCAGACAGACTTATCAGGGAAGCTTGACGCTCACTATCTGAAGTGAAAGACCCCAAATGAATGGTCAGCTCTTCGTTCTGGGGCAAATCTTTCAACCCAGATTCAAGCGCATCAAATATCGGGTCAATTTCTGATGAGCGCAAAGTAGAATGAATTCCCCTACACTCCCAACCAAATCGAATTTTAAAGCTATTCCCTCCTTTTCTAAGAACATAAGCTCCAATCCGACGCCCACCTAAACTAATCTTCAACATTGAAGCCAACTGAAACCAATCTTCAATGGGGGTATAACGAATCGTATTTTCTCCGTTATCAACCTTGCGTTTGCCAATCTTCTTGGGATTCATAGGAGACTACCCTCGTTTTTTAAACCATCCATTTCTTGCCGATAATTGCCCTTTAGGTTTGGCTACAGTCTGGGGAATATTGATATTAAGAACACGCTGATATCGTCCGTAGCCCCTCGTCCAAGTAGGAGTAGAGACAAACTTGGAAAGAAACCGCCAAGATTTACTTCCCGTAAGAACCCACCAAGTGGCAATCCCCCAACCAGCAACAATTCCCGTCCATAACCAAGACAACCTAAAAACTACTTTGCAAACGTAGTAGCTGGTGAAAAGTATCACTGTCCAAGGTATCGCTTGCTCCGCTGGGAACGGTCCAATTTTAGGCTGTCTTCCCAAACTGGGATTGACCGCTCGAAACTTCCTTAAATCTTGGTCAGACATTATCAAGCACCACCACCACCACCGGCACCACCAGTAATCAATGCAGCTAAGATGTCACCCAGCGTCACCGTAATCAAAATGATCAGAGGAGTACGAGCAAGGGTCTGCCAATCGTCATCATTCCTAGCCGCTGCAATCACCCTCACAAGAGAGACAGCTAGATAAAGAACAAAAATGGCTCTTAGGGTATTGAAAACCAGCTTGTAAATATCAGCTCCTCCAGCACCGCCTCCAGTACCGCCATTAATCGGAAAACTAGAACGCAACCAAGACTCGGTCTGATTGAAAAATTGAGCATTAGCTGGAGCAGCTGTGTAATCGAGAAAACACACCATTCCAACCAAACAAAAAACCAACAGAGCAATATTTAACTTGTACTTACGTCCCCAACGCTGAATCGAGTTAAAAAACTTAACGACCTCGTGCGACTTCGCAAGAATTGCTGTCCCTGTCAAAGTTAAAAGAAAACTAATGAAGCTGGTAATCCCTCCCGTCACAATCATATTGATAAATAAAGCTCCACTCGCACTAAACATCAAAGCGCTCACAGATAGCTGATTTAAAAAAATAACCTGGCCTGACTTTAGCCTTAGCCTGTTTCCAGCCACTAAAGAATGATTGTTAAAAGCCATAGCATTATTGTCGGACTAACAAAATTACCTTGTTTACTTTTTAACTGACTTGGCGGACTTCTACGCTCTACCATTAGCTAGAAAACTGAAATGCTAAACACACAGCCAATTGTTAAGATATTTTTTGTTAGCTTTTTATTAGCTTCAGAAATTGTTTAAAATAAACCATTTAGTTTACAATTTTATCCGGTTATATAGTCACAACATTAACCCAAAAATCCGGTTGTATAGTCATAATAATTTTTCAAGCATTATTGGTAAAAAAATAGAAATTCGACAAGCAGCCAATCCTTAAAACTCTTTAAAATAAGACTTAACATTGGCTAGATAAAAGGTTTAAAATCGAAGATTAAATAATATCAAATTGCGGTCAATGTACAGCTCTCCCCGATGTCACAACGGATTACCTTGCAACCCCACCTGAGTCTTGACGAACTGGAAGCCCGCTACCGCCAAGCTAAAGAACCCATCGAAGGTCGTCAGTACCACATCATCTGGCTATTGGCACAGGGCTTCCCCACCGAAGACGTCGCTGCAATCACAGGCTACAGCCGTGATTGGGTTTATAAGCTTGCCCGCCGTTATAACCAACTTGGTGCCGAGGGACTAGGAGATAGACGGCGCGATAATCCAGGAGCGGAGCCATTTCTGTCGGAGGCACAACAAATCCAGCTCTCTTTAGCCCTGCAAGGAAATGCCCCAGATGGTGGGTCTTGGAATGGTCGTAAAGTCGCCGACTGGATGAGCAAATTACTTGAGCGTCCGGTATCGCCTCAGCGAGGTTGGGAGTACTTGCGCTCCTTGTCAATGCGCTACACACCTCGGACTCAGCAAAAAGCAACGCCGACCCGGTCGAAGTCTCTCAAGAAGTCTAGAAAAAAACTGACTGCTAGGCGTGAGACGGTGCAACAAAAGTATCCAGAAGCCGAGCCAGGGAATCAGACGCATCTATGAACTACCTACGGACGCGAGCATTCGCTACGTCCGAGGTTTCTGACGTTTCAGGGGAATAGCAGCTTGATTATGAGTAATTAGCAGGATGTGACTAAACACCTCGTTACATAGTTTTGAGGTTCCAATAGCAACACAACGTTTAAGTTAAGAATCAGAACTCTAACCAGAGATATACGCCCTAGGATATATTTCTCCCAAAAACCAAAACTATGAGAACACTAGAAAAAGTCCAGCATCTGCTTGCCTGAGTTGTGGTAGGCTTTTTCGCCCTCTGGACGGTCAGTCCCTTTCGTTATAGCTGTTGCCATTCATGTTAGGACTGATGGCGAAGTGGTGGCGAGTTCAGCCAACGTATTTTAATGGGGAATGGGGAGTGGTGAGTGGTTTTGGACGGGGATTTATACCCCGCCCTTTCACAAACTACCTAACCTGTTGGAGCCTCAATAGCCGCCAAGTATCTTGACAAATTGCCTTTAAAAACAGGAAAATAAACAATGGGAAACCGTTGTCAAAATTCTCCGAAAGTCGGCAGATACGCAGTTGCGTTCAAACCTAGTAAAGAATAAGTGCTGGGTTTGGATCACTAGTCGTAAGAGCAAGTGTTTATCCGACTCGACTTCCCGGCGACAGGTGCTAGAGTCTGTCGTCCTCTTCGATGCTATGTCCTAACCGGCTCGGACTACAGGGATAACGCGCATCTTAAAGATGCATATTTTTGGGTTGTCGGGAAAACCATCAATTCCTCACCCTGTCCCCCCGTCAGTCGAAACTACATAGTTTGAACGCAACTGCGTATAGCCGACTTTCGGAGCATTTTGACAACGCTTTTCCATTATTTATTTTATTGTTTTTAAAGGCAATTTGTCAAGATACTTGGCGGCTAATGAGTTCGCTTCTTGAGCGCGACAAACTGAGGATGAATCAGCCCTACTCGCTGTGAGGGTTCTAATGCCTTGGTTAATTCAGGACTTAAGTGATTCAGTTATCACTTCAGCCAGCGAGAGTGACCACAGTTATACCTTATAGCAATCAGCAATCAGCAATCTAGCGCTACAGGGAAAAACCATCAGGTGACAATACGTTGGCTGAAGGAGCCACCACTACGCCTAATGTCCGTCCCATGAATGGCAACAGCTATATGAACCGCTGAAAGCCAAAAGAGTAGTGTTGGGCAAAGGCGCGAAACTTATCCCAATCATTGATGCTCCCGACTATGCCCTCGTTGATAACGGGAGCAGCCATGTGCTGCTCTAGAACTATCTATATCCCTCTGGGTATGCCGCAACCCTTCTGGCGATAGCTATAATCTCCAACCCTACTCGGTGTCTGACCTCGAATTATCGGCTTGTGGGTAAAGCTTTTCAATATTTTCCAGGTGTATTAACTGGTGTGCGGTAAACCAAAAGCGTCGTTGCAGAACATCGAGCATTTTTTCTTCAAGTTCGTCCAGTTCGCCTGAGCGCAGTTGCAGCACCCTTTGAGCTACATCTACCAATTCAGTGCTAGGGGCATCAATCGGTTTCAAGTCACGGGGGAATAGTTGCAGTATAGAGCTGCCCACGTTTACTCTGATGCTGCCCATCTCTCCTATGGATTCAATTAATCCCCAAAAGCCGTTCCACTTTTTCTCTTGAGAGGTTGCTGCTTCACGGCGGTCTATCTCCACAACAACAATATCGCCAAGTCGATAAGGGCAATTTTGTTGTGGGGCTTTGGCAACGGCAGTAAGCTCATGTGCCGAGAAACAGTTGCCATTGAGTTGCTGCTGGATAACCAGTTTCTCGGCCTGTTTTGTATTTAAGGCCTCTCCACTGGCAATTTTACTCAGGATTTGAATGCGTTTTTGGGGTGGCTTTTTGAGAAGCTTGGTCGCGGCGTCTACGCTTTGGAAGTTCAACACTTTGCGGAGTGCTTTTGCCGAATCGAAGTTGCCCAAGCGAGTCTCTTCATCTATCACGCTGACAACCTTGGCTGCTTTTTCATAGGTACGACCAGATCCAAGACCAACACGCTGGGCTACGCGATCGCGGGACTGCCCTTTATGACCTTCAGGAAAATTTTCCTGAAGGTCTGGCTTAGTATTGGGTCGGGTTCGGGCCAGTTCTAGCTGTCTAATCCTGGCTTTCTCCTTCTCAATGTCTTCCCATGCCCTACCTTCGCGAACTTTCTGTTCGATCATTTTCTCCCGGCTGGCGTTTTCCAACAGAAGAGCTTCCAGTGCTGCTAGCTCGTTCGAGAATTCTCTCACCTCAACCGGGACAATTTCCCACCCTAATATCTGCACAGCTTTCCACCGTCGATGTCCACTAATGATAACGTTGTGTTGGGTTATAATCAGTGGCTTGACCCATCCAGACCGACGAATTAGTTCAACCAGTTCGGTAACATCTTCTTCTTCTCCATAGATGCTACTATTGCGTGGGTGTGGCTTCAACTGAGAGAGACCTATTTGAAGTGTTCCACCCAACGACCTTTTACTGGAATTCTGGTGGCGAAGCCCGTCAGAGGGGGGTGGGTGCTGTAAGGACTCCTGCAAGTGCTGAGAAAGAGTAGTCATAGTAGGTGTACCGCTTGTTTGTTTCGGTCAGGTAGGATTGCACTTCGAGTGTTTAGAGGGGTTCGTGCTAGATACTGCATCTTGAGCCGGAACATTTTTGCAGCTTGATTTTGGTCGCTCTTGCTTGCGCAAGAGTTCTTTTAATGTCGCGGAACCTGAGGTGTTGAGAAATCTTTTCCTTATGGCAAGAAATTCGTTAATCCAGTTGCCGGTTAGGAAGATTCGTTCGCCAATCCTTGACCGCCTGTTCTAGCTTCCAGATAGGTGTATAGGCAGGTCAGAGCAGTCTGTGGGATATGATCTGCTTTTTTGTAATGGTAACATTGCCATTTCCGGGAACCACTTGTTTGTTTCGGGATTCGGGGTGGGAGAAGATTTTGGCGCTTCTGCTATTTCTGACTTTGGCTCTTGGGTTGCTTCTGGGGAGGTTGTGACCATTGGCACATAAGCCAGATTATCTTTAGAATCATCTTCGGCCAACAGTTCACTGATTGTCCCTATCGCTACACTAGCCCTTTTCCAGTAATCCGGGCACAGCTGCATCAATTCATCAAGGCATTTAAGCTCCCTGGATTCGGCTTCTTGGAATAAGGAAACTAACTGGTCAACGGATGTAAATCGCTTAATGGGTTGGGGTTGAGATTCTAAATCGTCAAGCAATCCCATCAGCGAAGCTGCGTCAGAAGAAATAGATTCATTGCCCCCACCATTATCTCCTGAGGGTGTGTTTGGCTTTGGGACATTGCCACCGCCAACTGGTGGATCATCGTCGGGGTCATCGTCGGGGTCACCGTTAGGAGCATCTTTTAAATTGTCGGAATTTCCGACATCTTCCGACAAAAATTCCGACAATTCTTCATCAGCTACAAATAGCTCTGACTCTTGATTTGAGGGGTTCCAATCATCATTATTCCGACAATTCCGACAATTTTGAGCGGTAGTATCCTCCCACGAATCAACTTTCCACTCAACTGGAGCAGCGTTAACACCCCCTGGGGTCGGATTGAGCAAAACCACCAAGTCGGGGCTTACCATCGGGGGCTCTTGATTATCTTCGTTGGTAGATAATTGGTTGTCAGAATCAGTTTTTAGGTGGTGAGCGAAATTGTCGGAATTGTCGGAATTTTCAGTGGCTGGTGGCTGTACTTCTTTATTAATGGACGTGACAGCTATTTTCAACTTGTCGGAATTTTTGTCGGAAGATGTCGGAATTCCGACATCTTTCTTAAATGGGATAGCTTTGAGGAGCAAATCTTTACCCTCACCTAACGTGACAGCATGACCATTGGCAGCCAGGGCAATGAAGTCTTGTCGAATTTCTGCAAGTGAGGGTTTGCGTGCCCCGGCTATTCTTCGGAACACGCCATTTTGAACCTGGACAGCCGACACTTCCTTACCCTTTCTCAATGCGTAATCATGGATTTGCGCCAACCGCCCTGGAATTGACGCACCCTCCGAGTTCTTAGATTGCAGCAGTCGATACTGCCCTATATGGAACTTCACAGCTTCGATTGCCCGATTGAGTGGATCTATCCCTACCTCTAGCGGGGAAGGATTCTCGTAATACGCCAGATCCATGCAGTGCAGGATTAGCGCAATTCTTAAGGTATAAGAGAGCATCTTACCTAAAAACCCAAACAGCGCTGGGTTATCCTGTTCTACCGACAGCATACAGCGGCGCACCAACATCCACCACTTCTGCCAGCATTCTGAAGCCTCTTTAGTAAAGCGCAGTACTACTGGTGGCAATACCCCATTTTCGTCTGGCTCAAGATAGCTTTGAGGAAGTAACTCTCGTAAACGCCCATGCAGCAAGCGTAGGTGGTCGTACAAGTTATCAAGAACCAAGTCGATCGCCACCTTGGAATCCGACCATACAGCAAAGTTATCAGGAGTTGAGGGGATTGCTGGCAGCATACGGCTGATAAACCCATCCCCATCATCCGGATCTGCTGCTAATTTCTTAAATTTAACAGGTTGCACTGCTCCTGTTATATTGAGACACAGGTCATTGAATTCAAACGATTCGTTTTCTTTCGCTCTTTCAAATTCAAGGTCACTGGGACCGTTGAATGTTTGCATTAGTATTTGTCGAGTATCACCTCCTTTATCCTTGTATTGATCCAACATCAAAAGGCGAATCAACTCATCAAATGCAAAAGCACATCCAGCCTTGCTAGGTAGCGCCGACATACGCTTCATCGCCCCTTCCGGGCTTCCCACTTCGATAAATTGCTTGCCGGGAGGAGGAGACATCCCAGCTTTAAATACTGCTGGATTAGTGGGACTGTTAATTTTTTTTTCTCGTTCATCAGGAGATAATTTTTGCCATGCAGCTTCTAGCTCCTTTAACTTTGTTAGCTGCTTTTTGTATTCGACTTTCGCTTTCTTTTGTCGGCGACGCATAGGAGCGAAGATGGCTTTAAGGGATTGACTTTTGCCAGCGGAAGGAAGGGCAACAACCATTGTCCAGAAAATAGCAAATTCAACCCAATCATCCGTTGGTATCTCTCCTTCCTTACCACGAAGCCCAATATTGCCGCCTAATTCAGTTCCGGCTGCGGGCAACAACCATTGCCAAAAATAAACGGGATCTAATCTGTCTGAATTGGATTTACTTAAGAGAGCCTTGGCTAAGGGTTGAGGCAAAATTCGCTCTATGTCGAGGCGCTGCTGTCTGTAGTCAATTAGTTTGGATAGTTCGAGGGCATCTGAGGAGGTAGTTTCTTTGCGGTTAAACTGCGCTTCAATCTCACGAGCGAGTTTTTCAAGCCCAGTCAAGGGATAGCCACTTTCATAGGCATATTCCATCAAGGCCGCAGATTGTTTGGCTGGTGAGTAGCTGCTGCCAACAATTTTGGCAACATCGTGGTAGAGATTGTTTGAGTGTGGGTTATGCCCGCTCTCGTCACCGCCTCCTGAAGCGCAAAGGCTATTGCTGCCACCACAACCCCCACCACCACCAGTGGAAGCAGAACCCTCGCCACCGTTGCTGACTCCAACCTTACCACCATTGCTCTTGCCACGGCTACCGCTAGAAAGCTCGGATTGATTGGGTTTGACGTAATTATTCCAGTACCAAGCTCGGATACAATTCTCGATCGCATCTGGTGACAGACTTGGGGATGGATTCTTCTTATCCGATACCCACTTGAGGCGCTCCTCAGTTTCCTTCTGGGTCATTCCAGAGCGCTGGCAGAATGTCTCCAACAAAAGAGAAGCTGATTCAGTGAACTGCTGATTAATACTCCGCAAATGCTGCTCAGTGGCAACTAAGTTCAGTCCCAACTTGATAGCGGCATCATTCCGACCTGACCCTTTTGGTAGACCCCGCTCAATTAGTTCGCGATCGACTTTGGGGACGCAAGCGGTTAGTGGCACAGCAGAGGGCACCGGGATTGCGATATCCTGGTAACGTTGGTATAAGGGCGCTCTTGTATGAAGTGTGGAGCCAGAAGTCAGCACTCTCTCTGGAATGGCGATTTCTTGAGAGGGCGTATTTGTAATATCAGATAATGGCAAGCACGGGGGAGCTGTAGTAGCCTCTGTGGAATCTTCAAGCAAGGCTTCAACCAGCCAGCACCACTCCTCACTATCGGCAGAAGCGATCGTGACAGAAGTCGAATGGCGACCGGGAAGCCACTTATAGAGCCGCCCCGATGGATGTAGGGAGCTTGGTAGCACGGACTGACAGCCGTCCCAGCGCAACTCTAGGATTTGTTCTTTAGCGTCTGGCCCAAAAACACCAGTCTTAAAAACGCGGCGATTCTTCATGGCAGACCAGTATTTTTCTGGAACCTGGAACGCCAACTGGAATCGCTCTGGCAACTCAAGGGTTGCTAACCCTTCCACGGTGCAGGAGGTGAAGCCCAAGGTTACGGGCGGCATTATTCCACCCGATAGCTCTACAAACTTGGTGAGAGCAGCTGCACCATCGAAGTCAACCAGCAGCAGTCCTCCTGAGATAGGGCCACTACGGACACCCCAGCCCGTAGGTTTTCTAGCTGTCTGATAGGTCGAGCCATCATCTTTGGTGTACGTTACCATCTCGCCATGCAACGCTATGTTAGCCAGCTGGCTGCGATGGATTGGCTCTTCACTCTGCCAGTTGGGGCGGTAAGGAGCTTTAGCTTTGTCAGCGGGCGCATTTGGATATCCTACCGGGGTTAGCACCCAAAGTTCGGGATATTGGTTCAGCGCTTGCACTAGGCTAGTTGATGTGGCGACCATTAGAGCACCTCCCCGAGGATGTAGGAGATGAGCATAGGGAAGCGGTAGTAAATTAGGCGGCTATGAGTATTCTTTCTGTAGTCGCGCCTCGCGCCAGAGCGTATAGGGCGCTCTTTCTTGAGAGAGCGAAAAGTAGATGACAATGACATCGTTGGCTGTTCCATATATGAAGTTGGGTACAACAGCGCCTAGGCTTCCAAAGCAGGAGCGCTAAACCCAAAGGATTGGTAGTTTAATATTGTTCAGACAAAGACATACGATCAGCGTGTGGGTATGCTTTTACTGGCAGCCCACCGCTAGTCAGTCGGGGGTTATCCTTTTGGAAGACGGGATAACGAGCTGGCAACAAACGATAGCACTAGCTATCCGGTCTTAGGAAACTAGTACTACCTGCGGTCTGGAGTACGAGGTATAAAGTAAATCTGTTAATTGGGGCAATTGAATACACCCCTTTAATTCTTACCACAGTTTGCTGCTGCTTATGCAGCTTTTTTTGCAAGTGATAGATGAGACCGAAGAGTTGAGCCAGCATTAGATATCCCCTCAATAGTATGCACCCGCTTTACTATGGGCTGGGTGTTTTCTTCGCGTCATTATGCCAAAAGGCGCTGACGCTGTTTTGACACCGGATCATAATTGATCTTTATCCAGCCTGTAATAAAAAGCTGAAAACTATACACAGCAAGAGTTTCCCAAAAATAAAGTCGGGCGATTCTAGAGGTTGGGTCGGGCGATTCTAGAGGTTGGGTCGGACGATTCTAGAGTTGTTGTAATAATCTTGTAAACCTTACGCTGTAACGAATTGAAAGAAATTAAAGACAAATTTTGAGATTATTACAAAAAAAAATCAGTTCGGTATGTAATAGTATTTAGAGCATTGATTCAGTAATGGTCGGCAGGGGAGGAGCCAGAGAATCTTTGTTCCTATCTGCCCATCTGCTGCAAGAAGGCTTGATTATCGAATCGGTGTTCTAAGCTCTGGAAACGGGGGGACTAGTGCATCCCGGCAGAAGTCTTTGACCACCTCAAGCGAGACGAGTGGGTGAGGGGGAGAGAGGAAGAGAGAGAGATTTTAGCTGGTCAGTTATTTCTGCTACGCTGCACTAGTAAACGAAAAGTTCAGGCAGCACTTCCCTAATTTTTGCTCCAAGCTGGAGGCTGATTGTGCGGTTACCATTCTTAATCTGGGAGATTAGGGGTTGGGAGACTTCCAGCTTTTTGGCAATGGTTGTCAGCGTCACCCAACCTCTAGCTTCACAGGCTTTCTGTATGTCAGTCCACTCAGGTATTACTGGAAGCTCGGCTGGTTTGCGTTTCCGGGCTTGTTTGGGTTTAGTCTTTTTCTCTAACCGCTCCTGAATTTCTGGCTTGGGTTTGATTGTTATGGTTTGTGCTAGTAACTGGTCAAGATTCTTTTTCCGTTCCAACCCTTCAATCTGCCAGCCGTCTCTTTCCATCTGTTCAAGTCCACGATAAATCTGCTGTTTCAGGTCATAGGCTTTACGTTTATCAACTCTTGCTTCTGTAATGACTTTTTTTGGTAGTGCCGCCCTTTCCAGCAGCTTCCCCAAATGGTATATACCACTGGTATGTATTGCGCTATTGGGAGTTAAGTATAATTGCAGCAATGAAGCTAATCTGCTGCGTTGTGGGCTAATTTTTAGCGTTTCTCGGGCTAACCAACCAAACTCATAAAGGGCTGTTTTAGCTTTCTGACCTTCCTGATTCAAGAAAAATTCGGCCCATTTCCCAGTTCTTACCGTGAGGATTAGCTCTGTAGGATTATCAATTTCCTCACTCAGAATATCCCGTTGCCCGTATAGCTCAGTATCAATGAGCCATATTTGGTATGAACCATCACAGCTAAGGTTACCTAAATCCCACTTGATAGTAGCGTCTAAGGTTCTCAGTAATTTGGCAAGCTGCTCTATCCGCTTGAGTTTGTCAACTTTGCGAATATCAGTCCTTTTATTCCATCCCCAAGTTTTTATCAGGTCGTTTCCAGATATTTTAATCTCAGTTTTCCAGGGGGTGGCACTTCTGAAGACATAGGCGGCCAATGTCCAGTGTAATAAGCCTGTATCCAAACCAAACTGGCAGACAATATTCCAGGCTGAATCTCCAGTAAACCGGATAAGCTGTTGAGTTTTAGGTTCAAGGTCTTTAATGAAAAGTTCAATCTTTCCGGTACGATAATTATCAAGGAACAAAACAAAATCGTTGGCATCTTGCAGCCACTGATCTGGACGTACTACAGATAACCCAGTGCTGATCAACAGCGCTGATGTTGGGATGGGTGTAATTGACTGCTCCTGACGGAACAACTGGGGCTCTGTAACAGGTAGGGTATTTTTTCTGAGTCCTAGCAGTTGTTCTAAGGTTTCTACGGGAAGGCTGGGTAAGTTAAATTTCTGTAGTAGCTCACCAGCCGTGTTGAAAGCACACAGGTTGATTAGATAGGATTCCCTTTTGTTAGCTACTGACGTTTTGTCTTCAATCCAGCTGAAAGGGTTGGGTAGAGATTCGGGTTCCTTCCCTTCTAAACTCCAAGCGTCTAGCCGGGATAAAATCCAGATAGCTTTCTGCTCCCAAAATTCTTTTTCAAGAAAAAGGTTTCTAAGTTGTCTTTCCAGGTAGGGGATCGCTGTATTGATGTCATAGTTTTGGCTTGCCCACTCTTCTTTCAGTTTGGTTAATTGTAGATGGATATCTATAGCCATCTGCTGGATTAATCGAGACCTAAAAGTTTTATTCCGGCACAGTTTTTCCGCGTATTTATGAGTGCGTTCGCGTTCTTTCATGGATTTATATTATGCATCGCCATCTGCTATTGACTAATGACAGCCTCAACCTGCATTTAATTACACCCACCTACTGATTGGGTCTGTAATGTGGTTTGTTTTCTGTGCTGTCTACTTGGTACTCCCTCAAGTTGCTATTGGCTGTTCTCTCAGACCAGGGAAGCTATCTGAGGCTTCTGAGGGTGTCCCGGTTTTCTCCATCAGCGGCAGCAACCCGTCCCACATCTGGATGAAGGCATCGAATACCCTATCCACGAGCGAGAACGCCTCGTGACGCTCTTCTTCAGATAGATTGATCGCCAGAATCTGACGCTCTACCACAGCCTCGAATATTTCATGGTTGACCTCCGCAGCAAGGTGAAGGCCAGCAAAGTAATTCAATCGCCCGTCATAACCTGACTCCTTAAGGCAACGAGCCACACGAGGGAAAAACACCTGAGAAGCTGCCTCCATGGCTTCGATAAGCACCAGTCGCAGACTGTCGTGGCGTGCTCGGAAGACCTCCGATGCGATCGCGAACGCCGCCTCGCGCGTGGTCGTGTTCTCCTGACCAAAAAGCCAGACGATGTCCCGCTGGTCGTCGCCAAAGATAACGTTGAGGTCTTCAAGAAACCATCGGTCATGACCCGAATCCTCTATGAGGTGCTGCTGTAGGATGTTCCGTAGGTTCGGGTCGCGGGCGAACTTCGCGTTAAGCCGCAGAACGTCCTGGAACGTCATTATCCAGAACGTCAGAGCCGGAGCGAACGCCATCGCACGATCGAGAACAGGATCGGGCTGTAGCTGGGAGAAGAATTTATGCTCGCTTAAGCGCTGCTTCTGCTGTGCGATGTATTCTTTAACGACATACATATGACTTCCTCAGATCTTGGTATCCTGCCTTTCCATGAGCTATTCTAGAGAGCGGCTCAGCAATGAACCTACACCTATTGCACCAATCACTAATACTCCCAGCGCATTATTGGGTTCGGGAACGGACACTCTTGGGTCAATCCGAACTACTTGCCCTGTTCCTACAGTTGTGGTGAAGTTCGAGACATAGATAGCACCATCTGGGCCAATTGTCAGACCGTTAGGGGCAACTAGTCCCTCACCCGCACCAACCACAGTCCTACGAACACCGTCAGGAGATACCTGGATAAGGGCACCAATCAATTCTACGGTGGGATCTATTAGGGAGTTAACAGAGTACTCCAGGACATACAGGTTTCCTTTGTCGTCGAAGTCGAGACCAGTTATCTGAGTGAAGCCATCAGCGTAGATCTCTGGCTCGTTACCAGGGATGACTCGGTAGACACGGGCACTACCTTCTGGGTAAGGCGCACCAGTGAGTTCACCTATATAATAGGCACCGTCCGGACCAATCGTAATGGATGTGGGGACGCTTTCGACTGAAACACCATTAATCATCCTCGGAGCAAACCTAGCTCCTAACGAAACGTTTCCTGCAATGTCCGCCGTGAAAAAGTTATTCCCTCCTGGATCGGCAATAACAAATTTGTTTCCTTGAACTTCTAGGTCATAGGGGTTGTTAAGATAATCTCCGCTAGCATAGGGGTTGTATAACTCCCTATGGGCAAGCAAATCAATTGAAAAATTGTTTCTAGTCCACGACCCATCTGCGTTCACATCGAACGAGAGAAGTTTCCCCAAGTCAACCCCCGCTGGACCTAAGATGTTCTTCTGATTTGCGGTAGAAGCATATCCCAGGAGGACATAAGCATCTCCGTTCTGATTAAATCCTAGATCATGAGGTCCGACAGCTGCCGAGAAGGACCCTACCGTTTGTGGTGGAGTAGTGCCTGGTGGGGTTAGTGCCAGGGATGGTAGACCAGACACTAAACGCTGCTGGATACCGTTCTGAACCCGCGTTACGGCACCCGTTGAACCAAAACCCAGAAGCAGGTTTAACTCAGGTCCAGTGATAAGTGGTGCCGAACCTCCTGTACCAGCCTCTGCTATGTATAGAGCGCCGTCAGGTCCAAAAGTTATGCGACGTGGATTGTCAAGGCCGCTGGCAACTACCTTTAGTGTTGCAGCTTCTACAGTTTTCGCTCCAGAAACAGCAGCAAGACAGATACTTACAAATGTAAGGGTCAATGACTTTAGTTTGATGCTTTTCCACATGGGTTGTTGGTGACTTCTCAACACTTTTAGGCTCTAAAACTATTTTTTGCGGTCATACAGCTGGTTTAGTACACGTCCAACTGAGTTTTGCTGAATACTTACAGCTCCGCTTAGTTTTGTAGCTATTTTATAGCTATTGGTGTTGAGCCAGTCGGCGATCACTTGCAACGACTTTTCTAAATGGTGTGAACCCTTGGAGTTAGTCGGGGTGTTGGTGGAGGCGTTTTTTACTTATCCGAAGCTGGTGTGGATATTGTCACGGTGCAACGACTTGCAGACCATGCTGACCCAGCAACTACTTCTCGCTATGACAGAAGGGGAGATAAGACATTGAGGGAAGCGGTTGAGGTGCTACATGTTTCTTACACAATAGTACCATGAGGGAGCCTCTAAGTTTCAGACATCGAAAAGAATCGTGGCAGCTTGACCATCTTGTGGCAGCTTAAGTTGTAAATGGCGTTTCCACCATCCTCTTTATGTACTCCTCGCCCCAGTCAACCATCAGCAGCAAAATTGGCTCTAGGCTCCTACCGAATTCGGTCATTGAATACTCCACCTTCGGTGGCACTTGTGGATATACAGTTCGGTTGATTACTCCGTCACTTTCTAACTCCCGGAGCTGGAGCGTCAACATTCGCTGAGTGACTTCAGGTGGTAGCAACCGAGTGAGTTCGCCATACCGCTTGGTTCCTTGCAGCAGGTAGTACAAGATCAGCGGTTTCCATTTGCCCCCAATAACGTTGATTGTTGCTTGTACGGGGCACTTATACTCTTTGTTTTGTGACATTTATTTTTAATACAATAATTTTTTATAGTATACCACATTTTTGTAAGTACTTGTGGTTTTCGACTGTACTCTGTAATTATTAGTTATAGGATTGATATGTAATATACAGTTGAAAAATTAAAAAAGTTGACTTAATACTAGGGCACTCAAGGGCGCTAAAAATAGCGTAAAAAAGGGGACAGGGGTACTTCAATTTTTGATTTAAACAACTGAGTTTCCGTAAGTTTTTAGCTCAATTACTAAATTTAGTTTGAATGATTTTGATGCAGACAAAGCATCAACTATAAAAAGTCGTCTTCTACCAGATAATAATGACGATTACGCTCTATTGTTGCCTAGGATGAACAGGATTATTTTTAATAATTGATAATGGAGATGTGTAGAACTTATGTGTAGAACTTAATTGAGTGTAATACTGCTCAAATCAAGATTGATAAACCACTAGTATTAGAAACGCATGCTCCATCTGCATGCCCAAGAGAACAAAACAATGACTACGACACAAACCCCCATAGCTATAATCAAAGCACCGCCTCCAGTGCGAAACGGAACAGGAGAGGTAGATGTAATCAAGATAAGTCAAATATCTGCCGGGAAATTTAGGTGCAGAAAAGACGTAGATTCTGAGGAAATGGAGGCTTTCAAAAGCTGCATACGTACTAATGGAGTACAAACCCCAATCTGCGTTAGGGTCAGAGGATTTCGCAACGGGCGTGAACACTACGAGATAGTCTACGGACACCGGCGAGTTGAAGCGTGTATAGAACTAGGAATCCCAACAATAGAAGCAACCATCTACGAAAATCTGCCAGACGCTGACGCTGCCATACTAGGATTTATAGAAAACTTCGCTCGACAGGATCTAAATGCTATTGAAGAGACTGAGGCAATAATTCAGATCCTCTCGCTCAAACTAAACATCTCTAAACAAGCTGTTACTCAGATCTTGTGGCAATTTAACAACCATGCTAGCCGGAGACGAAGTATAGAAAGTGCCACTATAGAGTTAGAAAACAGAACGATGACAGTACAGTACGAAAAATTACAGAAAATACTAACCAACGTCATCGGAACAGGCAACAAGCTCAGCTTAATCACAATCGCTTCTCAGAAACTTCCCCTACTCAAGCTTCCCGAAGAACTAGACCGGGCAGTTCGTACCCGCAAACTAGATGCCACCAAGGCCGTCCGGATAGCAAGGGTCAAAGACCCAGCGCAGCGACAAAAACTGCTAAAAATGGCTTTAGAAGAAGATTTGTCAATACGGCAGATCTCAGAGTACATCAAGAAAATCTCCTCACCTAAGTCCAAGAAATCTAAAGCAGAAACAGCACCAAGTTCTACAGAAACCAAAACAAACAGCTTAATTCCACCTGGTAGCCAAGAGAACGAAAACACAGACAACCAAACCAACAGCAACAACGTCAAACTAGATCTGCTATTCCTCAAAAACCTTGAGCAAGTGGCAGCAGAGGCACAAAAAACGAGAAAACAGATAGAGCGAAACCCTACCCTAACGCTTTCAGTAACACAAAGACAGGAATTACAAACTTTAACCCATGAAGTAGACGAGTTGAGCGAACAGCTTAAAAGAAAGGTTCATGAACTCAAGGAGCTAGTCACCTCCACCCATCGACAAACAAGTAGAGCTAAGAATTTAGACGTTGCATAATCTGTTGTTGATCGCGCCAAAACTGCAACCCTGACTTCAACGGATATCAAACCCCTGGTAGCCGCCATCCCGGCTGGACAAGTGACGCTGGCAACGGGGCAACAAGTCGTGGCGATCGCGGGCAGTGCCGCTGAATCCATTATTTTGAAACGTCAAATAAGTATAGATTATTTGACGTTGTGTCCTATTCTTTTAGCTATTAATTCCTAGTGGTTGATAAAGACGGGAAATCAATACGATGGTGACATATCGCCAAAAGGCGATAGCCTCTGGTGTCAAGCTCACTGATTGCCAAACGGATGAGGAATTCATTCAGCTGTGGCTGCACGGGAAATCGGCTTACACCAGGGAGGCTTACCAGCGGGACATTGCTTACTTTCAGGCTTTTATTGAGAGTAAGCCACTAACTCTTGTGAAGATAGAGGATGTGGCGGCTTTCTGTGAAGGGATGGAAAAGCAGGGGTATGCAGTGAGTTCGATTCGGCGTCGGTTGTATGCCGTCAAGTCTCTACTTAGTTTTGGGCAGAAGGTAGGCTACATCAGCACCAATGTTGGAGGGCTGGTAAAGCTGCCCAAGGAGAGACAGAAGCTTTCCGAGCGGATTTTGTCCGAGGAGGAGGTTCTGAAACTCATTGCATCTGAACCTAACAGCCGCAACAAAATAATGCTGCGCTTTTTATATGAAACGGGATGCCGCTTGGGGGAGATGTGTCAGCTCAAGTGGAAACATTTGAAGCCAAGGAAAGGAGGCGGACAAGTTGATATCTTTGGGAAGGGTGATAAAACTAGACATATACTAATCACAAGTGAGCTGTGGGCAGACTTACAATCTCTGCGAGAGGGAAGGGGTGCTCATCAGCCAGTCTTTGCCACTAAGTCAGGGCGTCACTTTGCACTCAGTAACGTAGTCAGGATTGTTAGGGCCGCAGCAGTACGGGTGGGTATCAGCGAAAAAGTTTCTCCCCACTGGTTGCGCCATGCCCATGCCTCACACAGTTTGGATCGGGGCGCACCGCTGCACCTCGTTCAGGCGACCTTGGGGCACTCTAGCATTTCCACAACTGAGCGCTATCTTCATGCTAGACCCAATGATAGTTCATCCCGGTATCTGCCGAGGTAGGGAAGGAAGCGCCAGAAAATTGCGAGTTTTGAGTTGCTGATTCATTCAAAATTCTTGTTGCTGCTACTTTTCGCTCATCATATATCGATATATGATGCTGAGGAAACACAAAGTCCTCTCGTTGATATGCAAATTCGACTGGCTGTTATCAGCAATGCGGGTGGCAGTGGCAAAACCACCCTTTCCATTCATCTGGCTTACGAACTTGGGTCACGCGGGTTCAAGGTGGCGTTAATGGACCTCGACCCCCAAGGGTCGCTGACACTCTTTTGTGGATTGACTCCGCCAGAGCCAGAACAAACACTCTACCGCGTACTGCAAGATAAATTTGACGGCTCTTGGCCTCTTACGCCCTGCTGGAGCCAATACACAGACAATGTGTTCATCTGTCAAGGAGGAATGGTACTGACCCAAACAGCGGATGAGCTAGTCTTACATAAACGAGGAGCTTACCTTCTCTCAGACTGCTTGAGTGACTATCCCCTCGAACATAACCTAATTATTTTTGACTGCCCAGCAACCTTAGGTCCTTTGCCTTTGATGGCACTAGCGGCCAGCACTCATATCGTGGTTCCTGTGCAACTCGAACCGAAGTCAATTCAGGGAGCAGCTCATCTGTTGGAGTGGTACTACTATCATTGCCGACACCTACGCTTAAAACCTCAACCCGAAGTTCTCGGATTTGTGCCGAGCCAATATGATTCTAGGCGAGCCGTTCATCGACAGCTTAATGAGTCGTTGCCAGCTCAACTAGAGCAGATGAATATCCGTGCGTTTGCAGCAATCCGCGATAGTGCTGAATTTGTCAATGCCAGTGGACAGGGATTACCAATACATCTTTACCGCAAGACACATCCGGCGTTGGGTGACTTTAAAGAAATCGCTTCACATCTGGCATCAATAATTCAAAATTCAAAATTCAAAATTCAAAATGAGTAACTATACTCCGATTACTGACAGAACCTTTGATGAGAGCTGTTCGTATTGTTCATCTTTGCCAAGTTTTGGACGAGCAGCCTGGAGTGGCTCGAACACTTTCTAAGCAGTTATTACGTTCTGGAACTTCGATTGGAGCAAATGTAGAGGAATCTCAATCAGCCCAAAGTACGGCAGACTTTGTCCATAAACTGGAAATTTCTCTTAAAGAAGCGAAAGAAACCAGGTATTGGATAAAACTTTTAATCGCATCTAGCGTGGTTCCTGAAAGCCGTTTGCTTCCGCTACTAGGAGAAGCAAACGAGTTAATTAAAATTATTGCGGCAATCGTCGTTAAGACCAAACAAAACCACCATAAATAATTTTGAATTTTGAATTTTGAATTTTGAATTTTTGCCATGAGTACCCGTAAAGCTCCTAACCTGACAAATTATTTTTCAGCCGCCAAGCAGTCTCAGCAGCTTAGTCAAGCTGAGGAAGAAATTCAGCGACTCAAAGCAGAGATTGAAGAACTCCGTTCCCAGGGTTCCACCCAATTGGAAGAGCAGCTAGTTGCGCTGCGAGCGCAACTGCAAGCCCAATCAGGCATTCTGTCCATTTCAATAGAAGAAATTCAGCCGAACCCAGAGCAACCCAGACAGACATTCTTAAGCGAAAGTATTGAGTCCATGTCCCGGTCTCTAGCGAATGATGGACAACTAGAGCCAATTATTCTGATTCAGCGGAGAGACTTGGTACTCTTTGATGGCGAGCGACGCTGGCGTAGCGCAAAAGCCTTAGGCTGGCCGAGCCTACAAGCTGTGATTATTCCCGAACCAACTGCCTTACACCGCAAAGCGCTACTGACCTCCCTGCACCGGGAAGACCTCAATCCCCTTGATAAAGCTGAGGCAATTGTCCGGGAATTAGCCACCAATACTGATATAGAGTCTGTTGACATTCCTCGGATTCTCTCAACAGTAGTACGACGGTTGAATACACAGAAACGCATGAGTCAAGTTGTTGAACTCATGAGGGTCACAGAGGAAGAGCAGCAGCAGGGTCTAGCCGAAATGGGTTTAGATAAACGAGAACAGGCAGTGTTGGGGCTACTGCTTTCTTTACAACTAAATCCGGCCTCTATCGATGCCAACATTTTCCCGATGCTGACCCTAGCTCCTGACCTCAAAGCGGCAATTAGGGAATCGGGACTTTTTGGCGTGCATGCAATGGCACTGTCAAAACTTAATGCGAAAAACTTGGGGAAGAGCGAGGAGGAAGCGCAGTTAATCCGAGTTAATACGACCCAGAAAGTCATTGCCGAGAAACTGTCGGCTGCTCAAACTCGGCTCTTAGTAAAGGAAGTGCTCGCTTTGCACCAAAAAGCCGACTCAACACCACCCCAGACAGTACGCCAAGTTTCCCAAGTAACGGGAAGCTTGCAAAAACTCTCTAGCGAGATGCTCGCCGCAGCCCAGCTAAACCAACTCACCCAATTGCAGGAAGTCTTAAACCAAAAACTGGCAGAAATAGAAGAGATTCTCCAACACAAGTGAATCGGCATCATCCCATTTTTCACCGCTGTTTCAGTAATTTGCCTTACCTTTCCCATCGACTGTTAAAGAGAATTATCAACTCGGCTAGCGCCTTTGAGTAGGGGTGAAATATTCTCCGGTACTCATAACACTCACCATGCAAGACTTCCTCCTCGGCATCCTCTTGTTCGTTGTGTATTTCTGTGCTGCCAGCTGCTTTCGCTACAAATCGGCACTCGGCACTGCACATTCTGAGACAACGACCACTACTCTTGACGCTACTCAAACGCCTGACACAAACCCCAGCCTTCAAACACATTCGAGCATTACTCCTTTCCATCAAGCCTCAAATCCAGAGCATCACATCAACAAGGAGTCCTCTTTTAACCCGGAAACTGAACCACTCGATACTGAGACCACGACTGAGCTAGCAGAAGAAGCCCCAACATCAGCACAGCTCCCAATCGACAAAGCTCTTCACCCTGCAACAACGGTAAGCTTAATCAAAGACCTGAAACTCCAACAAGCCCGGAAAGTCGCATCACTTCTGGGCATACAACAGCAGGTAAACGGAGTCAAAAAGCCCAAGGAATTCCTACAACGAGAAATTTGTCAGACGTTCAAAGTATCACCTGAACGGGTAACAAACATTGTCAAAGAAGTAGTCGCACGCGCTTTCAACGCAGACTAAGAGCAGACAAGCGGCATCAGGCAAGAAGGCAACCCGCCTAAACCAAAAGCGCATTAGTTCAGGGGAAAAGTTCGCTTCTCTGTTCAACGTCCGCTTTTCCCCATTAGCTACACCATTTAAGGATTTTACACCCCATGCTTTTTCAAGCTGATATTGAAACGATTAACGCTGAAATTGCTCAGCTCCAAGAACTAATTGCCGCCAAACAAAAGCGAATGAGCGAACTCCAAAGCCTCCAAAACATTGCCGACGAAGCGGTGAAAAGCTTGAGTGAGGTTGTCGGTCAAATTAGCAATCCAGACGCTCTCTTGACTCTCCAAACAGCTGTAGTTGGCTTATTTGACGGCACTGCTCACACCAATCACCTAGCTTCCACATCTACGGCAGCTGCGCCAGTCGTTGCTAAAACTACTCAGCCAATCACCACCCTAGTAGAAACAATCCCAACTAATGCAACATCTGTTGCTGATAAGGGTTCTGAATCAACACCTTCTACTACAGAATCAGAATTAGCATCTGTAGAACCAACAGCCTTAGAACCCGTCACTATTGAACCCGAATCAGAACTAATCCAAGTCAGTGAGACAGTCAGCTTAATCCAGGAAACTGACGGCAAAATCCGGTGTACCTACGTCGGCTTTAACAACAAGAGTAAAGCTCAAAGTTGGGGTGAATGGCTCACTTCAAAAGTAGCGCTCACCTTGAAATTTGAGGTTGTACCAGCGACTAAGCTGCCATTTAAGTATGAACTCTTGGTCTGGGGCTTGAACCTTAACCAGGTCACCAAGCTTTCAGAACAGGATTTCTCAAAAACACCAAAAGCGGGATTTGGCGCATCAGTCAGTGAAGACCAGGGCGATATTCCGGAAGTCCATCTCGAATCAGCTGTTACTGAACACGAAAGTAACCAGAACACCAGCGAGGAGGTTTCCTCGACTACGACTGGCAAGAGTCTCAATGGCAAAGTGACAGGTAATGTCAAAAACTCTACTGCGCTTTCTGCTGATGCCTCTTCTCCAGAAGCAACACAAGCCGCTGCCGCACCCACCAAGGTCGCGCCAAAGCTTGAGGACTTGGAGCCGAATGATATCGTTGGTTCTCTACTGGTTCCCGGTTGGACTTACAAAATTTTGGAAGTTAAGCCCAATGGTCAACTCAACGGTGAGCGACTCTTAACTTCAGGTCAAAGCTTTCAAGTCGGTCTCGATATTAGTAGTGTGTACTTGATTGAAAAGGCACCCAAAGAAGCACCAGAACCGGAACCACTAGCAGAAGCTCCGATTGATGCGCGTCACAGTCAAACTCCTCAATCTGAATCACTGGAATCTGAGCCAACCACCGCCCAACAGGAAGAACCAATGACACCAGAAAAGTTGGCTCTCGCAATTCGTGCTGCTTGGAGTTGGGAAGAAATCGAAGCCGTAACGGCAGGCAACGAGCAGCAGAAGAAAGCCGCCTGGTCGCTGTTGACGACAAAAGAGAAAGATCGGGTACTGGCACTCAAACTTCAGGCGCAGCAAGAAGCCAAACCAATTGCTGAACCCTCTTCCCCTAGCGCTCAACCAACTGTTGACCCGGAGTTAACTACCGATGAACTCGATAAATAGCCAAGGTCAACCACCTGACAACGACTCGCTCTTACATGTTGAAGCACAGCTCAGGGGAATCACATCCCACCTTGAGCAGTTGGGATTAGATGCAGTGCAAAGGGAGCGCATCATGACGCTGACATTCGTTGATATTTCTCAGGAATTGGCTTTTGGGCCACTACCTAACGTTTGTAAAAACGGGCGCTAAACCGACACAAACAATTCGCCATCATCTCCAGGTCGGGGAAGTCCAGAGAGGTGACTTTCCCTGGCTACTGAGGCTGTTGATGACAGGCTTTGCTACAAAACACTCGACGACCAAAAGCTTTTCCCCAATGACACAACCTTATGACTTCACGCACCTCGAAAAGACAGGCGGGGTGAAATTCAAGCTGCTTCATAATATCAGCGCGGTCAAACTCCTACAACAGCTGGAGCAAGAAAACCGACAGCCCACTTCACATGAGCGGGATATCTTAGCCAGGTTCGTCGGCTGGGGCACTATTGCTAGTGTAATTAATCGGGAAGTTCTCGATTTACTGCCCAGTACCGACTTGAATAGCGACAACGCTTTTCAAACCTCCAGGGAAGTTATCGAAGCGATTTGGGCTGTTGTTGAACACTTGGGATTCAACTCAGGGAGAATTCTGGAGCCAGCCGCGAATATTGGGTTATTTCCCGGATTCCAGAACCCGGAGTACCGTTCTAATTCTGAGTGGGTTCTCTGTGAAATTGACCCAACAGCAGCGGCGATCGCCCGTCACCTGCACCCAGATGCTATCGTTTATGGTAGCAGAGGTCAGCAAAGAATTGGGTTTGAGAATGCAGACATCCCGGCAAATAGCTTTGACTTGGTGGTCAGCAACTTTCCATTTGGTTTAACGGCACCGTTTGACCCGAAGTATTCGGGAAGGTCGCTTTCTTTACACAATTACTTTTGGAGCAAATCCTTTGACCTAACAGCGCCAGGGGGCATAATCGCTGCCATCACCAGCGTTGGCACATTAGATAGTAGCCCGGAGTTCTGCCAGTACTTAGCGGGGCAAGGAGCCTATCTGATCGGTGCAGTGCGACTCCCCAATGATGCTTTTCGGTGTATGAACACCAGCGTCACGGCTGACCTAATCGTCCTCCAAAAGCGCAAAGAACCGCAGAGCGCATACTTCTGGGGAGAAGTGGTAGACAGCGGTGTTAAAGATAGATATGAGGCACCGCTAAAGATCAATCGGTACTATGCCGAGCATCCAGAGAGGATATTGGGAACGCTTAGTACCTGCACACTCTACGGTGGGGGTCGGATTGCTGTCACCCCGGATGGCAGAAACCTCAAGCAATCAATCATCGATGCCTTCAGCTTTGTTGCACCTTGTTACAGTGCGCCCATGCACTCCAAGAGTTTGCAACAAAGCCTACTTCCCGCCGAGTTTATTGGACTCGATCCTTACCGTTATTGTTCGCGCTCCGGCAGGATCTATCAGTATCGCCCAGGCGACGGCTTGTGCCTGGTAACAGAGCAAGCCGAACGCATTGCAGCGGGATTAAGACTCAAAGCCGCTTTAGAGCGGTTGGTCTTAGCGGAAATCAACGATGCCCCCAGCACCGAGCTGCTGCGAGGAGCGCTCAATCAGCTCTATACTCAGTTCGTCAAGCAATATGGGAACCTGTTAAATCGTCGCAAGCGACCCAGCACTTTGTCTGTGTTCCAAGACGATTCGGAGCTAACGACTCTCTGCTACGCCCTGGAAGAAGAAATACCTGGCGACGTTGACCTCAAGACAGGCAAAATCAAAAGCGTCAGCTACAAGAAAGCTGACATCTTTACAACTCGGATTTCAGGTCATCTCAGGAAGCGCGATCTGCGCTTCGCAGCAGCGCTTCGCTATCGCACCATCACCACTCCCACTGATGCCCTGTATGAATGCCTAGAGCGGCGTGGACACCTCGACCTCAAGTTGATCGCGGCGCTGCTGGATAAGACTGAACCCGAAGCCATTGCCCTTCTCAAATCCGTTGAGACACCGACGGGCGGACAATCCCTCATCTTCTACGACGCACAGGAGCAGCGCTGGGTAATGCGAGATGAATATCTATCAGGAGACACGCGCACCAAGCTATCTCTATTGCGTACACTTAAAGAACTCGACCCGGAAGGATACAGCGAGTTCTGGCTTCACGATAACGAAACCGAGTTAACTCGGAAAGACGACTCCGGGCGATATGTCCACATCTCTCCTTATCTCTTGCCACCCGCTACTGAGTCAATTCGAGCCGAGATTGCTCATCGGCTGAAAAGGGACTCAGACATTGACAGTGAACTCGATTCTAGTGTGTTCATTGATGGCTCCTTGGCAGCACCGTGGGTGGAAGCCCAACACGTTCGTCAATTCAGTGCGTCAATCTTAGGCTGTGTGCCGACTGATTTACAGTGTAAACACGTTCCAGAGTTAGGTTTATGGGCAATTGGCGGAAACGCCCGTGCCATGCAAGCTGCCGAAAAGTCAGAATATGCTTCCTCTGGTAGCGACGGTAAAGGAGAGCGGGACGTACTTTGGCTGCTTGCCTCAGCCCTTAATCAAACTCCCATTCATATTCAAATCTACACCACCGTCAATGGTGAAGAGGTGCTTGACCGCAAAGCAAGCCTTGAAGCGACAGATAGTGCGATCGCTCAAATGGAACGACTCAAGTTGGAGTTCACTCCTTGGCTCTGGTCAGACAAAGACAGAGCATACACGCTCACGCTCAAATACAACACCCTTTACCCGCTGCCCCAAAAGCGGGTTTTTGATGGCTCATATCTGACCTTACCCGACTCTAATTCCCACATCAAGCTCAGACCCCACCAGCTCAATGCCGTTGCTCGCGCCATTGCCTCAAAACGGTTATTCCTTCTACACGAAGTTGGAGTTGGCAAAAGCTTTTCGATGATTGCTGCTGCTTACGAGGCAAAACGCTTAGGAATTGCAGAAAAACCCATTTTGGTAGTACTAAATAGTACATTATCGCAGATTGTTAGCAGTTTCAAAGCCCTTTATCCAACCGCTAAACTATTGGTTGCTGATGATAGTAGCTTCAAAGAGCGCAACAAGTTGGTGGCGAAGATTCAAACCGGCTCGTATGACGCAATTATCCTGACGCATACACAATTCTTCGCAATTCCCATCTCCGCCCAAACGAAAATCAAGTACATCCAGGAGCAGCTTGATATTGTTGAGCGCTACTTGGGGGAGGCGAAAGATGAAAATGACCGACTTCTTTCAAGGGAACTACAGCGACAGAGCGACTCCTTGAGCGAACAGATTGAAGAACTGGAAACCCTTGAAGCGATTCGCACTACTCCGGCAGGTTCAAAAGAATTCGAGGAGTTACTCAGTGAATTGTTGGCTCATGGAACACTGAAAGTTAACGACAAGGGCAGCATTGAGTATATCAAACCAAGGCTACGACTAGCTAATTCTAAGCAAGAACTGAGCCAGAAGGAGTTGGATAAGAAACGCGCTCGCTTGAACAACTCCGTCGAACGAGCAACCAGCTACTACTCGCGTAATTCAGTCGCGATTGACTGGGAAAGCTTGGGGTGTGATTGGTTGATGCTGGATGAGGCTCACTGCTCGAAAAATATTTGGTTCCCCACAAAAATTACCGGCACAGCGGGGATAACCAACGTGGATACCCAGCGGAGCTTAAATACTCTGATGAAGTTTCGCTACCTGTGGGAGAGTGGAGGCTTTATTGGCGGTGGTACTGGTACCTGGCCATCCAACAGTATCAGTGAGATGTTCAATCTGATGCGGCTGTTTGCCCCGGATGAACTGCAAAGAACTCAGACCGAGCATTTTGATAGTTGGCTGGGGCAGTTTGGTGAAACTTCTACAAATTTGGAGTTTACCAGCACAGGGGGCATCAAATCAAAAACCAGAGTTTCCAGTTACAAGAACCTTTGGGAGCTGATGTCCTTGCTCTCCATCTTTACGGACTTCGCCACGGCTGATGGTGTGGGCGTTGAAAGACCAATTCTGCACCGACACACCCTTACTGCACCGCCTAACCCGACTCAACTGGCAATTAACCAAAATATCAAAATCTGGATGGAGGGCTGGCAACGGAAACAAGGGTACTCGTATCTTAAGGCTGATGGTAAGCTTGTCGAACACAATCCCCTAACTCTGACCAACTTGGGAAGCCTCAGTTCGGTTGACCCACGTTTGGTAGAGCCGGATGCTGAACCCTTTCTGGAAACCAAGCTGCATAAGCTTATCCACAATTGCTGGTGGATTTATCGGGCAACGGCTGACAAGAAAGGTACTCAGCTAATTTTCAGTGACTCTGGGACACCGAAGAATCGGCAACGGTTTGATTGCTACAACTACATCAGAGACACCTTGGTTGCTCTGGGCGTACCTGAGAACGAAATCTGCTTCGTTCATGATTTTGATACAGAAAAGAAGCGATTTCAGCTTTACGAAGATGTGAATGCTGGACGAGTCCGCATCCTGCTCGGCTCCACCTACAAAGCGGGTACAGGGGTCAATGTCCAGCGCTTGTGTGTTGCTTTGCATAATCTCGATATCTCCTGGACTCCAGCCAGTATGGGGCAGCGGATTGGTCGCGCTCATCGGCAGGGGAACTTGTGGCCGGAGGTTTGGGTGTTTGACTACGGCACGGCGGGAGTCGGGAACCAACCTGGGTTTGATGCTTATAAGGCGCAGTTGGTACGCACCAAATCTGAGATGGCTTACCAAATTATGAGTGGTAATGTGCGAGAGCGCTCCTGCACCGATATTGGTGAAGATGCGAGTCACTACTTGATGGCAGCAGCAGTTCTTTCCGGCAATGGTGCAGCCTTGAACCATGCCAAGATTCAGGCGTCAATTCGTAAGCTGGAGGCTGACTTATCGAGCCAAGCGACGAAGCTGGGTAACGACCTCTATGCCTTGAAAAAGCTCGACTCTGACCGGGAAGAACTCGAATCTAAACGAGAAGCGGCATCCCACGACTTGGCGACTGTCTCTGCACATGGCGCTCTTAAAGGAGAATTCTTCAGGTGCTCCGTGGAGGGCATTGAGAAAGTATCTCCTGTGCCATGTCCAGGCACCAACTATTGCCTGCCCTCTTGCCAATCTTCACCCCCTGGCAACTGACTCAAATAATCATCGATAACTAGTGGTCACACAGAGGAACGATAGACCACGGCTAACCTGGGCGTGAGGCTAGCGCCAAAAAGAGCAATGACAATTTCTCGCTCTTTGGCACTGTATGGATATACCTACGCTTAAAATGGCTGTCCCCCTTTTTCCAAAAAGCGCTAAAAAAGCCAGAACACCGGACGCATGAAGGGGAGAATAAATGACACACAAAGAGTGCTATCAACAAGCCTTGAATGATTTCGGTGTATCAGAACTGCTTGAGAAATTGAATAATTTCAATGATTTGGGCAGCGATCGCCAGTGGATGAAATTGGACTCTGAAGAACTCGATTCAATAGCTGCAATGCTGATTGGGCAGTTAACAGCCAGTCTCAAAGGAAGTTTAATCTCCGGCTACTTGAAGGCAATTCGGTATGGGGAGGGTGAGGTGATTTCCGATCTGCCTTTGATGGAGCTACTGCTGCCTCAGTTAAGCGCCTTGCCGACACAGTTCAATGTCCCTCTGTTCCGGTGCGGTGACTATCTTCGCTGGAAACCACTATCGGCTTCGGTCGAGACAGACTTCGGTGTGGTTATTGGTCGCTTCTATCTTCCAGCGCCTCACCGAGGTCTTCAGTGGAGTTGGAAATATTTGATAATGCTTGATTTTGACTCGCCCAGTGCCGCTATTACAGATGCTGATACTGCCTGGGAGGACGACCTTGAACCAAGAGAACAGGAGGAAGCCTCATGACCAATCCTCGTCCTTTGACACAGCGAGAGCTAGACCTGATTGCATTTTATAGCCACTGTCAGCTAGGAATGACGCCAAGGAGGTTTTATGCCAAATGGCAGGTCAATCAAGAGTTAATCGCTGCCATCTGTTCTCGCTCAACTTCTACTGTACACAGCTGGTTCACAAGGGGTCATAGCTATCGCCGTCCGACTCCAACGGATTTACGCCATCTCGCCGTAATGGACTTCCTCTTGGAGCATTTCGATGAAATTCCTACTGAACTAATCGATTTGCTATGTTCCCCTAAAAGGGTGCAATAGGAATCTTCTCTTCAGCTGCTCCAGCTTTCCCCCACTTGCATAGATTGATGCAGATATCAACCTTAACCCAAGCTGTTTTTCAATAGCCATTCTTTATAGGGTAACTAAAGACGAAAAGAATCAGGCGGCGTAAAACGTCGCTTTCGGAGTGAAAGCCCTAGTTGAGTTCAAAGGTGCTTATGGAACATTAATCATCTGATGGCTCGTATCTACTTCAATTTGGTCACAAGCACATGAAGGCGATCGCTCCTTGACAGCGGTAGCATCACAGCTAATCGCCCCGGCGTTGCGATGCAGCGCAATCGCTCTCTTCATGAGCGAGCGATAGCGCAAGCGCTGCTGCTCTTCAGATCGCCTTTCCTCTACAAACAACTGTTCAGCTTATCTACTATTTAACCACTCATGAAGCATCGCGATTGGCTTCGCCTCAAGAATGAAGGCGAGAATATTTGTGCTGTTTTGAGACAGCAAGGATATCGGTGTTGCAAACAAACCCGACGCCTGTCTTGGAAAGTTACCAAAGAAAGCCACTCCTATGTCCTGACTTGGCTACCAGCGCCTGTGGGGGATTGGAGTGTGGTTCCTTCTGATTCTAACCCAGTACGGGAACAGATTTGGGCGATTGTGCAAAATGCGCTCTCTGCTCCCAAGAAAGAAACAGTTATGACTGACCAACCAATCCAACAATTTGAAGATTTTACCCGTCCTTGGGCGTTAGTCCGGCTCTTGCCTAATGCTCAGCGTTATACTGTTGCAAGGTTTTTCAATCGTCAGGACGCCTCCGACCATCTCAGGTTTTTCAATCGGTTTATGCCTGCGGCTGAGTTTGAGGTAGTTTTTGATGTTCCTAATCAGATAGAGGATAACTCGTTGACCTGATATTTAGTCAGGACTTACGCTTTCTTTACCGTTAACCCACCATCTGTAGGGGCTTTGGCATTCGTGCCCCTACTCACGAGCAGAGTCTGTGCGTAAGTCCTATTAGTAACTCCTCAGCGGGAGCATGTCAAGTTTGCAGGGTGGAAGTGGGGGAGGGCTGAAGGTTGAGAGGATGTTAGCGGGCATTGCCCGCTAACACAGGCAGCAGGAAGAGCCAACGGGTGCGGCGATGAGAGACAATAGAGTATCCTGGCTACCCTCCTGCGCCTCACAGGGAATCAGGACAAACTCAGATGCCCCAGCTGCTGTTAGGGATATCTGGGAAATTGAGGGTTGAACATCCAGCAGGGCATAATCGAAGGCATCCTGAACCCCCCTGAGCCGAGGTTTCAGGACGGATGTTGCTGTACCCGTGTTAATCAGATAAGGCACAATGAGGCTGAGATTGCGATCGCTTCTGGAAGTAGACTAGGGATATCTTCTAACCAATTGCCGTTCTTGCTTACGAACCAACCTGCGGCACTACCAGTTGTTCCAACTCACCAATTACTCGCGCTAGTTCCTCCACTAACGGATTGGACCCAGTAGAGCGATACACCCAAAGCAGCGAATGATAAAACCACAACATTCCTTCTTTACCAGCACCAAACATCGACCAAATCTCATCTCCCTGCTGCCGGTAATCGCTGAGGAGAGAGCGCGCATTGTGCAATTTATCTGCCAGCGCCACTCGCCGCACAGAGGATGAACCTTGGCGCAGCTGTTCAAGATATCGCTGTTTGCGTTCGCGCCACGGAGGTTTAGGCAAGCTATCAAACTCCGTGCAACCATCGACAATTGCCATCACCTGCTCTCCAAACAAGCGATAAATTTCTGCTCTTGTTGCTTTTCCTCCTTGGTCTTCCACCGCATCATGGAGTAAGGCAGCGATCGCTTCATCCTCATTTCCCCCATCTTCCAGCACCAAGGCTGTTACACTCAACAGGTGAGTGATATAGGGAACACCTGTTGCCTTGCGAATTTGAGCGGCATGGAGGCGAGTCGCATACACAAGTGCCTGTTCAAATCGTTCTGTAAGTTTCACTGTAGCTGTCTTATTCATCAACCTTAACCTGTTAGTAATTTCAGCACCGCTTGTAGTAGCTCATCCGGTACCGAACGTGTTTTACTCCGTTCCCAAGGCCCAGCAACAATTTCCAAAAACTTCTCGTTTGGCAATACCTCTAACCGCTGCTCTTTGACACTGTGAATCACAGCCAAGGGTTTTAGTCCACCTCGCTTACCGCAGAAGTCATGCCAGTTGGAAATCTCTTCGAGTTTGCTACTAATAATGATGTAGTGAGTGCAACGGTGTAGCAAGACAACATCTTTTGGCCTGGGCATCCCACCAAAATCCACCAATACCAGTTCCATCCCGCCGCGAATATTACTCACCGCATTGGCATGGTAGAGAAAGAACCGTTCCGACCCTTTAGAGCGAGAACGCTTACTCAATTCCTCTGCTAGGGGTCGGTTTTCCATCTCTGCAAACCAGTTTCCTTCCCCGTCCCACTGCGCCCGATGCAAGTGAGTGTTTTTGATGACTGCCTTTTGGCTGAGAGTATAGTCCAAGGCATAGCAGAGCACACTTTTACCACTATTGGGCGGTCCCCCAATTAAAATGGCAGAGGCTTGAGATTTGTTGATTAATGGGAAGGCATTGCCAGGAACCATTTGTAGGCAACGGCTAGCAACCACAACAACCGAACCTGTTGATAGGTCATAAGTTCCCACCCATGCCGCGCCTAAATTCATGCAACGCTTCACCAAGTTGCCGTATAACCAAATCGGTGCGGAACCCCACAGAACTACACCTTGACTTAAGTCCAAAGAAACTGGTAACTCCAGCTCACTTAGGGTGATTGGTTCGAGTTTAGGGACAGAGCTATCAATTTCTAAACACTGGTAGCAAGTACCATCGCGGGCAGTAACTCTTGTAACGGTCAATTGTAACGGTTTACTGTTAAGTGCGACCATTGTCAATTACTTCCTCTCACGTCTAGATTGGTAGCGTTAACTTGAGAACTGAGCCGACAGAAACAGAGCGGGTATGGGCTTCTACCACCACCGCCCCTTCCAAGCGGGGGTCAAAACATCCGACCCAGGCAGTGGCATGACACTCATGGACGAGGTAGCCATACAACCAAATGGGACCTCTGCCTTCAAGCACAACACCAAGGCTTGGCTGGATTCCTTCTGGTAGCTTTAACCCCTTTAAGTCTTCGGGTTCGATAATGCCGTCAGAATTGGCAATGTGAATTTGCAAGTGCTGGTAGGCTAGTCCATCAGCGGTTTGATGGGGTATGAGTTTAAGTTGAATGGCACTCATGGGTGGACTCTGTACTGGAATACTGGTACTGTAACAGGTGTCTGGAAACGCCTCTTTCCATCTCATCTCATCGTCGAAGAGAGAAACCATGTCCCTGCCAATTTTCTTTGACCCACCCAGTGTGGAGTTATTGCAATAGCTAGCAATGAAAATACATCTCCATTCTCCCCAAGCCATCTGACAAATCGATAAGATATAGCTGTTCTGGTAAAAAATTTATGGGTTCTTTCCCAGTCTGCGCTAAATCTTTACAGCAGTAAGTTGTATAATCTGTTTTTCTCTGCTCAGGAGTCCCCATGTTCCCCAGCAATTTGAAGAGGCAGAATGAACGCTTTTCAGCTTAATCCAAAGGGTCTTTATAGAGTTGCCAGGTTTGTTCAATTTCCTGCCTCATGACCTGTCGTAACTCAAGAGGGAAAACTACTTCTACCCTAGGTCCCCAGGCTTGCAGTCGCATGATTACATTATTTTCATTTTTGCGATAGCGGAGGGTATAGTAAGCTGCATCTGGATACTGGTTGATATGTGCTAAAACTTTTCTGGTGTTGGGTAACTTTAAGTGCTCAATTAAAGCTAGAGCATCTTGATAGCTATGTAGCTTATTAAAAGTAGGATGGCGGAAGGAGTTGTCAATGTAGCGTTGAGCAAAACTTGCCTGAAAACGCAGGAGCATTAAACTAGCATTTTCAGAGAAATCAAAGCCATAGGCTGAGTCTAATTCTTGTTGAATGTAATCAGGACTATAGTTTTCAGGATGATTAATAATTTCTGATTGCGACAAAGGTAAATTGGGAATATCCCAAGACAGTGTTTTGAGTTTATTTATTCGTTCTAGACGGTAGTTATACCACCCTACTTGCGGTTGATTTTCAGTTCGCTGTGGTCTTTCTCCAAAGGCACACAAGTAGTAAGCTCTTTGGTAATAATAAAGACAAACTGGATAAATAATGTACTTTCTGGTTTGATTTAAGTAAGCACTATAGTAGATAATTTTGATGGGTGGGGTAGGAGCAATCTTCCAAATTTCTTTTAAGAGAGTTAAAAATACCAACGGTTAGGGATAGAATTGTGCAGCAGGCTTTATTAAATGTACTCTATCCATTGATGGAGGAGAAGTTTTCGTCTGCTAGTTTTGCTTATCGTCCCAATTTATCTTACATCAATGCGGTGGAAAAAATTGCTGACTGGCGTGATAAAGGATACCATTGGGTGTTAGATGCAGATATTGTTAAGTTTTTTGATAATATCGACCATCATAGGTTACTAAAAGAAGTTAGACGACACATTGACAATCCCAGAATTCTATGTTTGATAAAAGCTTGGATATCAGTTGGGGTGTTAACTGAAGAAGGGTTAATATTGCCCCAAAAAGGTATTCCTCAAGGTGCGGTGATTTCTCCTTTATTGGCTAATATCTATCTGCATGAGTTTGACGAGTTGGTAACGGCAACTGATTTGAAGCTTGTGCGCTATGCGGATGATTTTCTCGTTTTAGCCCAGACTCATGAGCGGATTTTACAGGCTAAGTCAGAAATTATTAGTCTGTTGGATTCAATCGGGTTGATGATGCATACCGAGAAAACTCAAATTACTAATTTTGGGCAAGGGTTTCGGTTTTTAGGTCATGGTTTTTTAGAAAATGCTATTTTTCCTGTAGATGCTAGTGAAGTTAGCTTGAATTCGGCAATAGAGAAAATTTTGGGGTTAATTAAAGGGCGAAACAAAGGTAAGAATAAACGAAAAAAAAAAGTTTTGACCTCTCCCCCAGCCCCTCTCCTGCAAGGAGAGGGGAGTAAGAGGAAGTTTTCTCCCCCTTCTTCATTTTCTCCCCCTTCCCTTGTAGGGAAGGGGGTTGGGGGGTTAGGTCAGAATGAGGCAATAAGAGAGATTTCGACTTTACACCAACCTTTTCTGGCAGAAGTCGAAACAGAATTAGCGCCCCAAAGTGAAGAGGATAAGAGTGCTTTTCAGAAAAATATTTGGAATCGAGACATGGCAGCTATCTATTTAGTTGAACAAGGTACAAGTATCTATAAAGATTACCAACGGTTTATTATTCATGTGGCTGAGAAGCAGAAGGTTGAAGTGCCGATTCGAGAAGTGCAGCAAATTCTAGTTTTTGGCAATATTCAATTATCAACTTCTGCGATTCAGGCTTGTTTGCAAGAAGAAATAGCGGTGTTATTTCTCAGCCAAAGTGGTCAATATCATGGTCATTTGTGGAGTGCTGAGTCAAGGCACTTAGATAATGAATTGGTACAGGTGGAAAAGCGTAGTGATGCTGCTTTTCAACTTAATGTGTCTAAGGCGATTGTCTATGGGAAGTTGATGAATTCTAAGCAGTTATTGTTGCGGTTTAACCGCAAACGCAAATTAGGGGAGGTGGAAAGGGCTATTCTTGGCATCACTCAAGATATTGAGGCGTTGGAGTTAATCGATAATCTGGATACGTTACGGGGTTATGAGGGGATAGCTGCGGCGAGATATTTTCCAGCTTTTGGTAAGTTAATTACTAATGAGAAGTTTGAGTTTTCTCTGCGTAACCGTCAACCTCCTACTGACCCGGTTAATTCTTTGTTGAGTTTTGGTTACACTCTTTTGTTTAACAATGTCTTAAGTTTTATTATTGCTGAAGGGCTTTCTCCTTATTTGGGTAATTTTCACTATGGGGAAAGGCAGAAACATTATTTAGCTTTTGATTTGATGGAGGAATTTCGTTCTCCTATCGTTGATGGTTTGGTGTTAAAGATTATTCATAAATCTTTGCTTAAGCCACAAGATTTTGATCTAGTCCCTATTACGGGAGGAGTTTATTTGAACCAATCAGCAAGACGGATTTTTCTCAAGCAGTTTGAAATGCGAATGAATGAAGAAGTTTCTCATCCAGATTTGCAGTCTCCAGTTACTTATCGTCATGCGATTCAATTACAAGTAAGACGATATAAACGTAGTTTGTTGTCAGGGATTGCTTATGAAGCTTTTTTAAGAGCTATGTAAATGTTAGTGGTTGTTGTGTATGATATTCCTGATGATAAAAGACGTACAAAGTTGTCCAATTTCTTAGAAGGATATGGGCGAAGAGTTCAACTTTCTGTGTTTGAATGTTTCCTAAGTATAGAGGAAATGCGGCAGCTTTTTGAAAAGGTGAAAAAGTTAATTAAGCCTGCGGAGGATAATGTGCGGTTTTATTGGATATCCCAGGAAGCGGTTTCGAGGTCGTTAATTATCGGTGGGGAAGCACCTCAACCCCCGCCAAAGTATTATGTTATCTAGGTTTGAGGGTTTTTTGAAGGAAGTTTTCAGATGTTCATCGACGCATCTCGGCAAATCGCCGAAACCCTATTGTTTGCGTTGAGATGCGTCGATACCTTACAGGGAGAGGGTTTGAGGTATGTGTTTTGCTCATTTTTTTGGAAGATATGTTACTCTTTTTAGAGATGCGTCGATTTGGCGGCTGAAACCTTTAGTGGGTAAGGGCTGCTAGACGAACTCCCTACCGATTGGGTTAAATCGGATTAGTTGGAAACGTAGAATTTCGGTTTGATATTCATTCAGGATACCGTCCCTACCGATTGGGTTAAATCGGATTAGAAGACACAGCACAAAATCCACTTACAGAAAGAGTGAAATCAGACCAACTTCACTCTTTTTTGTCATCCCCCTTGGAAAAGGGCATTTCCAGCCTCATAGATAATAGAATTAGAGAAACGAGGAACCCCCGATGACTACCCTCCAATCAATTAAGTCAACCCGTAACGTCCCTTCCTCTAGAACAACCGCAAAAACTACCCAACATTTCCTTAACAACCAAAGACAATCTCTATGTATTGGGAGTTCTCACCGGAACAATCTTCACCGCCATCTCTCAACAAGCTGCCTTAACATCCATTCCTCTCCTAGGGTTACTCCTGATGCACAGAGCTAACCAGCAGCACCTCACCCTAGCTCAAAAGCAGCAACAGCAACAACTAACAACAGTAGTCGAGCGTTCTTTTAGCTCCCTCTCAACTCAAATCAAGCAACAGCAACAACTAACAACAGTAGTCGAGCGCTCCCTCAGCTACCTCTCAAACGAAATTCAGCAAATCGAAACTCAGATTAAAGAAACTGAATCTCTAGTTCCAGCAAGTCTTCTCTCAAACCCAACTTAGATGTAGAATTGGCTTTAGACTTAGTAGAATTAGCTAATACTTACGATACAGCGATTTTAGCCAGTGGTGATGGAGATTTTGCACCTGCCATCCAGCGGATTCAACATTTTGGCAAACGAGTAGAAGTTGTCAGTTACCGTGCCACCACTCGCCAAAAAATAATGGAGTTGGCAGATGATTACTTTGATTTAGAAAACCTTACTGGCGTCGCCTGAGCCGCTAGAAAAATCAGGAAAAGGCGGATGTATTAAGCTTCATACCTCGATTGAAGTCAAAGGTTCAAAGCTTACATCATACGCCTTCATAAGTTCCCGGCTGCCCGTTCGGGAGTTCCCCGTTACCCAATCAAAACCAAAAAGATAAGTAGAGGAAAAGCTGATGCGTCGAGTTGTTATTTCCACTGTTGGGACAAGTTTGTTAACTAACCAAATCAATCGCTCAAACCTGGAAGAAAAAGATTGGTATAGCCAGTTGCGGGATACTGCCAATTCTACTCTAGAAAAAACGCCCAAAGACGTTCTCAAAATTATTGAAACACTCAAAGTTAGAGCCATTAAAAAACTAGAGCAAAGCTCAACGGCTCAAATTCGCTCTGCCAGTGCCGAACTCAACGGAATTTATGGTCTATATCAAGAGCAATTAGAGCTAAGTCGCCAAGATATGCACTGGTTAGTTGCTACCGATACAGCTCAAGGTAAGGAAACCGCAGAGATTGTTGAATCATTCCTGCAAACTAGAGGAATAACTGTACAGATTTACACACCCAAGGGGCTTTCTACCACTACCACTCGCTGTTTTTCAGACGGTATTGATGAATTGCTAACGCAACTCGATCCGATGACTAGCGGCTATGATCGGGTTTGTTTTAACCTAGTAGGAGGTTTCAAAAGTTTACAGGCTTATCTCAACACAATTGGGATGTTCTACGCTGATGAGATAATTTATATTTTTGAGGGAGTTAATTCTGAAGTTATTACAATTCCTCGTCTTCCTATCAAAATTGATGAGTCGGTCATTGAACCTTATAAAGTTCAGTTTGCGCTCATGGCAGCCGGAGCGGAAGTCAATCATTCTCAACTCTCTGGTATTCAGGAAGCTTTGATTTTTAGAATTGATGAGGAAGTGACCTTATCCAACTGGGGAAAATTAATCTGGAACCAATCTAAGAGTAAGATTTTGTCAGGGGAATTGTTAATGTTTCCTCGAATTCAGTACCAACAATCTTTTATTAGAGATTATGAAGGAATTAGAAACGAAGGGGAGCGAGTTAAGCTACAAGAAACTCTAGCTAAAGTAGCCTATTTATTAGAGAAGTCAAGGGGCGATCGCAGTGCCTTAACGGGTGATGGAGGTGTGCAACTGGAAACCTATAAGAATACGGCAATCGAACACTTCCGAGTTACCCTGAGTTTACGAGTAAGTTATCAAGCTGTAGATGGAGGAAATTTATCACTTCGATATTATGGAACCTCAAGGGGTGACGAGTAAGCTGAAAGCTTGATAAATCAGGATTTCTCCCCC
>CBDTXL010000003.1:0-69323 GCA_965364435.1 uncultured bacterium
GCCTCAACTCCTTTTATTAAAAATACTTATCACCCTGACTCCTGGAGAGCCTAAACATTGAATATACAGCCCCTTTATTTGATGGGCGATTGTGTCTTCACAAGGTTATGGCAAGGCTTGTTTGGTATCGTGGTGAACTGTGCCGTCTTGTCAAAGTAGAGAACTGTACGCCCCTAAGTTAATAGCCATTCTCAACCTTGCGTGGATTATGAACCTCCCGATCTTCCAAATCAATAGGGGGTTCGACCCCAATCAATCTAGCCATCCCGTCAATGTCTCCGTACTGACCTCCATTTGATACAAAACGAGCAATTTTAGCCAGCTCATAGAAGCTTGGTCTTTTCCCGCCCAGAATGGCTTGTAGTAGTTGCATTGATTTTTCTGGAGCACCATCTAAGCCACCTAGTTTCAAGACTTCAGCGAACTCCTGCTCTGATACTTGGCGTCGCCCCATTTCCTCGCGAATAAGGCGGATTAGTTCTTGCATTTCTAGGTTTTTGATAGATGTCGCCGGTGCTGCTTGATTATCCCACTCATTGGGATCTAGCTCCCCCTGGGCGATCGCAATCAACTCTTTGAGCGAGTAAGGACGCTTCAGCGCTTCGCAATATGTATAAGGTGCGATATAGGCCAACCTTGCTTCATCCAGACGTTCATTGCCACCTTCCAACCCAAAGTTCTCTAAGCGGCTGAAAGCTGACTGGCTTGTCACCTTGAATCCATGGTCTTTGTTTAACTTATCGACAAAAGTTCTGACACTAGTTGCGTGGCGCAACTTGGTAGCAGTCATTATTTGACGAAAGTGAATCAGCCCTTTTTGGCTCAATTGACCAGCTTTTTGAATACTGCCGCTCTTTTTCATAGCGAGAAGTTTAGTGCCTTAAACAGCTCCATCTACAGGTTAAACCTAATTTTTTTTTATAAAAATCATCCCAAGTCGAGGCATACAGATGTATATTTCGATCATCCCGATTCAGGACAGGAACCCTTTTAGTAAGAAAAAACATGTCTACCCGACGCCAATACACCACCATTTTAGAGCGAAAAACCTTGCACCAAAGGTTTAAAGCTACTGTCAAGTCCAAAAACCCAACAATTGTTGAGGTTGTCGCTTCTCTACTCTTTGGATACATCCAACAGGAGCCTCACAGACCTAGCCAAAGAAGCCTTGCAGCCTCTGGTGGTACTCGCACCGATTCAGAACAGGGGAACAGCTTAAAAGACCCATGTCCAGCTGCTGAACACTTACCTTGGGCGAAGGGAAGATACGTCGCGGAGGCTGAGGTAAGACTCAACCGGCGTTGCCGTGCTGTGGCAGTATTTTGACTTTAAAAATTCCAACAACCGGAACTTTCGCTTGCAACGTCAATCCCCCGGCTGTTTTGGAGGTTCTTTGTGGAGAACCACAAGCACAATAAAGATGCTTTGGTCGTGATTATACCACTTTCTGACACCGCCAGTTCAGCCCAATTTAAGGAAAAGAGCAACGCACGAAGCTTAAGTCCCGGCTACGTAAACATTCACAACTCTTCCAGAGAAAATGGCATCTTTCAAAGACAGTCCCCGTACTTGGAAGGTCGGGACCTTCCTCCAACTAGAGCCGAAGTGCGCTATACGCCGTGTTAAGAGGATAGGCTGAGATGGTACAAACTCCTACCCCACCCGGTACCTCTACCGCAAAACCTCCTACAACCTACCTGCAAGAGCGACAAGAGACCATTAACTGGCTACGACACCATAACTATCCTGTACTACCCGTAGCGCCTCTTCAAGAGCCATACAGCTCAGGAAATCACAAGATTATCTCGGAAAACCCAAGCAAAGGAATTTGGTCGCACTGCCCACTCACCGCCACCCGACAACCCATACCCCTGTATACAGGAAAGAACCCCTCCTATCTGGACTCATACGGAAAACCCCATCTAGTCAACCATCGGCAGTATCAGAATAAACTGCCATCAGCCCAAGACTTAAAGAAGTGGTTCGCTAATCCCTTAAACGGTGTTGGCACCCTGGGCGGCTGGAACAACACCGTTTGGCTCGACTTTGACGTAAAACAGTTTGAGTCTCAGGAGCAATGCACCGCAGCAGCTCTCCAAGTGGCGGCTTCTGTGCAGCTCATTAAAGGAGCTGACGCCTTTAGGGAAGAATCGCACAGCGGGGGCTGGCGGGTTGGCGTCAGGGTGCACGTCGCCCCCGACTTTACAAACTTCGCCCTCACTCCAGGAGGCAACCACGTTGGCGAAGCGCTCGGTATGGGGAGATTTACCGTACTTGCCCCAACGATTGGCCCATCGGGTAATTCCTATAAATCGCACCAGCGCTGCTTCCCACCCTTGGTTGAGAGCCTCGAATCGCTCGGAATCTACTCAACCAAAAATCATGAACCAGCCCAATATCCTGTACAACCTCCCATCAGAAAACTCCACTTGGGGGCAAGCAGCATCCCAGGCACTCTGAAGCTGGAAGAGCTGGGGAACAAGCTTAGTCGGGAGATTCTCGCCGGAGCTTGTCCTACAGGCGATAGCGAAGCGCTGCTGCGAAGCGCAGATCGCTCCGAAGCACTCGCCACCGCCATTCAAGAATGGTACGGCTGGGAAAATTGGTGCAAGGCAACAGGTGTTTGCTATTCAGGCAGTACTCAAGAGCTGGCGCATATTGCGGGTGCGGCACTCCACATTGAAAGCGACCGCGTCGAGCGAATCCTGAATCCCCAAAAAGCCTTTATCCCAGAGCAGTGCCAGCCAGCCGCCTTGATAAAGGGTGGTGAGTCGAGCTGCTGGAAGAAAATTTATCGACTCGACAAGGCAAGCTTTAAAGCCAAATGTCCTACCCATCTCAAAAATGCTATAATGGAGGAGTGGCGGCGCATCCAAGGCAATGGTACGGGAGGTAAAAGCTTTAGTGGCGAGAGAATGCCCTCTGGCGGCGAAAAAGAAAGCGGTGATGGAGCGCTTTCTCTAGATAACTCACTCCCACAACTTGATGCGGTTTCGCTTCCAGCTCGCGTCCAGGAAATTCTTCGCCGCTACGATTCAGAATCCCTTCAGACTGCTGCTTTGATGGAGCTGGGGGACAGCTATGCCAAGCCCTACTCAGATATCGAGAAACTCGCTCGTGTTGTTCGGCTTGAAGACGAGCTGACGAAAGAAGCGTCCGACACGATTATCCCGTTGCGAACGCTCTTGAAAACCTGTCGCAAGCGCCTGAATCTTCATCGCTATCTGGCACGTCCTCTGGCTGATGCCCTAATAGCCGCGGCCAACGCCATGCCCACCGCGCCTGAATATCTCCTCAATACCCTGATCCCCGTTTCCGCCTCCCGCATCGGCGTCTCTTCGAGGATTGTAATTAAGGCAGAATCGCACTACATTCAGCCGTGCATTTTCTGGAGCGCTAATGTTGCCGACTCCGGCCAAGCGAAAACGCCGCCTCAAGCCCTGATTATGGAAGCCTTGGAGGATATGGAGCAACTTGCGCGAGAGGCTCACTCACTGAAGTTAGCCGATTGGGAAGCTTGCTCCGATAAAAACAAAGAGGCCAAGCCGATTGAGACGAGGCGCATTCTCAACAATACAACAATGGCTCAGAAAATTCGCATCCACGCGGAGAACCCACGTGGACTCATCGAATACATCGATGAGCTGACAGGTGATTTCGAGCGCCACAACCAGCACAGCAGCGGCAAGGGTGATGACCTGCGCCAGGAGCTGGGGATTTGGAATGGTAAGTTTGGCTCTTACGATAGGGGGGACGTGCGCCTTTACCTGCGTCGTACTGGCATTTCCAAGACGGGAACCTATCAATGGGATCTGTTAGCTCGGCTCATGGCTGATGAAGTCAACTTTGTTGCGTCCGGCTACTTAGCCCGATTCCTCCTGTGTTCCATTCCAGACGCTCCCGATCGCAAATTGGATTTGCTCTCTCCCCATCAAGAAACCGGACTTCTTGAGCTACTGCGTAGCCTCTACCGCCGTCTGGAACTGCTACCCGAACGAGACTACCTGCTCTCTCACGAGGCTAAGGTACTTTTCCAAGGCTTCAACCATGTCATCGTCGAACTGGACAAAGAGGAAGCTCATTTTGGCATGAGCTTAGTCTATGCCAAAATTGAGAGCTATGCCGCACGGTTAGCCCTGTGGCTGCACATTGTCAATGCCGTGGTGCAAGACGTTGTGCCGGGTCCGGTTATCAGCGGTGAGACGATGCAAGCCGCGATTGAGCTAGCCTCTTTTTACCTGTGGCAGCACAAACTCATCCACGCCCACAACTCTTCTTCCCAAAAACTTGAGGGCATTTTACTCAAAGCCCAGACCTGTGCTGAAAAGCTGTGGACTAAAGGTAAAGCCCTCACAGCTTCTTTTGCCAAGTCGAGGATTAATCCCCTCAAGTCTTGGGCTGTGGGCAAAATTCGCGAACGTGTTTTCCGGGTCTTAGCGGCTGGGGGATTTGGTTGCCTAGAGGGTTCAGGAGAAAACCTGGTTTATATCCCCAATACAGTCACTCCCTTTAGCCCATGTGATAATACGTTTACGATTGGTGATTTTGGTGGGATTGGTGGTGAGTTGGTGGTACCACCAACTGCTGGAATAACGCTCGAACAAGTTATTCAGACTTCAGTTGGTGTTATTGGTGAATCCCTCAATACTGTGGACGAAGTTTCTGGAGGTTTGGCTGATATCAATACGGAAGAAACCACCAATTCCACCAACTTGGCGGTTGAAACTCATAAACTGACTGAGCTTGAACCAGTTGGTGTTCCACCAATCCCATCACCAACGGTTGGTGATGACATCCATTGCTGGGGAGATGGGGGATCTTGCTCCCCAAGTCCCGACGACACCCCTCCTGACGGTGGTGGAGGTGGGGTTCCCCAAACTCCACAACCATTTAACCCCAATCTTGACGGGGGTATGGCTCAAACAATGCTCCCTCCAGAAGAAGTGGCGACCTGGTTAGACTTGATGGCAGGTTGCCAGACTCTTTATGATGCGATCGCTTTTGATCAATGTTTGTCAGCGTTGCCACTTCACCATCAAATCCAAATTGGTGAGGCCGCTCCCGAATTAATGCACCAGCTGTGGCAGTTACCAGAAGCCGCAGGGGGAGATTTGGGGGATGAGGGAGATTTGGGGGATGGGGGAGATTTGGATGATAAGGGGTATTTAGATGACAAAGGATATTTAGATGACAAAGGATATTTGGAAGATGAGGGATATTTGGGAGATAGGGTGGAAATTACTTCCCCGTCTTCCTCACCTTTCCCACCTTCTGAATCTCGCTCACCTTCCCCATCTCCCTCACCTTCCGAACCTTCCTCATCTTCCCCGCATGTACTGGTACAGCTCACTATCGATGGAAAAGCAGAGGTAATCCAGCAAATATTGCCTAAGGCAGAGCAATTGGTTGTTGAGCCAGCTTTATCGTCAGAGGAAGTACCACTGCATAACTTCATGCCTGGTCAGCGCGTGATAAGTCTTTCGACTCAAAGGAAAGGGATTGTGAGCCGTATTGTCGAGTTGAACGTAATGGTTCGATTTGAAGACGACCCGGAATTTGAATGTCCTTGTAACTACGAATTATTGAGGCGCTTGAAACAGTTCAACCGATAACCAACAGCGCTCTCTCGACCAAACGCGCATTGGAAAGAAATGGGGAAAGTTGACGAAAAAGGGAATGGGGAATAGGGAGTAGGGAGTAGCGAGAAACGAGCTATTGCCTACTTTTTCTACTTCAATTCCACTCGCATCGTGGGATACAAGCTCCCACAAGGCGAGTGGCAGGTAACAGCTTGGGGTAAAAATCCCCTTACTGTTACCTACCCTACTCCCCATTCCCTACTCCCTACTCCCCTTTAAGTCAACTTCCACCCCCTACTTCCTGTTGCGTTCTTTTATTACGATGACACCACAATGAACCCAGAATTTCTCTATCCCAAACAATGGAGAGAGTACCTTCAGCGGAAACAAAACGGCACGGACGAGATGACCCTAGAGCAGTTTTTAGCTCAGTGGCAGGTCAGCCGCCTTTCTTTAGCTATTGTTTGCGAATGTTCGATTGATACGGTAAACCATTGGTTCAGTGAAGGGTCTTCCCACAGAGAACCGAATCAGCACCATAGAAGGCGACTAGCAGATGCCCACAGGGAACTTTTAAGGATGAAGCATGAGCCATTTCGTTTCAGGCAAATTTATCACAATATTCACAAAAGTTTATAACAAGATTAGCAATCAACCTTAATAAAGCTTAAATGTCACAGTGACAAGTTTTGTGTTGATTCAGAAGCATCGGAGTCACTAAGCTAAGGGACACCCACGTTTGGGCAAAGCAAATCAGTCGTGCTCCCGTTGGCATCTCCTATGCTTAATAAAAATACACTTTCAGCCAGCCCCGTACAGGTAAAACAGCGTAGCTTTTGGTGTGGAGATATTCCGTTTGTCGCCTATCAGCTACCTAACGGGGAAATTGCCATGAGTAAAACGTTGTATTTGCCCTATTTTAGTAAGCGATTACAACGAATAGCTTGCGGATTTGTCGCTAGATATAACTTACCAACTGTTCAAGGAATCTTACCGGGCAACTCAGTAATAACCTTATATCCACTGGCAACAGTAATTGAACTGTGGGATTACTTTCTCAGTATTGATGAGTTACGAGGCCGTAAAGAGCTTTTTGATGCTATTTCAGCCAAGAAACCGATCGTAGAAGCCTCCCCCCACTTACCCCGGCAATTAGAAGATACCGTAGCCCACTCAGAGCAATTACCTCCTCAACTTGCCGAATGCATGAAATTGCAAATTGAGAGATTTATTCTGTCTCTACTAATTGAGCAAGACCGGATTTATATTTCAGATACGGTTGGGCTATCTATCATCAACGCTCCCCTCAATTGGTTACTTGGGCTTAACCCCGCAATGAAAAAAGCCCGTTCGCTAAAAAAGAATGGTTTCTCGTTTCAGACCAAAACCCTTTATTATGCTAACTCTACTCATTTAACTGCTGATTCCCATCTGGATGAAGAAATCATTCAAGACATCACCCCACCAAAAACAGATTCCCTGACTGTCAACATCGTCTCCTGTCAGGCAAGACTATGGTCTGACTGGGTAATTTTATGGGAGTACTTTGCTGGGAAAGGAAACACACAATCCCTGACTTTATTAAAGTATTTGGCTATCCAAGGACTAGAGTATCAACTCGAACCCCTTCTCCCCACTACAGAGCAAGGTATTGAGAAATGACTTAGAACTCTAAGGAATCTAGTGCTTCAATCTCTTCCTGAGTCCTATTTCGGTTTTCTCTTTCTTCCTCCCAGGGTAAATCATCAATATCAAGCAAGCCTTCTGATAGGGCTTCTTCAGTCGTTAATCCATCAAGAGAATGACGAGTTGTTACCGATTGAAGTAACGACATTTCGTCAAAATCATAATCGTCCTCATCAAGACTAATAATTCTGGAATTTAGATTCATAGGAGGGATGGTATGAGTATTAACCTTACCCATTTTAACACAAAACTCCAAGCCTACACAGGTGCTAAAGAAGATGTCAAAAACTCCCTAGCTGAGTATTTATTTTCCGAAACAGACTTCGCTGTTACCGAGATATATGAAGACTGCACGACGCCTGAAGACTTAAAAGAATATGAGGGGATGACTGCTCAATTTTCCAATGGAAAAAAGGTATATTTTGGTACAAACGAAGTCAGAGATAAAGTTTACCCCAACATGAGCGATGGAGCCGCTTATGGTTCCTTAGTGTTTACCCCTTGCCAAGACTTCAAAGAACTCAAAAATCTACGCATCCTTATTGTGGATGACTCCACAGGCGAAAACGGGGGAATTATTCCTCCAGAACAAGCGAAAAAGATGATGGGGGATTGCTATGGTCGGATGAGTCCTGACTTGAGTGATGAACTAACTGGACAGTCTAATACTCCTATCCAATTCCGTCTAGGGATTAAGCCTCAACAGGGCAGTGATGTCCATCGCATTGCCAAAGGAACACTGGCTCCATCGCGGGAATTAGACAGCTTGGGGACACCCAAGGTATTGCAGACAACAGAGGGATTAAAAACCAAGGTAGGTTATGACTTAATCCTCGCGACCAGTTCCTTCAAAGGCCGCAAGGATGAAACCAAAATTCAGCCTGGAGAGTATACCCTTACCCTAGGATTAGGCATTAAAACTTTAGCCAAGTATAGCAAACATAGCTTAGGAACTCAAATCCTAGTGAATTATCCCAAGGGAGTTGAAGCGGATATCCTACCTAGAATCGAATCATCAACTCAACATCTTGCTAATATCCAATCTGACCCCCGTAAGATTGCTCAATATTTTATCGATAAACACGAGCGACAGCAACAGCGACAGTCAGGGAATTCGAGAGAAGAAACTGAAAAATTCGAGCTAGAAAACTTTGCTCAAGTCTTTGGAATTGAAGAAAACTCAAGCCAAGAGAGTGATGAATTAATTGACGTAGAGAGACGACAGTACGATGAGAACTTCTATAACCTGCTTAGAACTTGTGTCGATAACCATCCCCAATTATTAGAACACCCGAATATTGTTACCAAATTAACCCAACTGATTCGGAGGGAATGGATTGATATTGCCACCGGACGTGCTGTTGAGTTTCAATCAGGACTTGCCCAACCGAGTTTAGAGTTAAAAAAAGATGAGGTTTGTGTGCCTCATATACCAGACGGTGAAAAACTTATCGTTACCCGTAGTCCCCTGATTAACAGCAATGGGGTAATTACTCTAACTAACAAACACATTCGTGAATTTCAGCATGAACAAGGAACGATTCATATCCATCCCGAAACCGCCGCTGCTTATCTGCAAGCTGACTTTGATGGTGACCGACTTGCCTTTGAACGAGCTAGTCTTTACCCCACATTAGCGGCTGAAATCGAAGAGAAGCAGCTTCCTCAAAACCGCCATACGGATGTGATTAAAGCAGAAAAGGAACCGTATCTGGCTCAAACATTTGCCTCTATTGCCATTGCCGCCAGTTCCAATCAAATTGGATTGATTGCCAACAGTATTCAAAAAGCTGTAGCCATCGAAAACGAAATTGATAACCTTCCTGAGAACGAACAAGTTGATTTTTTATTCCAAGTCAAAGGTCAGTGCATTAGCGCTCTTAATTTAAACGTTGACGAATTTAATATCCCCGAAGCAAAAAAAGAGCCATGTCGGTCTATCCAAGAAAAAGCGGAGATTCTAGCTGGATTGGGTGACGTTGGCATGGGAAAGCCAGAAAATACGGAGAATTTAAAATTAGCTAAACAGCTTTTTAAACAAGTAACCGATATTCTCTCAAACGAGTTACAGACCGCAGCAGATGGCCCAAAAAGTGCAGCGCGACCGAATGAGGATGTATTGACGTTAGCGAACACTCTCCTTAAGGCTAGGGAGGTTGAGTGGATTGCGGATAAGAAGAAAGAAGAGGTTTACAGTAGCAGAATCATGGAGTCGGGAAATTACTCACCCATCGATAAAATGATTCGCGCAACCAATCAAAGCTGGTCTGACCATCACCTCGAATCTTTACCAACTCACCAATTCAAAGACTTCTTTCCCAAGACCTATTCAACAGCTCAAGAGGAAACGGCTAAAACCATTACAAAGACCTATAATACCCTTTACGCTGAGGCTCATGCTCTTCGTGAAGAAGCCAAGTCACCCGGAGCACAGTTGGTTGTCACCTCGAAAAAATCGGGGAATCAAATTATTTTGACTGACTTGGTGAAATACAATCACCCAGATGTTTGGACAAGTGAAACCCTAGATATCAAGCTGATGGGTAGTGATAGCAACTTAATCGCTCAAGCTCGTTTACAAGAGGATGGTGAAACGGGTAAAAAAGGAGAGTGGAAATTGTTAGGTACAGTCAGTGAGCGCTCCCGGAAGGAACACAACCTTAAGGATGGAATGACCTTAAGTAACGCCAAGATTCAACTCACATTAGGTGCTTCTGAGCAAGCGTTAGACGCTAAATTAAAGGAAGCGCGTGATTTTATTGAACAGACTAGGACTCAATACGGTAGTTCTGATGTAGCTCAACAACTACAATCGGCTATCTGGCACACTGCCCATAGTAGTAACCAGAAGGGGTATGAAAGCTATAGTAAAGCTAGCGCCGCTTTCAATATTTTTCCCGAACTCGTGGCACAACAGGCTAAAGACGTTCAATTTAACAAAATCACCCTAGCTGGGATGCATCAACCCACAAATGAATGGGGTCAAGAACTGAACGGGAAAACAATCGATTTTCAAGTGGCGTTAGAAACAAGGGAAAATCACCCTAATTTCAATAAGCGAGTCATATTGGTTGAGGGGAAACAGGTAGCCCCCATCTCAGAGAAAGACTACCAGCTACCTATCGGCACAACAGGCAAGGCAACCCTGACCTCAGCACCAGGCGCTACCCTAATCGCCACAACCGCCAAAGGGAACACGATTAAGGTAACTCAGCTGTCGAAATATGACTTTGCAGGTCACAACTTCTCAACAGAACAATCCACTCTAACCATTGGTTTTATCACCCCTCCCGGCAAAGACAACCCAGTGCCCGCTGTCAAAATAGACGATAAAATCCTAGGAGTGATTGATAAAGGCGATCGCAAAAAACTTCAAGCCGCCAAACTCTTACGTCCTGGTGCTGAAATTAAGTGTTCCCTACAAAGCAACCCGGCTACGACAGCAACCCTGACTATCGACAAAGACAGTCTCAACTATCCAGACACCTGGATTCGACAAGCCGACGCTTCAAAACAAGCTTGGATTCAGGAAAATTTAGCAGGAAGCAGGACGCAGGGGGCAGGAAAAGAGGAGGATTCGTCTTCCCAACCCCCTTCCAGAAGTTCTGTAGCTTCATCTTTGCCCTATGAACGTCCGGCCTGGGAACAGAACTTAGTTAAGACGGTTTTAAAGGCACTCAACAGTGTTCAGCCTGATGCAAAGGGTCAGAGAGTTGGTACTATTGGACAATATATTGCTACCTATACTGATTCAGGGCAGGGACGAACGCTAAAAATTGTAGACAGTAAAGGGGAACGAGGAATTCTCTACAAAGCCCAAGCTGGCGAACGCCCCTCGGTTGAAAACTTTACGTCTCATGAAAAGCAGCAATTTCAGTCTTTAATTCCTCAACAGACGAAATCCAATCTTTTGAATAAATCATCTGATGCAGTATCACTTTCCTGAGGGGAATTGAAGAAAACTGTCTGAGAATTACTAGAATCTGTATATTGTTTTTTAAAACAACCATGCCGCCCACTAAAATTGAAAAACTTACACCTGAGCAAGAAGCGCTGATTCCGCAAGGTTAGAATCCTTAACTCAGGGTTGATAGAAACTCTTCGCTTCTTACTGTTGGGGGCTGTTGGGGGCTATAGCCCTGTGGGGATGAATCTTAAGCCCTGCAACAATCATGGTAAACCTTCCTGAAAATCAGCCGCAATTTCAACTGATTTTAAATACAGATACAGGCCAGAGAATTGGACGTATCTACTTCCCTAAGGTGTATATTTGCCAGCATACAGAACTTGTAAAAAGCTGGCTAAAACAGAAAAAGATTTATTTCACTCAAAAAGACGTAAAAGGTTACGCAGATGGAAGCTTCCGGCTCTACTTTGAAGCTCCAATAAGCGAGTATGAGCGGCTTCACAAAACGCTTCATCGTTAAATTCCATTCACTTATCCCAAGGGATAAGCGGCTATCGCCTTGTGCTTGCTGAAGATTGAAACTGCGGAGAAAATTATCATGCTTCAAGAACTTTTGACCTACGTTATCGAAGTAGTAGTTGTTGTTGGATTCGGAGGAATTATAGTAGACCACATCAGCAAAAACTGCATCAGCGTCTTGACTTCGCTCGACGCTAACACTCGTGTCCCTCAAAGCACCTCTCAACCTGCATCAGCACCCGTTACTCCTGCTGAAACACTACCGTTAGAACCCACAGCAGTTGTTGAGCCACAAGAAAAGCCCCAACCAGAACAACCCTGTATCGCTGACCCTTGGGAATTACCTATCCTTACCTCAAGCCGCCGCTGGGAAACTCGTCAACCTATTAAGCCTGTACTAGCCCTATGTCCCGCTGCCGAAAACGTTGTTGTCTGTGAAGAGCAAAAAGCTAGCAACTTACAAGAAAACGATACCACCAGTTTAACCGATTTAAGGAAGCTTGACTCAGCCAAATTACGAAAACTTTGTACACAGAAAGGAATTGTCTGGAGGAATGTACGAGGTAAAGGCAAGCATTTAACCAAAGCCATGATGATTGAACAACTTGAACAATTGACCATTGTTGCCTAAATACCATTCTCAATTAAAAGGCAGCGCTCCGACGACGAATCTAGCACTGCCTTTAACTGCAAACCTAACATGCAAGAGTTACAGCTATGTTATTGTCTCAAACCATCGACACCATTGACCAGGAAATCAATCAACTAATGGCTCAACTTGAAGCCAAAAAGCAGCGCCAAAGTCTGTTGATTGAACTCGATGCCCTAACAGACGACGTTCTAGAACAGTTGGGTAATCTCGTGTCTAAGATTAAGCATCACGCACCGGAGGCAACCACCTGTCTGCGAGAAACCGTTCTCAACTTGCTCAACGACGGAGATAGTGATTCCGGCAGCGCCAATCAATCCACCTCTCCTGAACCTGATACTAATCCAATGCTGGAAACGGATAATTCTGGAACACAAGAGACCCAACAGCAAAATCATCACAGCAGTGAACAACCCGCCGACTCTTACAGCGAAATAGTTGGGCACCCTGATAACTTAGCACTAGCTTACCAGAAATCTTGTGATAGGAAAACCATCTGTATTTTCATCGGCTGTAACAATCACAGTCGCCTCAAGAGTTGGAGCGAGTGGATTTATCGGCAAGATTGGGGACTAACTCGTCAGGAAACCTACGCAATTCACCCGGCTGTCCACTTGAACTTTAAGTATGAGTTGAAGCTACCGCCCTTGCCAAGTTTCGTTCTGGACACTTTAGTGGCGAACAATTACAGCAAGCCACCAATTCTGCCGCCCGAAAAGCTTCCTCTCATCCCTAAAGCTGAATCCCCATTCAAGTTAGGGTCACGCATTACCCGATTGTCAGTTCCCGATGAAGTGTTCATTGTCAAGTCAGGAACAATTGTCAATGGTACGTTCTTCGCTGAATCCGAAAAGACAGGAGAACAAGAGCAAGTGAACGTGGATGATGTTGTGCTTTATTCCAACCAAAATGAGGCAAAAGTTCTCTGTGAAATGAGCAGTACTAAGCCTCGTAAATGGCTACAGCAAAGCCGCCGATAAGACCCTCGACTTTTAGTTGTTAGACAAGATTTTTGAGGCACCCTGTAATTGCATTATACAGGGTGTCTTTGCTGATGAAAACCCTCACTACATCAGGGAAGGACTCGAATGATGACCAAACAAAAAGGCATTCTCACCAGCGATTCAAAACTCGCCTCAGAGCTAGCCTATCAAATTAGAGCTACCCAGGACTTTAATGCCGTCATCTATGACGAAAACACGGATAAACGAGCGCTCTGTTTAGCCCGTGACCTAACAGGAATTACTCAAGCTAATAGCTGTCCGATTTGGGCAAAGTGCCGAATTAATCCCAGTGACCCCAACGCTCCTCGAATCTACGTCGCTTGTCTATCAGCTTACAATAATGGGTACTTGTGGAGTCAATTTGAAAAAGAGCATCATTTCTGGTCAATGCATATTGACTGGGAAAGCGTTGCACGAGATTTGGAACTATCGGATGCCTATTACTACGCGAGTGCGAGTGAATCTGAAGGGTATGGGATTTATGTCTTTCGTTACTGTTAGTTATTAGTATCTTCTCCTACCGATTTTCTAATCCCTACTTTCACGATTGTAATAAATAAAAGTAGGGATTAGCTAGTCGGCGGGCGGCTTTTTTTTAGCAAAACTCTTGAATTTTTAGCAAAACTCTTGAATCTGAGTTAAGCCACTTAAATCTTGTTTGAATTTAATAACTTCTATTTCGCTCTGCCGATTTCCGGGCATTAAGAGTGATTTGTGCATCCACTCTGACTTTCCTAAGTGCAGCTTGAATGTGCAAGCCGCGCAACCACCAACGATAAATTCTATTGACGAATTGCTCGTTCTGTTCTTCGATTAAAAGTTGGCTCAACAAAAAATCTTTGACCGCAGGGGGAATCTGATTGGCAAGCGCCTCGCCCCGGAGCGAACTATATTCGTCCCACCCACTTTTTAGCTGCATAAAGTCTTTGAATTTTACCGTATTTTCAGCAATCTTTTTGTGAACAGAGGCGATCGCACTGGCTAACTCTTTTTTAGGTGGATGGAGAAGTGCATCAAGGGAGGGAGCAGCAGGTTGTTGGTTTCGATGAGGAGTTCCTAAGACTGCATCTGTGCAGGACGCTGTTACATCGGTTCGTAATGACTTCCCTCCTAGAACTAAATCATCAGGTTGAGGTTTACGTTCTTGAAGCTGATTATGGGGAATCGTATATCCGGGTTTCATTTAATATCTAACTTCTCCATTCTCCCATTTCTAGCTTAAGGCCATATTCAGGTTAAATAGGTGTCTAAGCAAATATTTTAATGCTAGTTGTATCCTACCGCATCTCCTCACTAAGCTTTTTCCCCCATAAGGTCGTGATAGGAGGAGCAAAAATTGAATCATCAGGGGATGAGCAGGGCGTTGCCACACCCTTGGCAATATTTTCAATCCTTAAGATTCGGTCAGTATCTCTAACAAACAGAGGAATAATTTCCTGACGAATAGCCAGCAATTCTTCCAGATTAATCTGAATGTCCTTACCCTGATGAAATAACCGTCTGGCAGCCTTCTCAACCATCGTGGAAAGTTCAGCTCCGGTAAAATTAACCGTCTGATTAATAATGACCCTCCAATCCTTCTGTGACATGGGACTATTCCCGTGTTTATATCGCTCATCAAACCGAGCCAGATGCAAATGCAGGATATCTTTACGCTCACCGTTTTGAGGAAACCCCACATAAAAAATCTCATCAAAGCGGCCCAACCGCGTCAACTCTGGCGGAAGGGAATCCAGCCGATTCAGCGTAGCAATCACAAACGTCTGCGTCACCTTATCCTGCAACCAAGTCAGCAGCAACCCTAGCACCTGGCGCTGCTGCACATCAGCAGGTTGTCCAGCCTCCGGGAAAAGCTTATCCAGCTCATCAAAGTACACTACAGCAGGAGCTGACGCCTCAATCCGGTCAATCAGCCGCCGCAGATAGGATGCACCACCGTTCGCGATCGCACCCGTATCCACGCTAATCATGGGAAACTCAAGAATAGAAGCACAGAACTTACTGACAAACGTCTTACCTGTCCCCGGTGGCCCAACCAATAACCAGCCTTTTGGTAAAGAAATGTTATGCTGCCGTGCTTGGTGAGTGAAATCCTTCTTAATGCCAGTAATCCCCGTGCGAATTCGATCCATACCACCGAAATTACCAACGTTAGGGCTTGGTGTAAATGACAAGTTAAACGCCTTCAATCGTTGAATCTTAAAGTCTAAAAGCCCTTGAACGAGCGGTTTCCCTTGAGTTTTAACCAGGCGCAAACCGGATTTAATTTCCTCCGTAGACAGTCCACCCGCCGAGAGTGCCAGTTGTGGGATATCTGCACTCAAGCCCATAGTCGGTAAAAGCGCTTCTAATAGGGCTAGATTCTCCTGATAATGAGGCAACGGATTCCAAAACTCTGGAATAATGCTACCCAGTATCGGGGGGAGTTCTCTTTCTTGCGTCCCTAACAAGACAGCTATCTTTTGAGTATCTGCCCAGGCAAAAGCCAGGTTAATCAGTTGCGATCGCAACGCAGAGGCTGCAACTCTAGACTTTATATCGCTAGCCGTATCATACAGGAAGGAATGTAAATCTTCCAGAATGAAACAACCATCCGTATCATGAGCAGCTAATTGAGTCAGCATATCTAAAGGAGAGGTTGCCTGGTAGTCCAGTGGTTGGTGTGAACCAATCGCTTGAAACCGTCCTTGTCCCAGGTTCCATAAATAACACTTCAGTCCAGAGGCTCTTGCGATGGACTCAATGATTTTTAATCGTTCTGGCAACTGGCACTGAATTGAAACAACATTTCTACCTGATGCAATTGTTTCTCTAAACTCGTCTAAAATTGACATAGCTAAATTTCCATCTGTTTGCCCTTTTGTGGGGGAACCATTTGTCCTGTACGAGACTGTTGTGTTTCCTGAAGTGAGGGAGCCATCTGCTCAAAATGTTGTAAATCTTTTGGGGACATTCGCGAACGCAGATGCCCTTGCCCACAAGCCAGCAGCACCTCTCCTTGCTTATTTTTAATCATCACTGAGCCGTTTGAAGTCGCTTGCCAGTCGTAAGAAAATTTGCCCTCCACTTTAGCTGTGCCACCAGTTTTTGCCGCATACCGACTAAGAGCCGAGGTAATAGTGGTCACCCGTTTTAAGTACTCAGCTTCAGCTTTTCCTTCAGAGACAAACGCTCCTTGAGGTTGAACGCCACGGGACAAATCCTTCCGTAATCCTTCTAGTTTTTTTGAATCCCTATCATCGAGTCCTGGCAAGCTATTATCTACCTTGACACCTAGAACAGACGACTTGAATTTCAACAACTCATTACCCTGTTTATCGATAAGAGTATAGTCCTTACCCAGGCGCTGAAGATTATACTCAGCCCCCTCAAAACTTTCCCCAGATTGCAAGTCCAACTTCTCAGCAAATTGCTTCAAGGTAGACGCGGCACGATTACCAACAAAACTGTCACGAACAACCGTTACCATCTCCTCAATTTTAGAAGTAGTCCGTTGCCACCAATTCGGGTCTTGAGATGCCTGTGCCTGTGTTCGTGCTTCCATGAGTTGGTCAAGTTCAGGATTAGGTGACTGTTGGGACACCTCCATCCGTAACTCTTGAGTCGCTTGAGTGAGAACCCTTTTCAGCGACCCATCCCCAAGCTGACCAACAGCTTCTTCAAGGCAATCTAAACCCGTCTTTTGAGGCATCTCTTCCGGTTTTTGAACGGACTGAACTTCAACCGCTTCCTCAACGATTGGAGTGGGTTCTTGTAAATCTACCTGGAAAAATTCATCCAAATCGTTTTGAACTTCGGGTTCTGGCTCAGACTGAACAGGGTTGGGCAAATTCTCAACCAAATCACTAATCAGTTCAACCCAAATATTTTCTTTTCCCTGGTCAACATCCAACCTGTTATAATATTTATAGTCGTCATCGCTCGACTGTTGCTGTTGTTCTTGAATTGGCTCATCTAAAACCGACAGAACTTGTGACAGTTTGTTGGAATCATTAACTAAGACTTGCCCTGATTCATCAACCTGAAAGATAACCTCATCCCCAATTTTGACCTTAAATAGTTCACTCTCAATCTTCTCGCCAACTTCTACTGTTGAAGCTTCCCGAATTTCTTCAATTCGTTCCTGACTCAATCGATTAACTATACGAGAGCCAGCCTTCCCATAAACCAATTCACTTTCGCCCATTTCATCAAGAGCGAACATCTTGATATTTTCGGGTGAAATTTTACCTAACTCCTGAGGTGGGGTTAGTTCGATATTGGCTTTCAATTCCCCCGATTCTATCTGCTGAATCTGCTCTGGTGAGATGTCACAAATTTTTTCACCGGACTCATTGGTGCCATACAGAGTTTGCTTCTCACCTTTTTCATTGACAACCGAAAGTTCCAGATTCTTCAATAATTCCTGATTGATTTGAGCGAACTTAGTTAACCAATTTTCAACTAGCCGTTCATATTGCGCTTGAAATGATTCAGGATTAGCGTTGACTTGCATGGTCTTTATTCCACTAAACTAAAGACAGAAAACAACTTCAGGCGATGAATAATAACTTCATTGTCCACCGCGAAAAACACCAGTTCTCCATCAAAATACATTGCCAGAAAGAGAGAACGATGTTGTTGAGGTACCTCAACAGCTTTTGTGTAACCATTCACGCGGGATAAGAGAAGACCCGATTGGTCAAAACACTCAACAATATTAGGAACATCTGGAGAAATTTGCGGCTTGAGATGTGCTTGCTGAACCGCATTTCTCCAACGAGGATACCGAATCAGTAAATCCAAAGCTTTGGATGATAACTTATTTAACAATTGACTTGACATTAAAATCCCTCCATTCTTTATTCCTCACTCCCTACTCCCTACTCCCTACTCCCCACTCCCTACTCCCTACTTAAAATCCCTCCGATAAATCTTGGTTATCCTGCGGTATTGGGAAAAGTTTTTCTGCCAACGCTCGACGCTCCTCAAACTGGCGAGTTCGTTCCTCATCAGAAACTGATGCCCCATTCTGCTGAATTAATTTCTGGCGAATACCGTCCCACTTGCTCATCGCCCATTCCTGTTCTTTAATATCCGGGGCAGGAACTTTGATTCGAGTTAGTATCGGAATATAAGCATCGTCACCTCGGACAAAAGATGGATTAATAACGACGGCTCGACCTGTCCCCAGTTTCACAAACTGCGAGGGTTCAACTAAGTATCGTTTCTGCCGTTGCTCTGATGTGCTGTTACTAGAGCCACCCTTGGAGCCAGTACTCTTACTCTTAGAGCTAAACTGAACTTCCTCTTCTCCCAGATAATCCGCAAAAATCCTAGCAGACTCTCCATCTTGGGGGTTAAAAATGAACTTATTAGCCGTTCCGCCAAAGATGGCACGGGCTAATTCTTTGCTATAAAATTGTTCTAATTGGGCAATATTCTGGTATCCTAAAATTCCACAAAACCCATCCTCCCGGTTCTCGTTCAACCAGTTCACCAATTGAGGTAAATACAGTGTCGGCAACTCATCTAGTACTGTAACTAATGGGTCTTTTCTCGGCACTGTCCTGGAAACATTTCGAGACACAACCATATGCAGAATAGCCGCCAGAAGTGGCCCAACAATGTCTCGATTATTTCGGGCTAGTCCAAAGACTAAAAGCTGCTTTCCATCTAAATCCAGAGGTAGTGTAGTTGCCCCGCAAAATGCACCAATATAGTCCCGTTTCATGAACCTCATAAACAGCTGTGCCGCACTGCCAACAATCCCAGCAACGGTTTTCTCAGAGTCCATCACTCCAAATAATTGAGACAACGGGCGTGAAGCCCAAACGCTAATCGTGCCGTTGTTAGAGGCATGTTGCAGCCGCTGAGGTAGACTGGTCAGGCTAAGAATGGCCTGAGACATCATCAAATCGCAGTACTTCGGGTCTTCCAGGCGTCCAACGGCCTTGGTAACCAACAGAATCCCCTCAACCAGCGAGTTTCCTGCCTCTTCAAAAAACTTGTCCCCGCCCTTGTCCCCACCTTTGTTAAAATTTTTATTGATAACTTGGGCAAGCTGACCTGCTGCGATCGCATCCTCTTCATCCCTAATCAAATCTAGTGGGTTGCACACTTCACTCTCTGGAAATCCAGGCGCAAACACCCGCACCGTATAGCCCCGTTTCATGGCATAGGCCACCGCTCGTTGAGTTTGAGCCGGATATTTGAAATCATAGACCAGAGTCGGGAAGCCCTGGTCTAAGGCAGAACGCACCAACGGGTCAATCACCGAGAAGGTTTTACCCGAACCCGCCGCACCGAGTACCGATGTGCCCCGCTGGGCATCAGGAACAAATAAGGTTGAGGTTTTTGCTTTTGGAGGCTTAGACTTAGCATCTATCAATCCCTTGGCAAGCCATTCGGCATGAAGTCTTTCCTTAATCTGTTTGGGGCAACCAATATAGAGAGAAACCTCATTGCGGGTGACTTTCACCATCTGCTTTTTAGCCTTTGAAGCCGCCTTGGCTTTTTCCTTGAGACCCCCCAGATAACCCCTGGCAATCCTACCTTTCTTGTCATCACCAGCAAAGACCTGTAAGAGAACCATTGCCAGCACCAACCCGCCAATCAACATGCCATTTTTTGAAGTCGCCAAATCAACCAGGGGCTTCAAGTGAGGATTCGATTGAACTCCTGAAGGAATCTGAACAATGTAATAAGTCATATCGCTAACGCTCATTGTAAAGGTGAAGTTATTCCGTGAGCTACATCATGCTTAAGTTAATTGGTGTTTTAAGGCCAGATACATGTACAGCAATTCGTGAACATTTATCTCAGTTAGATTCTCATCTAGAAGCCGATATTTCTAGTTATGCTCGTGGCAGAAAACGGTATTGGCTGGAATGGGAATGGGACTTAAAGCATAAAGTCTTTCGCCCTGGAGTCAGGGATGAAAGGTTATGGACATTCTGCCAGCGCATCTTCCCAGGATGCCAAATTGGTTTAGTTGCAAAAGGTAGCGTCGGCATTGGCTGGCATAGAGATGATTCCTATGCAGATTGGGAGGCCGTTACTATCAATTTAGGGCAGTCCCAGTGGGGTTACGATTACCAGTATCCCGGCTATTCTTGGAGCCAAAACCGAAATCCTAGTAATCCAGTTATCTATGATTTGCCTGATGGTGGTGTTATTAAATTCAATCCCAAGAATCCCCATGCTGCTATCAATCCAGCAAGCAACCGCTACTCAATAAATCTTTGGAGAATTAGTAAGAAGTATCAAGATTTGCTTCCTGGCTAATCAATAAGTTCTCAGCCATCTATTCATAGGTGGCTGTTTTTTTATCGTTCAGCTCAGTGATGATTTTTGCTAACTTTCCTTGCTGGTGGCAGTATCGGGTTCGTATAATCCCTCTCGCTACCGATTGGGAGGCCACGAAACAATTTGCTAATCCCTGCCGTTCAAAAGAAAACAAGCTCACCGCTTTAGGGACTTGTTTCAGGTAAAAACTGAGGTGGTCACCATTCGCATAAGCGGCGTACAAACACCCTGCAACCCCGCACAGTTCCTGACTGTTAAAATCGAAAATCAGGAACCCATCTCGTCGAACAACTTTCGGCTCTAGATGCTCAGAACCTGCATAGTTTTCCCGGATAACGGCTTCCAAAAACCTGGGGTCAACTGTCCGACGAGCTGATACAAAGCGAACCTGCTGCTGACGCGCCATCACAGCAAAATACCCCTGTACCAAAATGAATAGCACCGCCAAAATAACCACTAGTTCCTGATTCCGCTTCGGCAGGGATTTGAACAACCCAAAAAACCTACTTAACATCCCAACTCCTTGATCGCTTGCTTGTACTCTGCCAGTTTGGTTGTCCCATAGTTCTTAGCCGACACTCCGTTTACGTCCATCGCGCTAGAATCAACGGGAACACCTATCCCCCCAAACTGCATTTGAGCCACTCGCTCAACCAGGCGTGAGCCAGCAAATGTCTGCTCAGTAGTTGGGTCAATTTGCCCCAAGGCAGCATCCACCAATCCTTGAAGGTCAGGATGTTCTAAGGTTTTATCCAGCGCCTCTAAATTAACAATCGCCTTACACCCCTTCATGTCGGAAGCAGTAAAACTAGAGCCAGTCCCATTGGAAGCCTGAGCTGAATTGACGGACTGAGTTTTTGAGTTTGAACCCTTGACAATTTCTTTAGATTGCTCATTTCCAGATTGCTGTAACTCGGAGGATGCCAGTTGGGTTGGAGTGGATGAAGTATCACTCTTACTGTTGTCGATAGTGCCCAGCAGAATCGGGTCATTCTCTTTAAAGCTCATCAGTGGCACCCCACCAATGAAGTAAGGAGTGCAGCCTAAATTAGGCATTCCTCGCTTACAAATGCGGAAAAATAACGCCAAATCTCCGGATGCTGACTTCTCATCCAAATTCCAAACTACGACTTTAAAGGCATCACCAAACAGCAAGCGACCTGTCGGCTCCAGCCCATTATTAACTTGGTCTAATACACCCTCTCCCCCTTGGACTTCTTGATATTTCCCGCTTACCCATTCCCGACCTAAAACGCCGTTCGCTCCTGAGACTTCGATATGAGCACATCCCTTGTCACAAGGGACACCAAAGCCTTCAACATTACTACCAGAAATCGTTTTGGAAAGCTTTGACTCAGCCGCACCAAACACAACATCAACCTTACCAACCGTCGCGCCATTAGCTTGTACGCCTAATTCGCTCAACGGCACTTGAGTAAGCGTTGGGATTTCATCCAAGGTGGCAGACTGCCAATCTTTAAATGCGCCCATCTGGGTTAGGTTTAAATTGGGAATATTTCCCACTTGGTATTGGCTCAAGTCAATGGATTCAAAACCTAATCCACCCAGTTGAGGGTTAGATTGGAGTATCTCACCTAGCGTTTTAGTGGCATCAAACCCACCAACCTGCTGACCAATCAAATCTTGAATAGGCAGCAATTGTGAAACAGGAAAATCTTTGAGTTCTGGAATCGCTTTCACTAGACTATCAATAGTCTGTTTTGCCATTAAGCCAAACTCGTCTAAGTTAAACGCTTTAGGGTTAATGTCACCAGCCAGTTCTCCTAATGCATCAAGGTCAAAATTCCCCAAGCTCATTGAGGGGAAATCCCCCAACGTCATAAACTCCCCTGGCTTTTGTCCCTGAGTCCAACTCTTGGACGGGTCATAACCCAGTTGATCAACAACCGCAGAATCAGCCTGATAACTCCCAGAGGAACTAATCGCCCCTAGGGAATCAAACGTGATTTCCTGCCAGTTGGGAACCTTGGCTCCATCCACTTCTGCAACAGGAATATCCGCATTGGCTACTAGCAAAATTCCCGAACAGACCAATGCCAATCCAAATCCTGTAACAAAGAAATAAATCCACCTAAATAGAGTTTGTCGTTTCATTTTTTCTCTCACAACTTAAGAAGAATAAAGAGGGTACAGGTAGTAGAAGGCAAGTGGTTGTTTCACGCCGCTCCCTGCTTTGTGTCGGCATAACTTCAACAATTGAAATACCTGGAGACCCTCTAGGTACAATTCGGAACGTAGAAATCTTTAAATCTCCGGCCTCTCCAGACGTAATAACAGTCAGCAAACTTCGCCCGGTGGAGGACAACCCTTCAATTCGTAAGGGGTTAATTCGTTTAAGATGAACTGTTGTTGCAGTCGGGCGAGCGCACTCTTTTGTCTGTCCAACTAGGCAGCCATCAACATCAAATACAACCCAAGTAGGGTCATCCAACCATACCTTTTGGATAATCCGCCCTGCGGGAATGAATGTAATGTTCACCCCTGACCCTTGAGCTAATCCAATTTCAGGGACACTGGCTCCTTCAAGCGTAATTCGAGTGATGTCTGAGGCCATTACCGGGGAACCCAATGCCAATAATCCCAAGGCAAAAGCAACAATTTTCATAAAATAAAATCCTCGTGGTTGATTTTGGGAGGGGGAGAACTATTGCCGACAATAGTTTCTCCCCTTCGCTTTCTTCTCTAGCTAAATTCGCAAAGGCTGAGTTACTCGAATTTGTATTTTTGTTCCCGGTGACAATACCCAAGCATTATCCTGGTCTTGCATTCGCTCAATGGCTTCGGAGTTGCGCTTGGAAATCGATTCCAGTACCGGAGTAGCGCCGCCCTCCATAATCGCCCCCAACAAATTGGGGTCACGAGATACCGATGTTGATGAGGTACTCGTTGAACTGCCACTGGTACTTGTACTACTCTGTTGTTTGGGTCGGTTCATGATTTCCCCCACCTTGGAAATCGCCCCCAGCGCAACCATGCCAAAATCCATTGACGCTACACCTGGGCCAATATCAAACAATTTCTGGGCAACTAATGGGCGTCCGTCATTTTCGAGTGAGAAGGCAGAAGCAATGGTGCGCTCGTTCCCCTGTTCATCCACAACAGAGATAGCCTTAGCTGAAACCAAACCACTGCCATCTACGCCCTCCACTTCAAATACCAAGAACTGCCCAGCAGCAAGCGCTATCGTCCCATCCACATCCAGTAAGTTGTCCGTTAGTTGAACAACAAATCGCTGGCCTTTTCCGTCTTCAGGTATTGCTAAGGGAACAGCAATTTCCCCGGTAACAACCATCCCAACTTGAATTACTTGCCCAGTCCAACCTGTCGGCTGAACTGCTACTTCACCTTGTACTTCACTTTTTTCAGGCCAAACCACCTGTCCGTAGCTGCCTAAACTCGCTAATACTGCCCATTGTTCCGTCTGGTCTTGCTCTTCCGGTTCTTTAGTTACAGGGGGTTGAGTTGGAGTTGGAGTTGGAGTTGGTGGTGGTGGTGGTGAAGCTTCTACCGGAGGAGGTGGGGGCAAACTCAGTACAGGTAAAGGCGCTGGGTCTGGTTGTCGGTTGTAGACCATGCGCTCTCTCTGAGGGGAATATACCGACTGCGGCCTTGGAGGGGTAGGTGGTTGAGCAACTGGTGCTCTATTGATAGCTGAAGGCTGGACTGATGACGGACTGGGTGAAGGGGAAGGTTGTGAAGGCTCTTTAGATGGCTTAACTTTTTCCTTTTTCCTATCTGGCTTCTCATCTAATCCTTTGAGTTCTTCAGCTTGGGTTGAAAGCGCCAACTGAGTTTTAAGTTTCCCTTCATCAGTTTCTTTTTTCTCTATAACAACGCTTGGGGTTGGATTAGGGGAAGAACCTACAGGTTTCTTAACTGGCTTACTGCTCATAATAGTGGTCATCACAAAACCACCTATCCCGAAAACAGCAAATAAGCCAAGAGCAACAAAACCCAATTTCCAGTAAGGATTTTTAGCTAAGGGCTGCTTACTTTTATTAGCACGAGGGTCGGGTGCTGGTTCATCGAATAGATCGGATTGTTGAATAACATTGCCGTTAGAGTCTTCAGGGGTTACAGGAGAATCCAGCTCAGTATCCGGCTCAGCCAAACCAACTAAGGCCGCTAGTTTATCTTCATCCCAGCTAACTTCAGCAACGCTACCATTTTCCTGGCTCACTTTATATCCTCCCTCACTAAATCCCGAATGGCATAAATCTCTAACCCACTAGAGCGCATTTGCTGAACAGCCAAGGCAATCCCTGAAAGATGAGGTTGATACTCAGGCACTTCCACCGCTTGCACAAACACGTCTTTATTGAACGGAATAGCTCTCCCAGCAATATCACTTTGGTCAAAGACCAGCAGGTTACTAACGACAGAAATTTTCCACTTCCCTGGCTCAATTTGAATCGGTTTTTGGATTTCTAGAGGAACAAAAACGACTTTAGTTGTCCCTGAAAACACGCCCTCTGGTGTGAGGGATGCCAACTCTTGTAGGAACTCTTTCCTGAAATCTTCACTCAGGGCAAAGGAGGCTTGGTACGTTGGCGTCGTAATTTTCTCCTGTCTCCCCTCAGCTTTAATTTCAACCCCAGCATCCTCAAGGGAGTTGGCACTTTCTCCTTTTCCTGGCAATGTTCCAGACCAACTCAGCAGCAGGGTTAAAGCTCTGCTGGTAAAGGTCATCAAAACTTCAGGAATGCGCTCTTTGGAACCGAGTTGAGTAACCGAAATACTGTCTCCTGACGCTAATTGCACCAAAGTGGGAACAGGCCGTTTGGCTAATGAGTTATAAGAGACAAACAGGAAAACTTGAGCCACCAAACTCAATGAGCTAAGGCCAACGCCAGTTAAGGCACAAATTCCTAATAAATCATTGTTACTAAAGCGTGAGGTTTTTCGCTCTAGAAACTTCAAGCGATACTCTTGTGAATCATCCATTTCTTTTTACAGTAAATAGTGAACAGTATTTGAAACCTGATAATTGATAACTGGTAACTGTTCACTGACAACTGACTAACGCAACCCAGACGGGAGTAACCTTCCTACACCAAAGGTTGCCATTGAGGACAAACTATTAAAGACAGCCATCCCACCACCCGTTGCCAATAGCAGAGATAAAATTGGAGCTAATATCCCCGTGGCAAAGGCAAAAATCATCGGGTCATTATTCCCAGCTTTCACCACCATCGTGGCGACTAACCCACAAATAATATTGAAACTAAGCTTGACAATTCCGATAGAGAAAAAGCCCGTTAACCAGGCAAAAATTGCCTTTTGTCCAACGGGAAGTAATGTCCCACCAACTGCCAGTGGTCCCAGTAACCCCGTGAGCAGCATTGACACTTCAACAATCCATTGAAACGCAATACCAAAGGCTAACAGCCAACCCCGGACTGCCATCGTCAAAATGCTAGTAGAAAAAGCCTGACCAATCCCGTCCAAGAACTTTTGAAACCCGGATGTTTGGCCTGAACCAGACATCTGTTGAGCTTGCGATTGAGCATCGGCTAAACACGACTTTTGTTGAGCGGGGTCAGCAATAGAAGAACACTGAGCAACTAACCCTTGGGCAACATCTTGTTTACCCGTCTCCTGCATAATTTGCTTGTAGGCATCCTGAAGCCTTACAGAGCTGGAAGTAGATTCCAAAACCATTTTATTGGTTTGGTTAATAATCCCTCTCAGCTCCAAAGTGCAGGTCGCTAAAAGCTGCCCATTATTGGCAAGCAATATAACAACAAGTAAAGGCCAAATAACTTCAGCAATTGGGCTGTAACTTCCTTCTAAAATTTTCTGCGCCCAATTAGCAATCCACAAAAGTAACGTACCAACGGCAAACAATGCACCCAGTTTAGCGATCGCTGCGTAAAGTCCTCCCGACCCGATAACATCCTGCCACATCTGGTCAAACGCTGAGGCGACTGTTTCGGCGGCTAACTGTCCATCTTCAATAATTTGAGTGGCCTGTCCTGACGTAGCTTGTGCAAATATCCACATAGTTCCCTCATCAGTTCAATTTATTTAGGGAGTAGGGAGTGGGGAGTAGGGAGTAGGGAGTGGGGAGTGGGGAAGAGAAAATAAGGGATGGGGAGCGGGGAAGGGGAAAATAAGGGAGTAGGGTAGGGAGAATAAGCTGTTGTGCATTTTTAATGCACAACAGCTGGGAGTAGGGAATAGGGAATGGGGAATAGGGAAAGAATCTTAAAACGGTTTCTGGGATTATGTTTCCGCCACTCCCGACTCCCGACTCCCGACTCCCGACCCTCATGAAAAATATGCGATTTAAACGCGCAACAGCTTAGCGATGTCGAGTTCAGAAATCCGCTCTTATCGAGATTTACGAGTTTGGCAAGAGGGTATGGACATAGCAGAAGCTTGTTATCAAGTGACCCGAACATTCCCAAAAGAAGAAATGTACGGAATGACTTCACAAATTCGTCGAGCTGCTGTATCAATTCCTGCCAACATTGCAGAGGGTTATGGACGAGAATATCGAGCTGAATACATTCAATTCCTCAGAATCGCTCAAGGCTCTCTTAAAGAACTAGAAACTCATTTGTTACTAGCTGCTAGAGTAGAACTTACAACAACTCAAGCGGTCAGCCCGATTTTGAAACTATGCGAATCTCTCGGTAGAATGATACGTTCTCTCATCCGCTCTCTTCAAGATAAAAAGTAGAAGGTTAGTCATTACCTACTCCCCACTTACTACTTCTTTCCCTACTCCCTACTCCCTACTCCCCACTCCCTAAAAAAGACTTGCCTGTGAAGCCGTTTTCAGATTAGAAAAACCCGTTCCAACCTGTTCAGCGTTACGCTGTTGTTGTTGTCCATCCAGGGTTCGGGAAATATTCGTTTGGAGGAGGTGGCCTGTGGCCTGTTGCTCGTTCATCTTCAGCAAATCAGAACGCACCCCTCCCAATATCTGAGTCGTTTCAGCTTGTTGTAACGCCATTTGCTTCATGACGTTCTGCGTTACATCCATGTTTTGAGCGGCTTGTGCCTGTTGCCCCACGGTTTCTAGCCGCGTCTGGGTTTGGTCATAGGCTTGAGCTTGCTGGGCTTGTCCATCAGAGGACAAAATAGCGGCAGCACTGCCACGCGCCACCTGGCGGTCAGCTTCATTAGCAACCCCATCCTTCGAGAAAATGGGAGAATCTGTTACCACCTTGTCCAGTTCCTTCCTCAGTTGGGTTGGGTCAGGAAGCCCTAATTCTCCCACCGCATCCTCAGCAATACCCTCAAATTCTTTGCCAAATCCACTCAGTTGTTTGCCTACATCCTTTATATAGGAGTCAACCGTAGACTTGGCTTCATTGAACCAGTCAGTGAGGCTCGATAAGGGATTACCAGAATCAGCAGCACGAGCCGGAGCCGCAAGTAGTAGAAATAGTGTAGCGGTTGTCAAAATTTTTCGCATGATATCCTCCTGTTTATGAAGCACGAATTGAGGCAACAAGATGCCTGGAAAACCCTGAAAATGCTGTAAACTTGTCTGGCGAATTCCTTAAAAACTCAGTCCGCGTCCGCTGCTCATCTGGGTTATTGGCTACAGCAGCTAGCAACGCATAGCCAGGGTAGTAGCGAGCTTGCGTGTATGTCCCCAGGTCGTTAATCAGCCACTGACTGTAGATGCCTTCTTTTTTCGGGAAAAAACTCTCAGTCGCGTTGTGAGCAATAATCTCTTTGGGGTATTTCAAGATATTGACAAAACTATCAATAGCAGTAGGTTGAATCCGACCGACCAATTGTTTTTGCATGTTCTGAAAAATCTTGGCTCCCCCAGGCGATTGGGCAATACTATCGGGGTCTTGAGCGCTTAGAATGACTCGTACCCCAGCCTTGGCTCCGTTGGCACAAAGTCTTGCCACCAGCAAACTGATGATGTCGTATTCAAAAAGGATGGGCGATTCATCAATGAAGAAAATACTGGCTGGTGAACCTAACGCCCGTCGCAGAGCTGCCGAATAAGCAGATAGTGATAAAATTGCAGCATCTTCGTCGTTCGATAAGTTGGCAAGAGCGAACACCAGTAACTGGGCATCCGTTCTGAAGGTAGACGGGCGGGAAATCGACTTACCAATCCGGCTGGTTAGCCAGAAATTAAGCCGCAACTTAATCCGATTCATTGCAGACTTGATGTCATCACTCACCCCATCCATCCGCAACCGCTCATAGGAACAGTAGCTGATAAAATCATGGAGGGTGGGCATGGCGTCCCAAGAGGAGGAGCCAAAGCCATCGGTAAAGGCAGTAGCGTAGCGATCGCGGATTAAATCGTCTTTGTAAAATACATCAATCGCCAATGTTAAAAGCGAGCGAATGGTATCCGCTAAATTCTTTTCATTGGCACCGTCACCCACCTTGGCACCCACCACCATTGTCATCAGCGCCGAAACCAGGAAATCCTTGTAGTCTTCAAACCTATCTTTCTGTTCTTGAAAGCTCAGGTCCCGTAAGTCCGGCACCTCGAACAGGTTGCAGCTTTCCTTGGAAACATTAAAGTACGCACCACCAACAAACTGGGTAAAATCAGTGAAGGTACTCGTGCCATCCGGCTTGGGATAATCCATACAGACGACAGGCATCCCATGCGCCAGGGCTTGGAGCAGAATACCGGCAGCCGCGACGGATTTGCCACTCCGGGTTGTGCCGAAGAGCATGAGGTTGCAGTGCTGGGTATAGAGATCGACGAAAATAGGCGTTCCCCCTTCTGCGGCAATCAACTCCAACCCAGTTCGGTCAATCATCCTCGGCCGAATTAAGGGCATCAGTCCAGGGGCTTCACTGCAAAGGTAAACCTGGCGACGATTAAAGGGCGTCACTAAAAGGCGGTTCCAGCAGATTGGCGTGGTTTGTGCCCAAATTAACCAGGGATATTCCAACTCCCGTAGCACCCAAGCGGGTCGGAGGAAGAGGGACTCGATAAATCGGCAAGCATCATCCAGTTCGTGCTTGGTGTTGCGGTGTACCAAAAAAGTTACCGCCAGATTCAAAGGAACAGAACCCTCGTACAGTGCCTCTTGTGCCTCTACCCCTTTCCTAATATTCAGATGGGCTTTAACATCGATAGAGCCAGCATCAGCAGCAATGGCGGTTGCTGTATTTGCCTGTTTGGTCAGGCGTTGCATGTTGTCTTTGATTAATGCTTCGTTCGCCCTGGTCAACTGGCAAACGACTTCAGTATCAACTACCGTGTCACGACCAATAACTTCCCACAGATACCGCAGTTGGGAATTTTTCCCAGACCAACCCCCTGGCTTATCAACAAACGTCAGCACTCCAATGTACTTATCCTTAAGATGCAACCATTGACGGTCAGCAACAGGCACGGACTCAGCCAACAGTAACGTTACAGGCGACACATCGGAATGAACGTCTTCTCGTAAGCCATCATCACCCAAAATTAGAGTCTGAGGAATGGCAATCGGCGCAGAATGATTGAACCGCCGCCACAGAATCTCCCACAATTCCAAATCAGTAAGTGGTCGAACAGAAAGCCCCAATTTGTTGGACAAGAGCATCTCCCATTGCTGGTAACCATCCACAAACGCTTGCGCTACTAACCGCTCAATTCGCAGAAATTGAGTTTTAGTCAGTTCTCCGGTAAAACCCTTCCAGGCCCGTTCACACTTGGAGAGTAATTTTTCCACAATGTCGCCAGTTTCCACGTCTGGCTCAACCGTGTAGGAGCAGAATAAGAATAGGGTTTTAGGCTTGCGAATTCCCAGTTCGGTTAATTCCCGGACACGAGTACGTTCACCCATGACCAGAAATTTTAATTCTGGCGAGTGCGCCATTTGAACCAACTCCCTTAGTTGCTGCTGTCGTTCGGCATCTGAGGTGAAGGAAGTCAAATGAATGGTAAGATGTTCACCAGCCGGAAAGTCCTTGAGTCCTGACTCTAACGCCTCAAAGATGGGGTCAATTTGGTCATCTCTTAAGGATGGATGGATGCCACGGCATTCAAAACCGAACTGGACTTGATAGTTATTTTCGCCCTTTCGGAGTAGGTAGCCTCCCAATCGTCGCGCATTTAGCTCAATGCGGAGCATCGTGGCGAGGTTAAAGAAGTCTTCCACCGGAGTCCCCCGACGCTTTTCTACCCCGTCATTAAATTGGCGAGTTCCAATTCTTTGCTTTTGGTTTTGTCGGGTTTTCTTGGGCATTATCTACCATCCTTTTATACCGACCGTATCCACGAACTAAGTCCGGCGTTCCTACAAATTTCGAGAGGAATCTCCAAGGTTTTGAACCTGTCAGCACCCACCAAGTGGCAATCCCCCAAGCGATAATCACCCCAGTCCACAACCACGAAAGCTTGAGTAATTGATTTCCAATCAAAACCCCAGAAAGGGCGATTACAGCCCAAGGGAAAATCTGCTCAGCGGGAAATCCTCCTATCCCCGGCGTTTTTCCCAAATCTTGGTGGACTTTGCGAAATCGGTTGTCCATTTAAGGATTTCCACCCGTGCCAACAATGAATCCCGTTAACACGTCCCCTAGAACTACGGCAATTAGAATAATTAAAGGAGTCTGCGCTAAGCTCTTCCAATCTTCGCCATTTCTACTGGCTTGAACCATCTGAACAATCGAAATTCCTATGTATAAGATAAACAAGCCTCGCAGCACGTTAAAGACCAACGGGATAGCAGTACCCCCTTGAGGAAAAGTACTACTCATCCAGTTCTGGGCATTGTTCATAAACTGGGCACTAGCTGGAGAGGCTAAGGCATTGAGTAAATACAATGTGCTAGAGCCGATAAAAAGTACTCCCGGCAAACGATATCGTCTTGACCATTTCCAAATCGGAGTGAGTTGTTTTTCCCAAATCTGGGACGCCAATCCTCCCGCTAATATTGTTGTAATCGCTAGAGTCATCGGGCTACTGGTTAAGGCCAAACTGCCTAAGAGCGAGGCGGATGAAACTAGCATTAAGGCTGAAAATTCACTGTTTGAAACGGTTCTCTTATTCATAACAATTTTACGGATTTTCAAGAGTGCAAATATTGATTTCGGAACTGACGTTTAGCCATAAGCTTTGCTTCCCTTTTGCTCCACATCTTAGATGGGGCAAGGATTGGAATTGTTTGCAATGGCTTGAAAAATAACTCAATTCCCGTGACGGACTTAATTACTGAGGCAATTTCTTTGCAACAACTTTCGGGATGTTGGACGACCTGCTGCTCACTAAACCGAATTACAATCCAACCCTTGTTTAGGAAGAACGTATTCCGATTTGCATCTCTTGGGTCATCCCAGCAGTGCGTTGGATTTCCCGATTTGTAGTCATAGGGTTCGTCAATTTCAACATCGAGCCATAAGTTGACCTCTTTGATAGCAATGCAAAAATCTGTCGAGTAATTATGCGGTTTCGACCAATCAGGAATAGGTATTTCCATCTGGGGAAACACTCGCCCTGGAAAGTACTGTTCCAAAATTTCTCCGAACCGCTTTTCTGACGCTCCCACCGGGGCATCACTCGTACCCGTTGGCAGCAAAACTTTTCCCTTCATTAACTCTGCAAGTTGGAGCAGAGAAGCCTTGCGCTGTTGGCCTTGGTCGGGTTGGGCAACGGGCTTAATTTTTGCGTCACGCTGCACCTGAACAACGAGGGGCTTTTTTAATTGAGACAACGACCACGCCGCTAAAAGAACACCAGAGCCAAAAAGCACACCCCCCAGTAATGTCCCCCTTTGCAATATCCCTACAATTGCTAGTCCTACGCCCACCCAACGCAACCAAGAAGGAGGCTTACGAGCAATCAAGCGTGGTACACTGGCAGCTGATGAGTAATTAGTGATAACGTTCGACTGGATTTCGACAGGGCTTCGGCATGACGATTGTCTAAAGTCCGCCAACAGTTTCGGGATTAAGACCAAAGGATAGGTTGCCATTGCTCATAACCTCTGCTCAGGCGGTTTGGTGTACAGAAGACAAAAGCCTCGCTTGGCTTCGGTTGTCCCCATTTTTAGCTTGACGGGAATGTTGGCAATGTCTCGCTCACAGATTTTCAAGTAATCGGAATTCCACTGCAGTAACTGCCGTGCATAAAGACCATCCTTTGATTTAGCCCAGCGCAGTACCTCCACTTCAGAAGCCGTCAGCCGTTCCCCTGCTATATATCCTCCTTGCATTGCCGATGGAACTGTCATCCCCGCGACAAACCCCACAACTAAAACAACACCAGCGGCAACTGCACCCGGTAAAATTGATTTGAAAAACCGTGTTGAGTCCTGGCGTTCTGCCTTGCGAATCAAGTCCCCCGCGGCCTCTGTGATAGCGGTCTTCTGACGCTCAATGATTTCCTTTTCAACGAGGCTCATGGATTTGGTAATGCCACCAGCCCAGCGATTGAACATTTCATCAATCTCAGCGGGTTTCTCATTAAGGAGGGTTTGCAGAGTTCCAGTGGCGAGTAAGATGACAAACAGGGGGTCACCTTCGCTGTAGCCGGTTTGAGCTACAAGTTGAAAGACTTTGCGTTTGAACTCCTCAGACCGCCCTTCCAGTAGTTTTTCGAGTAGGGAAGTCGCCATTTCAAGCCGCCGGTTTCTTGGGTTTAGCGGAATGGGCTTTGAAGGATTCAGGGGTCAAAATGCCCAGTTCATCCAGGTTGTTGGTGAGCGTTCGCAAGTAGTTGACCACACGCTGTTTGGGCAGGGCAGAGAATTCTTTGTTGTCCTTGCTTCCAGCAAAATCAAATGTCCATTGCTTTTGGTCAATGACGTTTTTCTCCGATGTGCCCAAACGGGGTAGAACCAGCTGGGGAATCGTTTGCTCTTTAATTAGTTGTTCAAGTCGGGGATAGTCCTGAACAATTTGTTTCCAGTCATCTTCGTCAGCAAAAGCCTGGTTTTTAATCAGGATATGCTTGACTCGTCCTTTGAACTTTTCGGCAGATTCGATAAAGAGGGTGTTTGAGTCATGTGCCCCAGTACACAGAAACCATTTATAGACTTCTAAGCCGTACTCTTTCCCCAAGTCATCGGCTAGCCCATTGCGCTCAATCCAGTTGGTGACGACTACCTCAATTTGACTGGGTAGGTTTACAATTACAGGCATTTCCAGTGAGAGGTTGAAAATCACATCCACATCATTGGCTTTTTTTTCCACTTCGCTGAAGAATACGGTTTGAGAGCGCTCTGGGTAGCGTGAGGCTACATCGGGGTTGGAGCGATCGCTATCCACCAGATGAAACGAAAGCTTTTTCTGGTTGAGATAATAGACCAGCGCTCTGGCAAAGAAGCTCTTTCCCACACCTCCTTTTTCCCCATCAATTAAATGAATTTGCGGCATATTCCCTCCTTTCTATGTCGTTACAAGCCGCCTGTGTCCAGCCGTTGTTCAGAGTGCCAAACCTCATCCACCGGGTCGTCATCCTCCAGTTGTTCTTGCCCCTGTTCTTGAGACATTTCTAGATTCAAAGAGTATTTTTGGACGAGTGATGGTGCTAGCCGCTCTATCCCAAAAGAATGTCTGAGGTAGTTGGTATGTTCTTCCAGGCAGAAAATGGTATTTTGTGCCAGCCTTTTGAGTTCAGCTTTTTTGCTGCCATAATCCTGATAGGTATCTGGTAGCCAGAAGGCTCGTAAAGCTTTGAGTACCATCTCGTTAGAGATTGAGGTTGAGCCTAGACGTTTGAGATACTGTAAAAGGCGTCCATCCTGGCTTTCTGCGGTGGGTCGAAATCGAAAAACGATGTCTAAACGGCGATTATCCATTTTTTCTCTGCCCTTCCTAATTGCAGAGATTAGGCTGAGACAGCAGAGGTGAGTTCTGATGCGATAACGCCCTTAAAATAGATATACATCCCGTAGGCGTCACACAGCCTTGAGCCAAGCTCCTCATCAATAAGGGATGCTGGTAGCTCAATTCCTCCGTTCCAGCTAATCTTAATAGGGGCAAAATGGTTTTCGAGTTCTGGTCGCATATAGGAAGCCGTACCACCACACAAAACAACTTCATCTAGAGTTATCTGTTGGGGTAAGACTTCACGCAACCAACTACAAAAGACTGAGGAATACTCGGCTCGACAAGCGGCAACCGCATCCGCAATCTTTTGTGCCTCTTTGGCGCGGACTTCAGGAACACTGGACAGAGCCAGGGCTAAGAGATGACGAACTTCAATCCGTTCTCCTGCTAAAGCGATCGCCCGTGCCAGTCGTGCGGTTGATGGCAACCCAGCAATCCGACCTTCAACTAATTCAACCAGTTTGATAAAGCCTAAGCTACAAGTGATGCGCTTACTAACTTGACCCCGCTCAAACAGCAGGACTGAAGCATTTCTATAGCCCATCATCACAACAGCAATAGTTTGACGCCTTGCGGCATCCCCTAACTGATGACGGTGTAGCATATAGACCCCACCCCCTTCTGGCTTACAATTCCAGTGAGTCAGGGTTACGCTCATTCTGCCGGTAGGCGTTTGGAAATCCTTCAATCCATCCGCAATTAGGTCATGCAGTTGATTGCCGCTTTCATATTCTCCAGCGGGGAGTAGGATAGCGATCGCTGCATTGAATTTATTCCCCAGTTTTAATTCTTGCGCTGCCACCCAAACGGCTGCCAGAGTTTTGGGAAATGCCCGTTCGTATTTTAAGGACGATAAGCCCGGATTTCCATTAAACCTTGACTGTGCCAGATAGCCCACCACGTAACAGGTATCCTCCTCTACTGACACCCAGGCCGCATCGGATGGATGAGCTGAGCCAAGTTTAGTTTGCTCATAGTTGGTAATGGCAGAATGCGGGAGAGAAATAACTTCCGGTTCCATGACAAGAAGTCTTTCATTGAGAGAAGCATCGGCATAAACTCCTTTCGTTGCTGAACCGCCATAGTCCAGAATGATGATTAACTGTGGTATTTTTTTTCTTCGTGCCACATCTTCAATCTCCTAAAAAAACTGTTAGTTTTGCTGTGGGGAAAAAAGGGGGAAGATAGGGGGATGCATTTTAGCACTTTTTGCCAGCTTATTGAGAACTCATAGCAGTTAATACCCGGAGAGGAGCTTTCTTCCATCCCCGTATTTCACCCGTTTTTTACCCCTTCTTCCCCAGGATTTTTTCTCCATCTCTTGAAATTGAACTATTCAACTGATAACAGCTTGGTTTAACGGCGTCTATCAGTCAAAAGTTAAGGGCTGCCGACCTCTCTAATTTTTACGCCTTACAGGGCAATGATTTCAGCGTAACCTCCTAACTTTAGATAGAAAAATAGAGGTCTTTTTTTAATGGTTTTTCCTTTAAATTCTGTAACAGAATGTCCCTCTAAAACCTATTCCTTTCCAAAGCGTATGGTTCTAGAATTAGGCTATTCTCTTTCCCACATCTGAGCAGGCTTGTTGCATAATATTCTCATTAGTATTTATTCCACTCAGGGAGCAAGCCAAGTCGAGAGGCGTCTCTGACGAGACGCCTGTGGGCTAAAGCCCACCCTCGACAGGCTTGTTCTGCGAAGCCGGTCAGCAACACATAGTTTTCTCACCTCATGGTTCAATATGGTTCGCACTAAGACACGAACGGTTAGAGCGTATGTTTGGCTGACCCCTGCTGAGAAAAAAAACTGGAATGCTAAAGCCGCAGCAGCAGGGATGAACTTGAATGAATACATCCGTCGTTGCGTGGAACGGCGCGCCCTGACCACTGCTCAACCGGAAGTTAACCGCATCACTGCCGTGGAGTTGGGGCGAATTGGTGTGAATCTCAACCAACAGGTTCGGGCGATGAATACGGCGCTCGCTTCCGGTCAATATATCCCTAATGTTTCCGAAGCGCTGGGTGTCGTTGAAGAGGTCTATCAGCTGCTCAAGAAACTTCAATCGGAACTGCTGGGCACAGATGATCGGGAAAACGGTTAAAGGTAACGGGTTTAGGGGTGTTTTAAATTATGTGATGGAGAAGCCCGGTGCTTTTTGCATTGGTGGGAATATGTGTGCTACCACCCCCAAAGGATTAGCTCAAGAGTTCCGTGCGATCGCTTCTCACAACCAACGGGTCAAAAGACCTGTGGCACACATTAGTCTCAGCCCCAGTCCGTTTGAGGAACTGTCAGACTCACAAGCTCTGGATTTTGCCCGTACCTACATGGATAAAATTGGGTTTAGAAATTGTCAATGGGTACTAGTTCGACATACAGACACTGAAACTGAGGATGGCTTACCCCGCCCCCACTTTCACATCGTTGCTAACCGAGTCAAACAGACTGATTATCGGGTTGTTACTGCTTGGAGGGACTACAGACGCTCTGAGGTGGCGATTCGTGAGCTAGAGCAAGAGTTTGGGCTGATACAGGTGCAGCCGAGTTGGGAATTTGACCAAATTGCACCAAGCACGGGGCAACAACAGAAAGCGAAAAGGGAACAGACTGCTGATGAGTCGGTGAAAGTCCAACTGCAAAAAGCCATTGATGCCGCTGCGTTGGGCAACCCCACGATGCCTGAGCTGCTCCAAAGACTCCAGGAGCAAGAAGTAAATGCTTTGGTTCATTTCCAATCAACTGGGAGAGTCCAGGGGCTGACTTACTCTATGGATGGAATTACTTTCTCTGGGACTAAGCTGGGTAAGGCGTACACCTTTCCTGGTCTCCAAAAGTACCGAGGTGTGAGCTATGAGCCTGAGCGTGACAACAAGTTACTTCACGTTGAGGAGGAAGCTAAAACAGCACCTACACCTCCTGCTGTTACTCCAAATCTTCACGCCTATGGTAAGCCCAAAAAGCATAGTAACGGTTTAGAACTCTGACTGACTCTCAAGAGCGATTGCCATGAAAAGTAATCGCTAATTTTTTTCTCACCCATGTACTCCGTACAACTAGAGTTATTTTTTCTTTTCATTCATTAATTCAAAATGATGCAAATCGACAGCATTGGGGAACGTAGCCCCCCAGGTAAAGCCGTTTTTATGAAGTTGCTCTACTAGCTTCCATTCGAGGGTAAAGAAACCCTTGTTCAATTTTTTTTTCTTCATCTTCGGATACTTCGCGAACACAACATCTAGTGGAGGCTTTACTTTACTTCCTGGTTCAGCAGCTGCCTGTTCAGCCTTGATCTGTTCAACCTCCTTAGCGAGGTTCTCAAGAAAGAGTGAATTAAGGTTTTGAATATCTTTCCAGAGCAATTCAGGTTCGCTCTTCCAACGAGAGAGACTACGATTAACTTTCTGCCCCGCAAAATCCTCAATGAATTTCCACTCATCTGTGGACAGAATAGGGTTGCTCCCGTCTTCAATGTCTACTGCATTACCAAGGCCATGTTCGCTAATCGTACCCAGTCGGTATTTATAGTTTGCCGATTTCATAGGACGAGGATTAAATCCGCCGCTCTTGAACGCCTTACCATAACCCTCCTTCACCTTTCCCATCGCAGCAGCCAACTCGTCAGACTGACCTTTCTTAATGAGTTTAGGCACATCTTTGATATCCTTGTTGTAGTAAGCCTTTCGCACCCATCGGTAGAAAACCGTTTGAGCCGCCCTATTCTCCTTCAACTCAACCAAATTACGCAGTCCCTTAGTCTCGTCAAGCTCCTTATCTGATTCTGCCGCGAACTCCTGATAAGCTTCGGTAGAACCGAAGAAACTGGTTCGATGGATAACATATTCGATTGCACTAGAATCTTCAATTTTGCCCTTGAGCAGCTCAAACTCAGCTTTGTCGCTTTCAGCAACGGGCTGAGTAAACTTGGCGATATTAGAATCTCGTCCCACATGAGGATGAGCAAGCGCACCTTGATGTAGGGCTTCAATTTGATTGGAATTTAGATCCTTTAATCGAGAGATTATATCCTTTGGGCTAAACCCATTGAGAAGTTTAGCAGCCTCACTCCAGTCCTCTGGCTTGTTACTTTTTTTTGCCAACTGTATGGCTGCCTGGTAATCCTGTTTCAGCTTTTTTACTCTCTCTTGCTCAGCTTTATCTGGAGCCAAATTCAACCGATTCATCACCAGATCAACTCTCTGAATCTGCGGCTGATACCAATTTCCTAATCCCCCTTTCGTCTGCACTGGGGGTGGTGTAGAGGGTGCAAATACAGAAATATTAGCTGCGTTATAACCAAAACGTTCGGCCGCTTCCATTTGCTCTTTTGAACGGGTAGCCTCTGGTGGGGATAATTTCTGAGCAGGATTCGCAAACGGACGTGTCTGCAATAAATTAGTTTCAGGTAATCTAGATTCCCTCGCTTCGGGCGATTGGAGTTGACACATTACGCAATCGCCTCCCGTCTGCTGCACTACATGAGTCAACTCATGAGCCGTCAACTCATTATTCCCTGGTGCCTTCCCAGCCCCAAAGTAAACATCACTCCCATGAGTAAACGCCTGTGCGCCCAACTCCCGATTCATCTGCACCGCTTCACCGCCCGTATGCACCCGTACAGAGCTAAAATCAGCTCCAAAGCGCGGCTCCATAAACGCTCTCACTTCAGGAGCTAAAGCCGAACCTCCACCCGAAGACGCATACAAACGGCTTTCTAAATCCCCAGACGCTTCATTGCCCCCAACTTGAAAAGCCCGTTGCACAATCTCCCGCATTTGCAAGAGTTCATCCACTTGTCGCTGCACCACAGGCGTAATCGACTGTGCCAACGACCACCGCTGCACCGGGTTATCCTCCTCCCCAACGCGGCTTCTCACAGGAGCATTATCAGCCGGTACTGACATCCTCATTACCTGTGCCGCCACTCTGTCAGCCTCTTGCTCGTACCTATCCCCCACTGTTCCAACCGTCAATTGACGCTGGACTCCCCCCAAAGACGGCATCTCATCAGAGTCTTTTTCCTGGTTTGGCTGTTCTTGCTGACACTGGGAGCATTGCCGCTGAATAATTCCCATTTCCCCCAATGGCTGGAAAACTGTTGCGGCTGGTGCCAGTGGTGACTGTGGCATCCGCCTTACGATATCTGCCACCGATAGCGCCTCTGCCTGTGACTGGTTTTTGTCTCCTTGTGCCTCTTCCCCTTGCCCCCTGGCTTCTATCGATCTCATCACATTAGCAGCCAGTAAGTCAGCCGCATCCCTGGAATACTTCGGTCTTTCCTGCTGTTGAGCCGAATCTATATCCGGTTGAGGCTTTCCAGAAAAAGAACGCTCTCCATTAGAACTGTTAGTCTTTTTCTGAATAGAGGTAGGACTTACTGAAAAGCTTTCCTTTTGGTCCCGCGTATACATATCCTGCCTCAGCTTCCCTAGCAACCGGGATTATTTAAAATTTTGTGAAAGCATTATACGCTCTCTTGCTTCCCTTGAAATAAATACCGAAATATGCCTTAACATTATGTTCCAGCAAAAAGTCCATCAAGGCGAGATGGCGTAAATCGCTGGGTCGGGGACGGCGGTAGTTACGACCTCTTTGGAACCAGCCTCGAACGGTAGAAACCGAGCAGGAGCAGATGAAGGCGAGTAACTCGTAGTTGACTTGCCATTTGGCGTAGAACTGCTGTGGGGTCATTCCAACAGAGCAGTAGCCGTACCAGTTGATCAGGTTTCGCTCTCGCTCGGTTAGAGGACGGGGTTTCACCTGAGACATGAGTTTATTTTTTGGCATGATCTAAGAACCTCCATAAAACACTTGGAGCCAGAGCCGTGCGACAGGTTGCAAGCTAAGGCGCACGGCTCTTTGATTTGATAGGATATTTACCCTATGTATACATAGGGTACTCGAATTAAGTAAGTATCTGTCAAGCCATAAAATGAAGACTCGAAGCTATGCACAGTAATGGTAAAAGAATGAGTAATCGTAAGGAGAGAAAGCAAAATCAAGCCGGTCGGATGGCTTGGGGAGAGGCGAAGGATCGATTCTCAATCATGCTGACGCCGACCGCGGCGAACAAGATAGATAATCGAGCGAAGGCATTGGGGCTTTCCCGGTCTGAACTACTAGAGCAAGCCGCTAGGGGTATAGTATCCATGAGTGATACTGACCCCACAAATGAGGATAAAGAGACTTTGGGAAAGCACTTAGGGAACTTATCGCTCTATATCAAGATGAGTTAGCGAGTCGAGGTTTGTTTGTGGGGCGTGAAGTGACTCGCGCACGCCGCCAGGAATTAGAGCAGCAGATTGAGGCATGGCAAATTTTACTGCATAGGCTGTGCGGTGAGTTGCATCATCACAAGTGAATCAGCCGCGATGCTTCTTCTCCATTGTTTTAAACTTCCGCCGTTCGCCAGCCACTTTTCGTTTGCTGTAGCGAGTTTTGGCGACTTTGACGACTTCTGCTATTACTTGTTGATTTTCCATGCAGACTAGGTAGGCGGCTTCTAGAAAGATTTCTCTTGTGATTTTTTCTCGGCTACACAGCTGTTCTAGCCCAAGGTCTATATCTCCTTCTAGGCGTACTGTGCGACGGACTACCTCGGGGAAGTCCTCAGTTTCAGATGGTGCGTTCCCAATGCTGTCAATCTCACGAGGCAATTTAACTGAATGACTAAATTCTGTCAATTCGTCCTGATGACTTTTTACCAAAGAAGGGTCTCTGGCAGGAACCGTTGGTCTGGCTCGATTTTTTAGACGTTCAAAAGCGTCAGTCATTTTATCTGAAGAAGTTCAACAATTCGTTGGAAGGGGTATTCAAGTTGGGTATATCCCATCGCCGCTAAAGTTTTACCCTGGTCAATTGCCTTTTTATATTGTTCAGACTCCAGAATTGAGGGGAGGATGGGAATACCCCCAGCGACTTCACGCATTCCTTCAATGCTTTTTCGACTCTGGTGGGCTTGAGTGCGACCCATCCACCTGTCCCGAAAGGGGAGGATACCCAGTACGTTCCCTGTAAAAGCCTCGATTTCTTGAAGTTCCTTAACTAACTCCAAGGTTCGGATTAAAGAGTTTAATCCTTTGGAGGATGCCTCAGCGGGAATCAGGATGTGGTTGGCAGCACCGGTGGTGGTTAGACAAATTTGGGACCTCTGGGGAGGAGCATCAATGATACACACTCTGAATAGATCTGCCACTTCTTTTAGCCTCTTCCCCAAGACCACTGCACCCATCCCACTGCCTGAGAGGAAGTCTTGGGCATTATCAAGTGCATCGTCGGAGGGAATCAGCCAGAGATTGTCGCCTGCCTCATAGATCCCATCTTCTACTCGCACCTGCTTCTTGAGGACTTCCAGGAGTGTGGGTTGGTTGGGCTGGACTTCGTGACCGAGATAGAAGGTGAGGCTGGATTGGGGGTCGGCATCGATCATTAACACTCTGCGACCACACAAAGCGAGCGCTCGTCCCAGAAATATGGATGTTGTTGTTTTCCCTTGCCCACCCGACAAGGAAACGCACGCGAGTGTTATCACCGTTGGTTTGAACCGAATGTAGTCAAATTATACATCTTAATTTACGTAATGGCTAAATTACATTTATTAGTAAAGACGAAAATTAGTAGTTACGTCATTTAAGAATGTGGTCATTCACTCAAGAGGTCAGCTTCATTTCGAGATGAGTTAAATCATGAGTTTGCAACAACTTCATTTTCCTCATTTGATTGCAAAGTCTTAGGTATCTGTATCCCCAGAGTAAAAGTGCAAGACAACATAAATATGAATAAAGCCAACCATAAAAAATGATTGCTATGAAAATAAAAGGTTGATAAAGATAGAAAGATAAGTCCTAGTGAACCGCTGACCAAGTAAGTATTGCGTACAGCAACTCCGTCACCCAAGCCAGCAAAATATCCATCTAGGATATAAGCAAATCCCGCGCCCACTACAACAAGGATTACCCAGGGTATATAAACTCTAATTGCTTCTACCAATTCAGAATGGCTAGTGAAAATATGAAATATAGGGTCAGGAAAAAAGACAGCAGCCAACCCAACTACTAAACCAATCACCAGGTTAGTTCCTAATGCTATTTGCAGAAGTGGCACAAATTTATCTGTTGCTCCTTGACCTTGAAAGTTCCCAGTTAAAGTTGCAGTAGCGTATTCTACTCCATCACACATATACATACTTAATGCTACTACTTGAAGAAGTAAAACATTTTCAGCCAGAACAGCAGTTCCCAATCTGGCACTAAAAGCATTGAAAAGGACAAAAATAGATACGATAACTATAGACCTAACAGATAGATTGCGATTCAGAGCAAAAGCAGTTTGTAAGGTGGACAAATTTAGGACTTTCCCTGTTAAAGTACCTACTTCTTTTAACGAAACTTCACGGCTAATCATCACAAGACCTATAATTAAGGTTATATACTGGCTAATAGCTTGCGACAATCCAGCCCCCCTGCTTGACCAATCCAAAACGACAATGTAAAGGTAATTCAGTGCAACATTACAAACGTTCCCAATAATAGTAAGTAAAAGGACTTTGCGATTTTGTTCTCGTCCAAGAAACCATCCAACTAAGACTAAGTTGACTAAAGCCGCAGGCGCTGCCCAAATCCGGCTATTAAAATAAGCAAGACCGGCCAGTTCCACATCTGGAGGAGCGTTCAACAACATAAACCCTAGCTTCCCCAGAGGGTATTGCAGCAGCAGAAAAAGCATACCCAAGCCCAAAGCGATTAAGGCATTTTGTAGTCCTGCTAGAAGTATTGCTTCTTGGTCATCTCGTCCAACAGCTTGAGATGTAACCGCAGTTGTTCCTGACTTGATAAAGGAACAACTTTCGTAAAGAAAATCAAACAAAATAGCGCCTAATGCCACTCCTGCTAAATAACTAATGCTTGACAGGTGTCCCAGGAAAGCTACGCTGATTGCACCTGATAAGGGTATTGTAATATTCGAGACTACGTTGACAGTAGCGATTTTCAGAAAGCGATTTAGAAAGTCATATTGAAGCAATGTCAAAGTCCCTTTGGATACATATTTGAGTCTACTTTATCAGTATTTCTTGCTTAATGCTAGCTTGAAATGAAGTCAAGCAGAATAAGGAGTTGCCGACAGGTGGGAACGGTTTTGGCTAACGGGGTTTTCTCCTTCGGGCTAATGGGGAGGTTAGTCCGTTTGCAACTTGGCAAGCAACTCCAACAGGGGTTGCTCAACCGCCTGAACAAATAGCACATGGGACAGGGTGCCATCACGCAACCAATGCCACCAATGAAGTAACGGATAGCCTCGCCGCAACAAAGCTTCACCAAGGTCTTTGCAAGAATGAATTTACCTAAGTCATTCTTGCAATCATTATGATACTATCCTAGCAGCTGTTTAATATTGGCAGCAGCGTCCATCCATGCTGGCAAGCCTTCTCACGATACACCGCGCTCATGGTGGTTTAAGTACCATACCCAAATCTTCTTCCTGAGCGAAGAAATCTTCCTCTTTTCACTAATTTTAGTTATCCATGTCCGTAATGTCTCATTCTCCTTGGTGGAAGTCTGCTGTTATTTATCAGACTTATCTACGCAGCTTTCAGGACTCGAATGGAGATGGCATCGGTGATATCCCTGGCATAATCCAGCGACTGGATTATTTAGAATGGCTTGGGATAGATGCCATCTGGGTGACACCATATTATCCCTCTCCAATGGCCGATTTTGGTTATGATGTTAGCGACCATACAAATATTGACCCTATCTTTGGAACCCTTTCAGATATAGATAGCTTGATACGATATTTGCATGGTTGCAATCTCAAAATCTTGATTGACTTTGTTGCCGCGCATACTTCTGATCAGCATCCGTGGTTTATTGAATCCCGCCGTTCGTGTTCTCATCCCAAGCGAGACTGGTACATATGGAAAGATCCAACGGCGGATGGTGGACCTCCCAATAATTGGATCGGACGTTTTGATGGGCTTTCTGCCTGGGAATGGGATCACCAAACAGAGCAATACTATCTACACTCGTTTCTCAAAGAGCAGCCAGATATTAATTGGCGCAACCCTGACGCCAGACAGGCAATGTTGGATGTACTACATTTCTGGTTAAAGCGAGGTGTGGATGGAATTCGAGTTGATGCCGCCTATCGTGCCTTCAAAGATTCGCAGTTTCGAGATAATCCGGTGAATCCCGACTGGCATCCCGGTATGGAACCATCGGATCGCCTGTTTGAAGTCTTCAGTAAGAATATACCGGAAATTCACGATTTTAATCGCATGCTGCGGACGCTTGTAGATGGGTATGAGGATCGTCTTTTGATAGGTGAACTGTATAAATCACTAGAAGAAATTATCAAACACTATGGATCGAATGACGAATTTCATTTACCACTCAATTCGGAATTGATGTCATCGGACTGTCAGTGGAGCGCAGAGTCCGTCCGAGAAGTGGTTGAGCGTTATGAGAGACTGCTGCCTGAAGGTGCATGGCCCAATTGGTCATTGGGTAATCATGACAAGCATCGCGTCGCCAGCAGAATTGGGATTTCTCAAGCGAAAATCGGCATGATGTTATTGCTCACCCTTCGTGGTACACCAACAATCTACTACGGAGAGGAACTGGGAATGGAGGATGGCTGGATTCCCTCCGAGCATATCCAAGATCCTTGGGAAAAAAAAGCTCCTGGCATTGGGGTGGGACGCGATCCTGAGCGCACGCCCATGCTTTGGGATGGCTCTGCTAATGCAGGTTTCTGTCCGGCTTCAGTCCAGCCCTGGTTGCCCATCACTCATAACTACAACAGTATCAATGTTGAAGCACAAAAACATGACTCCCGATCATTCCTCTCACTAACCAGGACGCTGTTACGATTGCGTCGGCAAGAACCAGCACTACAGCTTGGTAACTACAATTCTTTATACTCACCATCACAGCTTTTCTGCTATCGACGCTTTGACGAGAAATCGGATCTCGTTGTAGTCTTGAACTTCAGTTCTGAATACCAGGAATGGATATTACCGATGGAGTTTCGTAACCAGTCAACAGTTCTCCTCTCTACATTCATGGATCGCCAGGGAGGACAGTTGGGAGACACCCTTGAACTACGAGGAAATGAAGGTCTGATTATCCAGCGTAGACATCAATCGTAATGACCTTATATCAAGTAGAAAAGGCTATCTACTAATCTATTTGATAATGTATAATTGCGAAATCCTTGGAAGTCCCATCCAGTCAAACTATTACCACTATTCGTTGTTATGATAAATGAGCGCACAATAGTTTTCTCCAGCAAGCATCAAGTGACCATGAAAGACCAGGTCACGCCAGATATGGGCAAAGATTCGGTGTTCATGGATTTATTTGAGCAGGTAAAGCCCTATACAATGACCAGCATAGAGGCACTCTTTGCGCTTTATACATCGGTGAACTATGTCCTCGATCGCGAGATACCTGGTGACATTGTGGAATGCGGAATTTGGAGAGGAGGAAGCGCTTTACTTGCTGCCTTGATTATGAAGGTGCGAAACGTCAGTGATCGTAAGCTATATCTGTATGACACATTTCAGGGTATGCCAACTCCCACTGAATTTGATGTAGACAAATATGGACGTACCGGCTTTGAAATGATGGAGCAATATGGGGATAATATTGGTTGGTGTTACGCTTCATTGGAAGAGGTTCAAGCTGCTTTCTCCGTCCATAATTTTGAGTTTGAGATTAATTTTGTTCAAGGAGATGTCATTGAGACATTACAAAGGATTAAGCCAGAAGCCATCTCTGTTCTGCGTCTAGATACTGATTGGTATGAATCCACAGCCGCTGAGTTTCAGCATCTCTACCCTCGACTCTCGACAAGAGGCGTTCTGATCATTGATGACTATGGCTGCTGGGCTGGATCGCGCAAAGCCACAGATGATTACTTCCGTGAGGTGCCTGGGCCAATGCTCACACGCATTGATAAGGAAGTGCGGCTTGGGATCAAGATTTAGGCCGATGACTTCCTAATAAATCATGGGGTTTAGTGAAATTGCCACCTCCATCCTGCCAAACTATTCCTACTCCTCCTTATTATTATGAGTACTGAGCGCACGATCGTTTTCTCCACAAAGCATCAAATGACCATAAAAGATCAGGTCACACCAGATATTGACAAAGATCCGGTGTTTATGGATTTATTTGAGCAGGTATTGCCTTACACAATGACCAGTAAAGAAGCTCTCTTTGCACTTTATACAGGGATGAACTATGTACTTGATCGCGAGATACCCGGTGATGTTGTGGAGTGCGGAGTTTGGAGAGGAGGAAGTTCTTTACTGGCAGCCTTGATTATGAATGCACGGAAGGTCACCGAGCGCAAGCTATATCTGTATGACACGTTTCAGGGGATGACGGTTCCAACCGAAGTTGATGTGGACAAACGTGGAAATATCGCCTTTGAAATGATGGAAAAATATGCGGACAGCATTGGCTGGTGCTACGCTTTATTGGAAGAGGTTCAAGAAGTTTTCTCCGTCCATAATTTTGAGTTTGAGATTCATTTTGTTCAAGGCGATGTTGTAGAGACATCGCAAACGACTAAGCCAGAAACCATCTCTGTGCTACGTCTAGATACCGATTGGTATGAATCCACAGCCGCTGAGTTGCAGCAGTTCTACCCTCGGCTCTCCACAGGAGGTGTGCTGATTATTGATGACTATGGGGCTTGGGCTGGATCGCGCAAAGCCACTGATGAATACTTTAGCCAGGTGCCAGCACCAATGCTGAAACGCATTGATAAGGAAGTGCGCCTTGGAATCAAGATATAGACTGATGTCTCAACAAAATAATCAAAACCAACTCGCTACAGTACAAACCTTAGTCATCGATATACCAGACTTAGGAGCGTTTAAAAAGGCTTTTAGTGTTCAACACAATATTCAACCATTATTTGTAAATAATCCTTTAAAACTGCATTCAAAGGATAACAAACAATGAAACTGATTATTGTACGTCATGGAGAAACCGAGTGGAATCTACAGAATAGGGCAATAGGGCAGCTAGATAGTCCTTTGACACCCAAAGGAATCCGACAAGCCTATGCCCTTGGCGATCGCCTGCGCCGCCTTTCATTCAGTACTCTTTATAGTAGTGACTTGGGTCGTGCTGCTCAAACAGCAAATATCATTGCTTCAATCTGTGGAAAGAAAGTTATTTTTGACTCAGAATTAGGAGAATGGAATATGGGAATCTTTCAGGGATTGACAGTTTCGGAAATGTACGAAAAGTTTCCCAAGGAGCGACAAGATTACGAACGGATTTGCTTTGAATATATCATCCCTGAAGGAGAAAGTTTAAGGCGACTTAGACAAAGAAGTTTTCGTGTTTTCACTGCGATCGCCAAACGACATTTAGAGGAAAATGTTGTGGTGGTCACTCATGGTACTATCTTGACGTTTTTTTTTCAAGAAGTGCTTGGCCTTCCCACGGGAATTACTTGTCCCTTTAAGCTAGATCATGGGAACTTCTGCGCTTTTGAGTATGTTGACGAGCAATGGAGCCTTGTTGTCTGGAATGATCTGAGTCATCTCGAAAATATGGAAACCCTCAAGGACACAACCATTAGTCTTGTTTGACTTTACAATCGGTCTTGAAGCTCACGGATGTAAAAGTCCTCAAGTTGTTGGATATGATTCTTGATATCGTATTTTTGGGCACAGAGAAAGGCGTTGTTAACGATCATTTCTTTCAGGCAGGAATCGCTTAAGAGTGCTAATATCCCCTGGGCAATTTGATCGCTGTTCTTGTAATCAACAACCCAGGCATTCTCGTTGTGTACAGCATGCTCCAAAGCACAACCTGCAAGGGTAATCACAGATGGAACTCTAGAAAGCATTGCTTCTACATAGACCAGACCGAACGTCTCTTGAAAAGGATCGGTAGGCACATGGACAAAAACATCAAATAATCTGAACAAGGCAAAAAGGTCTTCTTCAAATGGGATTTCAATATAGCTATGCTCAGGTAATTGCGACAACTTATCTGTGATGCTGATAATGTCCTCGTATTGAGGCGCAACGATGTCTTCTTTGCGTGCATTACGAATTTTCTCCTCCAGGCTGGCACGATTTGTATGTGTACCTGAGAGAACTAAGATAGCATTGGGATAAGCTTCGAGAACCTTCTTGTGTGCTTCAATGACGTATTCAACTCCTTTCCATCTGACATACCTTGCGGCTACACCAATAACAGGGCCGTGATGATTGGCTAGATACTTAGATCGCAATTGCTCAATGCGCGAAGTCTCTACATTCTCAAATTCACTGATATCAAATCCCATTGGTATAACTGTGATTTTATCATCGGGTATACCGTCTTCTATCATGCCTTGCTTGCACGAGTTGGTAGCACCAATAATATTGGTGGCACATTCCCATATCAAGCGATGCTTACTTGGAGCATGACGCGAATAGTATTTAATCGAAGGATGTTCCCTGCTGAAGATTCGTACTGGAACATGGGCGTAATAAGCCGCTTGCATTCCAGCTAAGCTTCCCGCGAACCAATGAGTCTGAACAATATCGGTCTTATTTCTGATCAAGTGCTCATAGATAAATTTGACGATCTCTGGGGTATTGCTATAGTCCAGATAGGAAGTAACAGTGCAAGGAACATGAATCTGGCTTAAAAAGGAGAGCATCGGATCGCCTTCATTAAGAAGAACATAGTCAATTGCAAACTTACTCTTGTCGATATATTTTGCGACCAATTCAAAGGGAACCCAACGAATATGGTGCGTGAAAATATAGGTAATTTTAATTCTCTGCTGTGCTAGTGCCATAACTGTGGAACTGGTAGTCTTTGTATAGGTAATTGGGTGTATGAGGATTTTATAGCCAACCTTGCAGAGATAGGTTCGAGATCTAGCAAAAATCTTCCTCTTGCAATCAACTGAAGCTGTTCAGGGCGGGACAATTTAGTCAGACTGAATTTTACCAAAAATCTATGTATTTTTTGGCATTTTTCCTAAATTTCGACTAATCCGACTTCATAATACTGAATCACTTATTAATAATTTATACAATATTGCTTAAATTTTACTTGAGGTGATACGCTCCAGCAGTGTATAGTAGATAACACTCTTCTAAGAGGCTGTTTGTAAACGATTGCTAAGAGCCAAATTGAGGTTCTGAGAGTTGTTTCAACATCAGACGAATCCTTATTCAATGGCAGTATCATTGAGTTTTGCTTACTTTACATTTCTTTGGAAACAGCCTTTAAGAAACCATTCTGTTTTCTTAGAAGAGGGTTACTTCACAAACAGCCTCTAAGGAAAGACAATTGACATGATTCCTCAAATTCAACCTTGGATTGACAATAGTGAATGGCAAGAAGTTAAGCGGGTCATGGAATCAACCTACTTAACTGAGAATAAGGTGACAGATGAGTTTGAAGCTGGCATTAGGGCTTTAACGGGGGCAAAGCATGCAATTGCTGTTTTCAACGGTACTGCTGCCCTATATTGCATCCTCAAGGCTCTGGATATCGGTCATGAAGATGAGGTGATTGTCCCCAATCTGACCTTTGTTGCTTCCTCGAATGCGGTGATTATGGCAGGGGCTAAGCCCGTCTTTTGCCCAGTTAGGGCAGATACCCTGTGCATTGATGTAGAGACAGCTTTCTCGCTGGTCAATGACAAGACCAAAGCGATTATGCCTGTCCATTTGTACGGTCAAAGTGCAGATATGGATGCGGTACTCGCCTTTGCTAAGCGCTTTGAGTTGAAGGTGATTGAAGATGCAGCACAGGCGATCGGAGTAGAGTTCAACAATCGTCATGTAGGCTATTACGGAGACGCAGGTGCCATTTCCTTCTATGGCAACAAAACGATCACCTGTGGTGAAGGTGGGATTATTCTAACCGACAGTGATACTATTGCCCAGACCTGCCGTCGGCTTAAGAATCATGGGCGATCGCGTCGCGGCACCTTTGTCCATGAACATATTGGCTTTAATTTTGCCATGACGGAAATGCAGGCAGCCATTGGTGTTGCCCAGCTCAGAAAGTTACCTGCAATTATTAAGCGCAAACAGCAAATTTATGAAGCTTACATGGCTGGTTTAGCAGATGTGCCCCAGTTGAAGCCGTTCTTTATCGACCCACGCTGTAAGCCTGTTCACTGGTTTACCTCTTTCTATGCTGAAAATCGGGCTGAACTAGCTGACTATTTAGCCAATCAGGGAATTCAAACTCGACTCCTTTTCTGTCCGCTTCATCTTCAACCTTGCTATCAAGGCTGGGCTGATCCAGGTATGACCTATCCCGTCAGTACATCTGCCTATGAGCGAGGAATTTCTTTGCCGTCATCCTATAGTTTGACTGATGAAGAACTAGATTTTATCATTGCCAAAATTCACCAGTTCTATCAGCTTTGTGAGCGATTGGAAAGTGCTTGAATCTCTCCTCCCTCAAACCTCCGAATATCTTGCCTGTCGTGAGCAGGTAGTTGCGGGTCTGGCAGATTTGCCCCAGGGCAAAGCGTTATCTGAGGCACTCATTGCAGGTCGCGACTTTCTTCACTTGATCCATCCCAGTGAGGTGGCAGGCGTAACCAGAATTCAGGTGCGGGAGGGACATAGTCCTCAAAATCTTAATGATGAGCCGCTTGACAGGCGGTTCCATGCTTACTTGGAAACTGTGATTAATCCCCAGATTCGTAGTGGTCTCCTCGCAGATGGCACCAAACCCAGAAGTTATGACGATCGCAAAGTCCGCTGGTCTGGGGCAGGAGTGGCTGGATTCTGGTCTCGTAGTCAAGACACCTTCATCGTGGAAGTTGGACCCACTAGCTATCCACGTTGTCGTCTGGATCTGACTCGTAGTTCGCTGGAAGCACTAAAGCTGATGATGCGTGGACTGACAACTTACCAAGATCCCTACGCCTATTTTGCCAGAGGAATTGGGGTTGCGGTGGTTCCTCTGACTACGGATGGTAATGTCTACATTGGTAGGCGGTTGACTTCATCGGATTACACAGGCGTTCTCAATTTTGTGGCGGGTTGGGCTACATTTTCTTCTACAGTTCAAGACATCAATTTTTATCAAGATGCTCAACGGGAGTTGTGGGAAGAAGTGAATGTTGCCATGACCTTAAATGACACGAATACTCGGTTTGTTGGCATGTCTGGCAACCCTATGACGGGGGAAGTTGATTTGGTCTTTGTGGTGCAAACGGAAATGCCCGATCGCCATTTTCAATCGGGTCAGTGGGAAGAGCATTCTCGTTTGATTCGCATTCGCAGTAAAGCTGAAGCTGAGGCTCTGCTGGAACATGGACTGTTACCCGGAGAGCAAGGTTCTTGCTCTCTGATGTTTTCCTCTCGCTTGGGCTTAGAATACTTAGTCCAACAGCATTGGTGAACGGTTAAAGTTTGATTGTTTAACGCTTGATAGCGTAGTCTAAACAAAAGATAGAAAGCACCTGACACCACTGGTAATCAAGTATTTTGAACTGGATGAAACTCTATGCAATGGCTCAATGAACCCTCCCAATGGACCGACTCAGGCGATCGCTTGATTGTCAAAACTTCTCCCAAAACAGATTTCTGGCGAATTACCCATTATGGGTTTATTCGTGACACCGGACATTTTTACTTTGATTCCATCAGCACTGATTTTGTTGTTGATGTCAAAATACGCGGCAATTACAAGGCTCTCTACGACCAGGCAGGCATCATGCTGCGTGCCGATGAAAAGCATTGGCTCAAGACAGGCATTGAGTATGTTGATGGTGTACAAAATCTGAGTGCTGTCGTTACCCATGACTATTCAGATTGGTCAGTCATTCCCTTGCCGAATCCCCCTGATGTTTTACACTTGCGGGTTGAACGCTGTAAAGAAGCTATCCAAATTTTCTACTTAAATGAAGCTGCTAACTATGCAATGCTCAGAATGACCTATTTACCCTATGAAACGCTTCAAGTAGGCGTTATGTGTGCCTCCCCAGACGGAGATGGATTCGAGGTGACGTTTGAGGATTATCAGGTCAATGCTACAGCGTCATAATCTTCCTTTTACTTCTCTAATTTCACTCCCCTGATGTTCTTGACACATTTAACTTACTTCTCCCAGTTCAAAAACATTTTCTATTCTTTCTGTTTCTATTCTTTCTGAAATTTTTCGACTTCCCACAGTTCTGTGAGTGGCTCGTCAATTAACCTAAGTGAATAGGTTTTATCTTCCTTAAATCGAGCAAGCAAGTTTTGGCTATTCGTCATATCAGAATCAAACAAAAAGATATTGCCGACTTCTTGGGGGAGCCGTGGCATGCGGTCATCTTGCACAATTAGTAAATTGATGTTTGAATTGAGAAGATGATTTAAGATTAGCAAGCTTCCGATATTATAAATATGGTTGCTACTTAATAATAAAGGATTATCAAATTTATTGATATATTTGGATGTTGCTATAGAATATTGATTACCGATTTGTAGCCACCAGGTATCAGCTTTAAAGAGCATCACATCTGATACTAGTCCAGCCAGCAGAAATCCAACCATTAAACATTGCCAGATTTTTGGGTGCCAGTGCTTCTCCGAGAATATATAGACAGCTAAAACGTAAGCAACAGCAATTTGAATGCTGAGGTATAAAGGCAACTGATACCGAAAAACAGTGGAGCGAATTCCTCCCAAAATCAGATCTGGTAACAGCAAGCAGACAGATGGGACTCCCCCTAAAAGAATTAGAAAAAAACTAAATTTAGTAAACCTTTCTTTGCGGAAAAAATACCAAATATAAAATATTAAAATTGAAGAAAATATTCCAGCTATAATGTGGTAATGTACATGACCTATTTCCCAAAACGATTTATTAACTAAAGGGGTATAACTACTAAAATTAACGTCAAAAAATATTCGAGTAATCTGAGTCAGTAAAATGGCAATTAAATCGAAGGTATTATCTAATTTGTAGAATGATAAATGAGACGTTAGTTGTTTTGCTGTGCTGATATGAGCGATAAATACAAATATCCAAGGAAGAAAAATAAATAGCCCAACTATAGTTCCAAACAGATAATTGACAAGAGTTCTGTTAAAGCGAAAGCGTTGTTGAGAAGCCACATAAATGCCATGAGCCATTGCTACTAAAGCGGTCAATAAATGGGTATACAGTCCCACAGCTAGGGTCAGACCATATATTGCCCAGTTAAAGAAAGTTTCCCGTCGGAGAGTTCTCAACAAGGCAGCACTGCATACTAGAATTGTTACCATCCACAAACCGTACTGGCGTGCATCTTGAGCTAAGAAAATTTGCAAGGGAGAAACAGCCATTAGAGCGATCGCCACCCATCCCACAACTGGAGACTCGAATAACTCTAAACACAGCCAATACACGCTGGGAAATATCAATAGACTGATCGCCGCTGATAAACTCCTCACCCCAGCGGTTGAATCCCCAAATACTTGCGCCCACAATCTCACCACCGTATAGTACAAGGGAGGATGCTGTGGGTCTGAGGTCATTAGATAGCGAACAGTATTGCTGATGCCTCGGTCTGGGTTAAGGTGTTGATATCTATCCAAGACCGCAACAGGAATTACGCCCTCATCAAGGACTTCTTGTTGTATTTCAGTGACAGTATGACCAGAAACCGCTAGGAGGGTAAAAGCTTCATCGTACCAGATCGCTTTTTGATCCAAATGGGCAAAGCGAAAGAAGATCCCTATCCCAATCAGGAAAATTACTAATACTTTTAACCAAATTGGGGGATTTTGCTTAGCTATTGGAGTTTGTTTTTCTAAATTCATTCTCAGGCTGCCGAATCTACTGTATTACACGCATAGAATTACGGCTAAAGCTTCTCGGAAGCCTGAATCTGGCTTACAATTGCCGAAAGGGGCCAATATCCCCAAGATTCCGTAATCTTCTGGTTCTCAATCTTGAATATCTCTAACGCCTCAAATTCTACTTTCACTCCACTGGAAGCCATACCAACAAACTCACCTAGGTGCGTACCTGTAAAGTGACCTCGAAATACAACTTTGTGATTTTCCTCAATCAGATCGTCAATCACCACTTTGATATCTGGAAAGGCTTTGTGAGTCGCCTTCAATATCTCAACCGCATCCTCGACGCTTCGCACTTGAGGTAGCCCATGATCTATATAATTTGGCGCAATATATTTGTACGCCGCTTCGTAATCTTGATTGTTATAGATTTCAAAAAACTGTCTAACCACTTCCTTATTAGTCAGGCTATCCATAGGATATCATTCTTACATTAACTGGTAAATTATACACGACTGCTATTACATTGTAAAGTTGTCTGTATTCTTGAGTTTCCAGTTCGACTCAAATAGTTTTTAGACTTGTTGAAGTTTAAAGTTATTAAGATGCACATTTTAGGAATTTCAGCTTACTATCACGACAGTGCCGCCGCTTTAGTGGTCGATGGCGAAATTGTTGCCGCTGCTCAACAAGAACGCTTTTCGCGAAAAAAGCATGATGCTGGTTTTCCAGGACAGGCGATCGCCTACTGTTTAAAACAGGCAGCTATCTCCTTAAAAGAAGTAGAGCAAATTGTTTTTTATGACAAGCCATTAATCAAATTTGAGCGTCTATTGGAAACTTATTTAGCCTATGCGCCAAAGGGAATAGGCTCTTTTATTACTGCGATGCCAATTTGGCTCAAAGAAAAGCTGTATCTCAAGACAGTTCTCAAAAAAGAGTTAGCAAAACTAGCGGAATGCAAAAGCGCGGAATTACCCCCTCTCTTGTTTACCGAACACCATCAAGCCCATGCTGCTTCAGCATTTTTTCCCAGTCCATATCACCGTGCTGGTGTACTTTGTTTGGACGGTGTAGGCGAGTGGGCAACTACCTCTGTTTGGTTGGGCGAAGGAAATCAACTCACGCCCCAATGGGAAATTCGTTTTCCTCACTCCCTCGGTTTGCTCTATTCAGCCTTCACGTACTACACAGGTTTTAAAGTTAATTCAGGAGAGTACAAACTCATGGGTTTGGCTCCCTACGGTGAACCCAAATATGTAAACCACATCTTGAACAATCTATTAGACGTCAAAGACGATGGTACTTTTCGGTTGAATATGGATTACTTCAACTACACAGTTGGATTAACCATGACTAACCATAAGTTTCATACCCTATTTGGCGCACCACCCCGTCAACCAGAGGGCAAAATTACTCAAAAAGAAATGGATTTGGCCAGTTCCATTCAACGAGTAACTGAAGAAGTGGTTCTCCGTCTAGCCAGAACAATTAAACAAGAACTAAATACTGATTATCTCTGTTTAGCAGGTGGTGTTGCCCTGAATTGCGTCGCTAACGGACGAATTTTGCGAGAAACGGACTACCAAGATATTTGGATTCAACCTGCGGCTGGAGACGCAGGTGGTGCAGTAGGAGCCGCCTTAGCTGTTTGGCATCAGTACCATGAAAAAGCACGCATCCCCAAAAATGCTGATTCCATGCGGGGTAGCTATCTCGGTCCTAGCTTTAGTGAAGCCGAGATTCTTTCGTATCTCAATTCAGTTAATGCCCATTATCAACAACTTGACGATCGCGAACTCATGCCTCACCTAGCCACAATTTTAGAGCAGGGTAACGTCGTCGGTTGGTTCTCTGGACGGATGGAGTTTGGACCCCGTGCTTTGGGGAGTCGTTCGATTATTGGCGATCCTCGCAATCCTAAAATGCAGTCGGTGATGAACCTGAAAATTAAATATCGAGAATCTTTCCGTCCTTTTGCTCCTTCAGTCTTAGCCGAAAAAGTAAGAGACTACTTTGATATTGACCGTCCTAGCCCCTATATGTTGCTGGTAGCACCAGTCAAAGAAGAACTTCGTTTTTCCATAAGCCAACAGCAGGAACAACTGTTTGGGATCGATAAGTTAAACATCGAGCGTTCCCAGATTCCAGCGGTCACTCACGTTGATTATTCGGCTCGGATTCAAACAGTTCACCAGGAAACGAATTCCCGTTACTACGAGTTAATTCGCCATTTTCAGGCACGAACTGGGTGTGGTGTACTCATAAACACTTCTTTTAATGTTCGTGGTGAGCCAATTGTTTGTACTCCAGAAGATGCCTATCGGTGTTTTATGAGAACTGAGATGGACTATTTAGTTCTAGAAAATTTCTTATTAGCCAAATCAGAACAGCCAACTCAGACACAGGATGATTCTTGGCAAAAGGAGTTTGAATTAGATTAATATGGAGCAAATAAAAGAACTTGACAACAAAGGATTCCGTGAATTTGGACTTATTGGCGGTGCAATTGTAGCGGTTCTATTTGGTTTTATATTACCAGTTTTCCGCCATCATTCTCTGCCAGTCTTGCCGTGGGTTATTGGTATATTTCTGTGGATTTGGGCTATCGTTGCCCCGGCAACTTTAAATTTTGTTTACCAAATCTGGATGAGGATTGGACTAGTTTTAGGATGGATACAAACACGGTTGATTCTTGGTATAGTTTTCTATGTGATTATCTGCCCTATGGCACTAATCAAGCGGCTGCTCAATCGAGACTCAATGATGCGGAGTTTCGAGCCGAACTTATCTAGTTATGCGTTGACCAGCAAAATCAAAACTAAAGAAAGTATGGAGAAGCCATTCTAATGCTAAAAGACACTTGGGATTTTCTCAAAGATTTGGGGGGATTTATCAATCAGCAAAGAAATTACTGGCTAATCCCCTTGATTGTCACCTTAGTTTCCTTAGGAGCATTGATTGTTTTTGCTCAATCTTCTGCGATCGCACCATTTATCTATACCTTGTTCTAAATCCGGGCTCAATTCATGAAAACGCTCACATCTTGGTTGCAAAAGCTGCTACTCATCCTAGCTGGAGTTATAGCTGGGCTGTTGATAGTTGAAGGTTTTGCTGTTGCAACAGGAGTTGCTATTCCTAAAACTCTTGTTTTTATGCATGATTTCTATCACAGTTTTTTGGAGCCTGATGCACAGCTTGGCTTCAAAGCTAAACCGAACAATTTGCGAAGTATGCATAATTTTTGGGAGGAAGGAGGTGGAGTAAATGTAGCCATTAATACCGATAAATATGGTTTTCGTAATCGCAACAAAGATTATACTGAGTCTGATATCTATTTTCTTGGAGATTCCTTTACTTGGGGGCTATTTTTAGAACAAGAAAAAACTTTTCCTTCACTTGTAGAAGCAGGACTTGAGCAATCTGTAATTAATTTAGGAATACCCGGTTATGGACTTGAACAATACGAAATATTGTTTCGCAACTGGGTGACCAAATATAAACCTAAGATTGCGATTTTATCTTTATATTCTAATGATTTTAAAAATTTAATTTCTTCAGAAGAATTGAAAAAATTCTATGAGCTGAGTGGTGTTAATCAATATAAGTATGAATCATTAGCATGGTATAAGAAAACTTTTTTATATCAACTTATAGGTTTTTATAAACAAACGATAACTAAATCTAACAATGAATCCGACGGGACAAGATCTGAAAAAGGTTTCTTTTTTTACAATCCAGAGAGACTTGGTTTAGAGAGTTATTACATTGGTGGGATTGGTGTGAGTAGAGACTATCTGACATCAACGGCTAAAAGACAGGTTGAGTCAGCTATTTTACGGGTGATAGAAATTGCTAATAAAACTAACACTAAACTCCTAATATTTTTGATTCCCACAAAAGAATCAGCTAATATCAAGGAGTATATAAAATTATTTCCCAGCGGTCTTGACTATCTTGATATAGAGTACAAGGCTTATCAGCAATTATGTCAACTAGCCAAGTCAAAGAATACTGTCTGTGTCGATTTAACGGAAGCATTTAGACATCACAGTGAAGATGAGAAACTCTATTTTGATATAGATTCTCATTGGAATGTTGCTGGACACAAGCTAGCTGCCCAATTAATTTTGGATACGCTAGTAAAAGAAGAAAACCTGTTGGCTGATAAAAATCTCTCCTTACTTGTGAACCACTGATAGCAGTACCTGGTCAATTGCTGCCAATACATCCGCATTCAGTTGTACTCCTGATGCAGCAACGTTATCAATAATTTGTTCTGGACGACTAGCACCGATAATGGCTGAAGATACATACTCAGAACGTAGTACCCAAGCCAGAGCTAACTGTGACATACTCAACCCTAAGTCTTGGGCAATGGGTTTCAGTTTCTGTACTGCTGTTAGAATGCCATTACTAAACAACTCCTCCAGCAAAAACCAATTCATTTTTTCATTTGCAGCGCGAGAATTTTGAGGTGGAACTTGTCCTGGCTGGTATTTACCTGTAAGTACACCTTGAGCTAATGGCGACCAGACAATCTGACCAACACCATTAGCTGCACACAAGGGAAACACTTCAGCTTCCGGGTCGCGCCACAGCATAGAATACTGAGGCTGACTAGAAACAAAGCGTTCAACATCAGCAAGATTGAACGCCGCTTGAATTTGCTCTGGACTCCACTCGCTAAAGCCAATGTAACGAGCTTTTCCCTGACGCACTACCTCAGTGAGTGCCGTCATTGTTTCCTCCAAAGGTGTATTCGGATCGTAACGATGGCATTGATACAGGTCAACATAATCGGTACGCAATCGGTTTAAGGAAGCATCAATTTGTTTTTTGATCTGGGCGGCTGACAGTCCTCGGTCAGTAGGTGACATGGGGAAGAAGACCTTGGTCGCTAGAATATACGACGATCGCTCAATTCCTTGTAATACTTCCCCCAGAAATGACTCAGCACCACCAGCCGCATAAGAATTAGAAGTATCAATGAAGTTAATACCTACGTCAAAGGCTTTGTAAATGCAAGCCTCTGCATTTTGCTGTTCTACACCCTCAGAAATACCCCAGGAACCAAGACTGATTTCAGAAAGACGCAATTCGCTGTCACCCAATTTTCTATATTTCATTTGTCTTTCTTATTTCACTGATATTTTGAACTTCATTTACGAAAAAAATGAAGATGATTCATCAAAATGATTGTAACCGTCGAAGGTACTACAGGGCAATCAGAGTTTGGGCGGTATGAGGTGTTGGCAGGGGTTGAGGCAGGGGGAGGTTTAACTAAAACGCAATAGCTTAGTCAAAGTCTGCTAAACTAGTTATTATGATTGGACTTTGGACAAACAAAGACGTACAACAGCAACTAAAATTTAGTGTCTTGTCTGATAGGTTTTTCCTTCCATTGAAGGTTAAAAATAAAACCCTTTGACAAAAATAGAACAATACGTCTATATTCTCTTGCTTTGTCAGCAGCCACCTGACGCCCAGCTTGCCCCAAGGTCAGCCACAATTAACCGGGGTGGGATGTCGTTATTGCCTTAGTCCTGTAGGGTTTGCAAGTCTTTACGAATTGTCGGTGTAGTGGGATATCCTTCTGGCAGTTCGACTCCCACCGCCCCTCCTGCAACTTGTCGCAACTTGGATTGGACGGCGTCTAAGGCGTTGTGGTGCTTTCCAGTTGCGGATTCAGCGAGGGAGTCGCAGCAACAAACACCTGGGTACTGCACCAGCGTTGCAATTAAGAGTAGCAGGTGTTCAAAAGAAAGACGGTCAGCGTAGGGATGGAGAACAGGTTTCTTTGCCATAGTTATTTAAGTTACCTCCATTTTGCTCAACGTCGCCAAACCAACTCTCGTCCCCCTCGTATTTGCTCTCAAATGCTAACGAATCAAACTGACCCCCAGGATGGGAACACAGAACTCCAGGAACATACTTGCTTAAATTACTATTATGGCAAGTCGAGTAGTCATGCCTTCGTAGATGCAGGGTCTTTAGTTCAAGCAGAGCCTGCAACATTGTTGTCACAAGCTACTCAACGAGATTTAGTGGCTGAGTTGCTGGCAGATAAGCGATCGCTAAATACTCGGTTAGCCTATGCGCGGGATTTGAAAGACTTCTTTAGAGTGGTGGCGGCGGGAGAAGCGACGCCAACCCTGGTGGCCGAGTTTCTGGGGTTGGATAGATTTGCGGCTATTTCCTTAGTACTGAAATACAAGGCGACACTGATTGAGAAAGGCTTGAAGGAGGCAACTGTTAATCGGAGGCTAGCGGCAATCCGCAGCTTGGTGGACTATGCCCGCAAAATTGGCAAGTGTGACTATACGCTCACTGATATCCGAGGCGAGAAAAGCAAGTCCTACAGAGACACCACGGGGATTAGCGCTATTGCCTTTAAGAAAGTACTGAATACTTGCAATCGCACAACGCTAAAGGGTAAGCGAGACTACGCTATCCTTCATTTACTCTGGAGTAATGCTCTTCGTCGCAATGAAGTGGTATCACTCGATATCTCTCACTTTGACCCTAATGCAAGGACGCTGGCGATTCTAGGGAAGGGGAGGGGAACCCACAGGGAAATCATTACCCTGAGTAATGCCACGATAAACGCGCTGCTGGAGTGGTTAAACGAGCGAAAGTGTTTAAACCTGAACGCGCCTCTATTTTGTTCTGTTAGTTACAATCAATCGGGTCATCGGCTGACAGGAGAGGCAATTCGACAGATTGTAGAACAGAGCTGCTTGGCGGCGGGGATTAGTAAAAAGATGTCCCCTCACCGTATCAGACACGGATCTATCACTCATGCCTTAGATAAATCTGGCGGCAACGTCCGAGCGGTACAGCGCTTGAGTCGTCACGCCAAGATTGAAACCTTAATGATTTACGACGACAATCGCAGTAATTTGCAATGTGAACTGACAGAGCTACTGGCTGACTCCATTGAGTGATGAGGCTTAACTTACCGACCAATGAGAACTTTATACGTTGAATCAGGTGTATTCTTCACGGTGGCAACAGGATAGTAGAACTTTATAACAATTAAAATTACCCGCTTTCGGGCATTATGTTGATACCTTACTCATGACTTTAAGCGCACCCCTCAATGCAAACGAATCGCCTGAACAGCACAAACGATAAGCTAAATTAATTAAATTCATTAAATGGCTTAATTTTTCTTTATAAAAATGCGGTTTCTAGTTCTTTGAAATACTGGTCTACGAAGAAAGCAGCATTCTTAAATAAGTACAGGACTTACGCAACTGTCACACGCGAGCGCTAGCTTGAGCTATACCAGAATCATGTCTAAAGCTATTAACCGTCCATCCTTGTACCAAGGTCGCTGAATCTGCGAGAGCCGGAGATGTCTAAAGTACCGCTTGCGGCTGAAAGTTTCCAGAGGTCAACAGGACGCAGCATATAGAAGTAGACTTCCCCAAAGAGCTATTTTTCAAAAAGGCAGGTCAGCATGAGCCAGTTCGATATCGTGCGGTGGACGCGCTCGGTATAAGTGCCACAAGCAGTGAAATATCATCAGCACTCACCCAGCGATACACAATATTCAAGTAGACGGTATTGTTGTCTACGTTAATCTTTTTAATCCGAAAGACCTGAGTAGCAGGCCAGTAAGAGCGCCAGTAACAACGACGGTTGATAAGTTCTGGAGTTAATGAAATAAGCGGTTGTGTCGCTTCAACGGAAGCGCTGGGGAACAACTCCTCGTAATCGAACCGAATTTCTTTTGTTTCAAGAGTTCTAGCGGGAGCTAGAGTAGCACGCTCAAAGTCAACAGTCATCAGATTATTGACTTTTGAAGTCACAAATTCATCGGGAGCGGCAAAGGAAGAGGTAGCTATAGAGGATTGTTCCATAGAAGTCGTTCTTGAGGCCGCACTCTTTTCAATAAAAAGCTAGGGTAACACTCGGCTTGAATCCCATCCTCAAGAGGCCGCCGTCACACCAGATATCGTGCGATGTGTTTTAGTTACTACTATATATAGCAATTGCGACAGATGCCAGCTACCGAGCGGTAGACCTGTGTCGCACTCTCCAGTGAGAGCAGGGGAAGAGACAATCGCTGTGACTTTATGAATTCAAAACTAAGTCAATCGCTCGGTCAATCAAGTCCACCGCCTCTACTCCGTAGTGGTAAGTATTAAACCGCATTCCCTCCACAACTTCCAATTGTTTCGACGGGCGATGTCCAAACTTATCCTCATAGAGTCGCAACGCCAAACTGCCGATAGAAGTCATTTGCCCTTTGGTGCTAGAGAGTTTTCGCTCCCGCAATCGACTGGCAATGGTTACCGTTGGTTTTTGTTTCCCAAGGTTCGCACCACCTCCTGTACCCAAGCTCCCCATAGCCCCCGTCAAATCGTCTTCAGAAGCTAGTAGAAATGTCGCTAACTGCGTGTAGCGGCGAGTGGGTTTGTCTTGAGCTACCGCAGCACGGAGAGCTTCAAGCTGTCCCACCGCAATAAACGTCCCCACCGCACGAGTCATGGTGGTGTAAAGCAGCTGACGAGTGAGCATCAATCGGTTAGATAGCAGTAGAGGCATAATCACCAAGGGAAATTCACTGCCTTGAGACTTATGGCAGGTCAGACAAAAGGCGTGCATGATTTGCTCGAAGTTACCCGGCAAATAATCAACAATCGCACCGCCCTCAAATTCCACCGTCACCCGTTGCTGCTTAATTTCCACGGCGACAACCCAACCCCCCTCTCCATTCATCACCGCCGGAGTGGTATCGTAACGATTAACCCGTTGAATTACGCGATCGCCCATTCGGTAAACCACCTCTCCCGTCACCACTTCTGGCTCCCCATCCCGTTTCGGGTTGAAGATGGGCTGCAAGCGAGCATTCAAGGCTTTGACCCCAGCGGCTCCCTGTTTCTGAGGTGCTAATACCATCAACTGTTGGTTCAAGTCGATGTTGTCGGCTTTCATCTGAATAGCCAATTCGACAATGGCATCAGCCGTGGAATTAGCAGTTGAACGGCACAGCATGGCGCAGTCCCCTACATCCATCCACTGACTCGGCTGGTTAAACTGATGCAATGCTGGCACTTTTCCTATAAGAACCTCTTCCGCCGCGTAGATAATCGGACTTTCGTGCTGTTGGCGATAGATGGTTTGCAATTGGGTCGTCGGTACTAATTCCGATAGTATCAAGTCCCGCAGTACCATCCCAGCTCCCACACTGGGGAGTTGGTTAGCATCGCCGACGATTAAGATTCTTGTGGTCGGTTGCAGGGCTTTCAGCAGGGAGTTAAATAGGAATAAATCCACCATGCTAAATTCATCCACAATCAACCAGTCAATCGGCAAGGGATAGTCTTGGTTGTAGCGGAAGGACTGACCATGCCCCTGCCACTGTAAAAGGCGGTGAATAGTTTGTGCTTTGTATCCAGTAGCGTCTTTCATTCGGGCGGCGGCTTTCCCCGTTGGCGCGGCAAGTGCTAGTTTGACTCCTCTGGAACACAGCCACTGCACTAAGTATTTGAGGATGTGGGTCTTCCCTCGTCCTGGGCCACCTGTGAGAATACTCATGGGATGTGCCCAAGCTTTATACATAGCATTACGCTGTTCTGGTGACATACGCTGGAATTCTCGGTAAGAAACCTGTTCCCATTGATGCAACCAGTGTTCCAGATGTTCAGTCGGCTGCTCTTGTTGAGCGAGGAAGGCTTTAACTAATCTGGCAACGTTAAGTTCGGCGCGGTAAACAGGCTTTAGGTAGATGCTGCCACAAGTGTTGCCTTCTACTAGGGTTTTATTCGTCAGCGCCCTTTGAGTGGCTGTTTGCACATCAAATGGGTCGGGGGTATGGTTGGCACCTTTTAGGACTTCCAACGCTAGGATTTGCAGTTGGGCTTCAGGGACAAAACAATGCCCTTGCTTAAGAGCATCTTTTAAGACTTGGAGAATTCCTTGAGAGTAACGTTCAATGTTATCAGGAGAAATGCCAATGGCTATGGCTAAGGCATCGGCGGTTTTAAACCCAATCCCCTCGACTTCCTCAAGGATGCGATAAGGGTTACTCTTGAGGACAGCTTCGGTTTGGTGCCCGTAACGTTCGCCCAACTTCAAGGTTAACCCCAAGGGAATTCCCAGTCCCAACAACCAAGCGTACACTCCCCGTACTGGGTTGGATTGGCTTTCCTTCCAGGCTAAAGTGATAGCGGCGATACGGTACTGAGAAAGTTTAGGAATTTGAGAGAGTTGCTCTGGAAAGTATTCCAAGATGTTGAGAGTTGCTTTCCCCCAGTGAGAAACCAGCAGAGCCGCGGTCTTTTTCCCAATACCACGAAACAGTCCACTGGCTAGGTATTGCTCGATTTCTCGATTGGTCAGTGAGGGAAGTGGAGGCTTGTTTTTAACTGGGTTGAACTCAAACATCTGTTGGAGTGCGGTAGTGCTTATTCCTAATGAACTTACCCTTTTGTTTAATCTTGACTCACCGCCAGCTTTCGGGTAATTTGAGCCGGGATAGAGACGCCATCTAAGGTCAGAAAATGACCGTTCCAGAAAATCTCTTCACTGGGACAGTAGATGCCGCTCTGAATGGTCGTATTCGTGATAGATGACGGGGTCGTGATGTAGGACTGGCATTACTTATAACAATTAAATTACCCACTTGAGGGCATTATGTTCAGACCTTACTCATGACTTTAAGCGCACCCCTCAATGTATTCAACTTCAGGAAGTCTACCCGCTCGAATCAACTTTACCCGCTTGCCATCCGTCTCAAATACCATACGATACTGTTGATCAGGCGTGTCTTTAGGGACAAACGTCAGATAGTGACCACCTCGGACATATTCACTTCTGAGTTATGCGGACTGCGTAAAGTAATTTTCCCACGGTAAAGCCCATCTCCGGCACCATGTCAAATCGCTAACGAAAGTTCCAATTCATCTAAAATTGCTGCGGAACCACTACCAAACAGATGCAACTCATCAACAGCGCGAGTCATGGCCACATAGAGCTGCCGTCGAGCCAGGGCTGATTTCTCTTGAGAGGGAGAGCAGCAATCGGCAAACTGTTCCACCCACAGGATAAGAACAACTTTAAACTCTAAGCCCAGCGACGACAGGGCTGTGACAATCCGCACACCAGGTATTTTAACGCTGTAGTTTAGCTTTGTCTCATGGCTTTCCGTAATCCAATAAGTTCTCAGGCCCAAGTCATTAAGCTGCTTGATCATCCCCTTGAGCAAGGCACTATCACTGCGGGCTTTCTGGCGGTAGATGATAGCAATATCCCCCGGTGCGTAACCCGACTGGGAGAGCTGCTGCACCTGCTTTACTAACGCTTCCACTGCCCTTACTTTTGATGAAACTAGATGCAGCATCGGTTTAGAGCCATGCCGCAGCGCTGCACTAGGTTCGACTACCGGGAAGGTAATGTCATCATCTACAGGGGTTTCACTGTTAGAGGTAGGTTTGACAACGTTCCAGGCCGCGGTGAGAATTTCTTGGGTGTTGCGGTAGTTGCGTGTCAGATGTTTGGTTCGTCCCTGAGCTTTAATTCCCACAGAATTCCAGGCAAATTTTCGACGCTTATAGAGACGCTGAGAGCCGTCAGAAACTATCATCAGATCGCCATTGCTGGGGTCTTTCAAGGCGGCAACACAGCACCGGAACCAGTTGGGCGAGAACGTGTGAGCCTCATCCACCAGTACCGAATCCCACTTGGAGTCTGGGGGCTGCTGCTGCAAAATAGATAGCACCCGAACGCCTATAAACTGGTTGTATTTTTCGTCATTGTTGTTGAATTGTTGTGGATTGGGTAAACGCCCCATGAGCGCTCGCGCCCAGTCGTGGAAGTGCCTGACCTCAATGCGCTCTCTGTATTGGGGGTTTTGGTCGTCACCGTGCAGGAGCGATCGCAGATAAGAGGCCAGGGGAATGTTGAAACACAAGATAAGGATGCGATGCTCTAGCAAACGGTTAGCCAGCGCTTTAGCCCGACACAGTAAAATCAAGGTCTTACCAGAACCAGCTACCCCAGAGAATATATGATGACCGTCTTTCATCTCCCGCGCCATTTTCTCTTGCTCAATGTCCAATCCGACAATTACTGAGCTGCTTGATGGTACTTCTATTCTTGAAGGAACGCTCAAAGAGGTAGCAGGTACTTCTTTAATCTTCATCTCTGGATGAAGCACACCTTTAATCGTGCTGATTTGGTCATCGGAGAGCGCATTGAAGGAAAACCAGGTGCTAAACATAGCTTGGAACCGACTAATTAGCTCGCGTTCCCCCAATTCCATCCACGCCAGCATTTCATTCCGATAGGCAACCTGGGGCTTCTTCAGCAATGGATAAATGTTTTCGTCACGGGCTTGAGCTTCGGTGATATTGGACATAACTGCACCTACACCAACTGGGAAAGCCAGCTTACCTTTGTAGTTGCCATCAGGTTGAGTCAGAATCGAGTAGCCCTTGAGTTTATCCAGAACTAAGGCTAGGTAGTTATTGCCCTGACGCAGAGGGGATTGCTGAACTTCAACTCGTTCGGTGTAGCCTCGCTTTTGCCTGATCTCGAAAAAATTGTTGTCAGCTCTGATAATCTGGTTGGCGTACCAACCCTTGACCTCGACAATTAGCAGCCCGAAAGCTGATCCTAAGATAATGAAATCTGGATACAGGTCGCTTACTATCGGTTCATACAAGACGAGGAAATCATCTGGTAGGCGATCGCGCAGCACAGTATAGAGCTTTTTCTCTCCAACACTTGCTTTATCAGGAATTGAATCAGGAATCATCACCGCCATGACTGATTATCCTCATTATTAGTTGTCCGTTGTCTGTTGTTGGTTGATGTCGCTCTTGGAGCTGGGGGATGAATCAACTCACCACTCAATCTTATTCTTCTTCACCTTTTCCACTCTTTGTCCAACATAAAAAATCCAGCCTAAATTAGCTGGATTCTTGCTAAAACTAAAGAGACAATTACGAGACAGACTGAATTTCACTTTGCTCTCGTATCGCTATCATATGAGCATAAGGCAGCTTGCGATCACTAGCTCAACCACTGGCCTCTAGTAGCAGCTTTATAAACTCCAAAAATTTTGCCGATCAACTCTCTCACTGACACACCGTACTTTTCAGATTTGACCTGCAAGCTGGCATTCTTTAATGCCTGATAACCAGGGTCAGAGACAAATTTAGACAACGCGAGCGTTAAAATTTCATCCTTCTAGCCATTTACAGCGATGTCAAAATCTTCAGCAGTCATGCCAATCTCATTCGCACACTCAACAAACCAATCTCCATACCTCCCAGTAATGTATTCATATTCACATTGTTTCGCAGGTTTTGGCTCCGTAGGAATAACCGTGCCATTGAGCCTTGGTTGAAAACTAGCAATGAAGTTAGCCTCAAGGTCATCAAGGTTCACTGAAGACTCAACTTCAATCCAAGAAATATAAACATTTTGCAGAGACTCAAGTTGTTTGCAACGATGATGAGACCTCCATCGAGTGTAAAGATTTACAGCCTTACCCACATAAAGCAATTCGCCAGAATCCAAGGAAACAAAATAAATCGCCGTACAACTCGGCAAATTATCGCCCTCAGATAACGGTAAAGACGGTAACTGACTGATATCAATGCTAGTCATTCGCTAAAATCTCCTTGTGTAAACCAATGAGTGCCACACCGTGATAGATGGCACTCACTTTTTTCCTAGAGAATAGACTGAATTTCAGCCTGAACCTGACCAGCTATCCTATGAGAGGCAGCCACAGAAGCAACAGAAATAGTCTTTTCAGCAGCATCTCTAAGTCCTGAAAGAGAAATATCAGGGGTTCTCATCGCACTAGCAATACGGCTGATTGTGTCTGCAATATCACTACCGACATACTTCAAGCTCTCCCGTTTTAAATCTGTCCAATCATCACGGGTAATGCTCTCACCACCAGCAGCACGGGCTAAGAGGTCAATCGCTTGGTCAATCAGAGCTAAATCTGATGTCTCAACCGCACTATGGAGCAATCCAAACTCAGGGTGAGTCAGTAACAGTCGTGCGATGGCATACGTCTGACTATCAGTCAGTGGTTGTTTGTTCTGTTGTATCTGCATCAACTTCTACTCCAAAATTTGAAAATTCCTCAGCTTCTCTAATTGGCGCTTCCTCAACAACTGGCAGTCCCTCAAGAGAACCAGCTACCAGCCGCTTAAAGCATTCGTCGAAAGTTAGTCCATACTTTCTAGCCGTGTAAGAAATTTTGCGCTTGTAATGAGGCTTAAAACGCAGCAAATGACCCTGTAAAATTTGACCAACTTGGGCGCGTGCTGATGTGCTATTGAGGTTGATCACAGCTTTCAGCCAGTCAATTTCATCCTCTGCAAGGTCAACACTGCCTACTTGAAATCGAGGCATTTTCTTCTCCTAAATATCCCTTCTCTGTATATCATGGATGGACATAGGGAAGACACCAGTGGTATATTCCTTAAAAATAGAGCGATCGCCCCCTCGAAAGGGAGCGACCTATGCGTCTCAGATAAGTGTTGCAAGCACCTACTTGAGGCGTCTTCCACTCCCATGTACGTGCCATAGGAGGGCATATTTATCATGACAAAAACTTTACGCCCAGCGGAGAAACCCTGGGTAATTTGCAAGCTTGGACAATGTGAAAAAAGCCGCGTAGTTGGTCGATACGCCAACCGCTCTGACGCTGAAACCGCTCTAAGATTCATTCAAATGAAAACTCACGTAGGGGGTCACTTTGTTGTAGCCTTCGACGTGGTGGAAGACAACGACCACGGCGAACAGCCACTTTCAGTCAACTAACGAAGAATAGCGTTTCCGATCCATCCTCCAAGTATGTAGTTAATCTGTAACATAGAGTAATATGCTTGGAGGCGATCGCCCGCGCTGTTGCTTGTGGCTGTTTTCTCCCCACTTCAAAATTGATCGATATGGAGCTTGACAGACTAAATCAGGTGATTGTCCAGATGTTCCGACGCAGCGTCGGAGAAGAACTGCTAACCGGATGCGATATCACCTGGCAGCCCGGAGCTGGTGAAATCGTGATTGTCTGCTCATCTGAAGAGCAGGTCGAAAAGCTAATTATCCATGCCGTAAAGCGGCTCTCCAGGAGTCAGGGTGATAAGTATTTTTAATAAAAGGAGTTGAGGCT
>CBDTXL010000004.1:0-58528 GCA_965364435.1 uncultured bacterium
ACTTGCCTTAATTCAATCTTTCATAATACCCCATTTAAATGCTGAACAGCTTAGCCGCCTCTCTCAACAAACGCGAGTGCAATTAGCGCCAGTCGAAGCGTACCGCGACACCTACATTACTCCTATTGAGATTGACCCGTTTACAATACCGATTACCGAGAAAGCGGATTTACTGTTGCAGCTGAATGAACAACTGCTGAGTTATAGTGAGCGCGGTATCAAAAAAGCTTACTCCTTCTTAGGATTTACCCGCGAAGACAAAACCTTTGCCTCAACAGAAGGGTCTCTAATTCAACAAACTATCTACCGTAGCTATCCAGGATTTTGCTGTACTGCGATCGCTTCTGGCGATGCCCAAAGCCGCAGCTATGAACGCCCACCTTTAAACAAAGGTTATGAGCATATTAATCCCAACGACCTTTTAAATCAGGTCGAGCGCGTTGCACAAGAAGCGATTGAAAAAGTATACGCCCCCAAAAGTCCCTCTGGTATTCGTAGTACCCTGATACTCAAACCTACTAACCTATGGCTAACCATCCACGAATCTGTCGGACACCCCACCGAACTCGATCGCGTGTATGGCTACGAAGCCAACTTTGCGGGAACCAGCTTCGCCACCACTGATAAACTGGGTAAGCTGCAATATGCCGCACCTTGGGTGAACTTTAAAGCAGATCGTACCCAACCGGGGGGACGCGGCACAATGGGCTATGACGATGAGGGCGTACCTGCACAAGATTGGTATATTGTCAAGAATGGTGTAAAAACCGTTTCAGCCTCAACATTAGCAGCTATTTCGGCTCGCGTAGTGCATCGGCTTCCACAACAGAACTTGACCCAGAAGCCATTAAAGAGACAATCCGACGTTCAGAAGACCTCGCCCGAATTGCCCCAGAAGACCCTGAATGGGTACCACTGCTGGAACCTCAAGCTTACGATGGGCGTACTCCAGCGTTTGATGAAGCCACGGCACGCTTCTCTCCTCTGGCACGAGGAGAAATGGTGCAGCGGGTCTGTGCCTTAAGTGCGAAGGCAGGGGTTGAAGGGTCTGGTACACTGAGTACAGAATTATCCTTGCAAGCCGTGGGGAATTAGCGGGGTTTACGGGCAAGCGATCGCACCACTGAGGCAGATTTTAGCTTTACGGCTCGAATTGAATTGGGCTCTAGTTGGAGTAAACGCACGGCGTTTGCGATTAATCAATTACCAATTCAATCCTTAACCGAACAACTTATCGAACGTGCTCATGCATCGCGTCGCCCTCGCGAAGTGAGTCCCGGCATTTATCCCGTAGTCCTCAACGGTGCTGCTTTCAAAGATTTACTGAGTTGGGTCATTTGGAACCTCGATGCACGGGCGGCGGATGAAGGGCGATCGTTTATGTCCCGCACAGATGAATCAGGGAAGCCAGTGGGGAACCGCGTGGGCGAACAACTCTTTAGCCCTTTAGTCCAAGTTCAACGCAACCCAGCTCATCCATTATTGCAGTTTGGTACGTTCTTCAGCGATGGATTAAGGAATGGCTACACCGAGGTGATTAAGGATGGTGTTGTGCAAACTCTGTCAATAAGCCGTTACTGGGCGCAGCAACAGGGAAAAGAACCAACGGGTGCCATGTATCCAATCGTGATGTCGGGTTCAACCCAAAGTCTTGCTGATCTGATTGCCCAGACAGAACGAGGAATTCTAGTTAATCGTGCCTGGTATGTGCGCTATATCAATCCTAAAACACTTGAGGTTACAGGGATGACTCGCGATGGCACGTTCTGGATTGAAAATGGTGAGATTGCTTACCCGATTAAAAATCTGCGGTTTAATCAAAGTCTGCCACATCTGCTCAGGGAGGTGGATGCCTTGAGTACGGTGGAGCGCTTTGGCGGTAGTGTTGTACCAGGGGTTCGGGTCAAGGCCTTTAATTTTAGCAGTGTGACGGATAGTGTTTGACCAGATCGTACCTACCTTGAGGCAGCGGAGTCTGAACATCACTGCCCTACCTACTTAGTTTTAAAAAGTAACCTTTACAAGACTGGTGACACGCAGGACAGACTCTTGCTGAAATTGAAGCTTGTAGTTGTTGATAATTTCGTTGATGGACTGGTTCTTTTCTGGGCTATCTTTGTAAATCAAAATGACAACTTTTGTTTTTTCTTTGTTCAAGATTCCCGCGCTATTGAGGTATTGTCCATAGCCATCTAGCACTGTCAGCCCCTCCTGAAAACGGGGTGTAATTTCGCTGTTCAAAAACTGTTGCCACTGGGCTTCACTAATTATTCCTCCCCCCGGCAAAGACCTCCCAAAGTATAATTCATCTCGAATGAAAGTCTCTTGATTGGAGTGACGAGCTGGTGCTGTTTGAGCTATTGCACGAACCTTGGCATAAGAGCCGAAAGAGCTGGTCAACAGTAGACTGGTTAAAAAAAGAGTACCTAGACTTTTTTTCCAAGTCAGCATAGCCTTGCGGGGGGTGTAGCTCTCTTGATTGTTAAGACAGCCAGAGAGTAATCTTCTGTTGAGAGTAGCCCAGTTGTGAAACATAAAACAATAGCCAGAATGACGAGGTAGGCAGTAATCAAAACTTCTGCCCCCTCTATGAAAGCTGCAAGAGAAACGGGAATCTCACAGAACGATGAATGCGTCCTGGGGTTTTCCTTCCAGGTGACGGGCAATCTGTACCCTCATCCAATCGGTGGGTTGATCGACCCCGTTGACCTTCTGCCGGATGCGATCGCCTTTTGGTAAGCCCTTGTTGATTTCCCGGATGACGGTGCTGCACTGGCGGCGAGTTAGAGAGTTTGGGTCAATGGTCAAGGTTTTTATGGATTGAGGTTGAGTTTCTTTTGACTGGTCTGGGTTTTGTGCAATGGCAGATTCTGCTTCCCACTCAGCTAAAGCGTGCAGTTCCTCGTTGCTGGGTGACCACACTGGATAATCCGTGTCAGCATTGAGGGCCCAAGGGTCTTCTACGACTGGTTCCAAAGTCAGTGTAACGGATTCATCAACTGGGTCAGCGATGACAGAGTCTGGCTGTGGTCGGCAAGTGATATCACGCAGATTCAGCTGACCTGGAGCAATGGGGATGGATTGACGAGCCTTCAGGTCAGCCAGATAAGAGATGAACACTGAGGTGAAGCCAACAACGGCAATTGCATCAAAGAGATAGGTAAGGATGTTTTGAATATTCATCTGTCGAGTTCCTTTATGTTGTAATGCCAGGGGTGTGGTGAGTGCTGGGGTTGTCGAGTAGCTGTGGGAGTCGTCGGGGTTTCCCCTGTATTGTTCGGAGTAAGGGCTTTTGCTGCTCGGTTTACGAAAAAGTGTTAGCAATTGCCGTTGTTGGGGAAGCCCTTGGCAGCTGGGGAGGAATTAGAGCTTATCCGAGCAGTATTGGGAGTAGGGGTTGCTACTTTCTTGGCAACCCGCCAGTTGAAAAAGGCTAGTTTTTGAGAGCTGAGATGTAAAGCGTGGTTGCTAGCGCTCTCAAGTCTTCTGAAGTCTGGCAATAAGCACCGAGTTTTTCCTGTGCTTGTTCCAAGCAGAACGCCATCAGGTTTGCGTGGTTCTTTATTTTAGAGCGCAGTGCTTCTCGCTCCTCGTCGTTCCAGTTATGCCAGCTTACGGTTGAGCTGACCGCTGCCACTTCATTGCGGATGGTCGCTGCGGGTTGCTTTTGTTGGAGTGTTTTGGGTTGCTGCCGTTGGGTTGGCGTTGCTGGAGTCGCAGAGGTTGCCAGCTGCCAGTTTCCCTTCTGATTTTTGGCTAGCTGTACAGTCTGACCTTTTTCCAAGGAGATGAGGTTGTAGTCCTCTGGGTTACCCCATAGCTTTACCTGTTCCCCATTTTCTAAAACTATCACGGCATTGGTTCTTTCGCCGTAGTCAGTTTGGAATATCTTGCTGGCAGGAAATTTAACTATACCTTGAAATAGTTGAATTGCTTGAGCCATTGTTTTAATCCTCTTAGTAAATGTGTCGAAGGGGCTGACGGGGTGGATACCCGGATTTCTCACCAACAGGCATAGAAGATGAGGGGGATAAGGGAGATGAGAGAGATGAGGGAGAAAAAACTTCCCCAACTTCCAAGGGCGTCCCCAACTTCCCTACCTTCCCCACCACTGAACCTGTTGGCTTGTGAGAAATTCGGGGATAGAGGTTTACCCACCCCGCGCGAACTTTGCCTTAGAAAGGCACTTCACTTTCACGCGCTAAGTCGTAGGTGTTCTTCTCTACACTCCAGATTTTCCAAGCGGTCGATTCCCGCTTCACGGCGTCGGCGTGATAGCAATGCCCATGCTTCTGAAAGCCTTGGCAATGGCACTGTGGATACTCTTGGCGGTCATCCCTTGTCAGTGTGTAGATGTGTCCTGAATCCCCTTTGACCTCCCAGGTCTCCAGCTTGTAAACCTCATCCGGGTTGTTGGGGTCACTTTGCCAACCCGAAATATCGGTCAGTTCTACACGATGCGGCTTCCTGAGTTGTGCTTTGTGGGTTGAGCGGGGGATAGCGCCATCTCCCCAGTAGTCGGGACAAGCGGGGGAAGAGGGGGAAACGGCTTGCCGCCAGTGCAAAAGCCCCACGCAGTAACCGAAGTAGTAGTTATCGCAGTTCTCACATTTAGCAACTGCTGGTTTTTTCTGTACCATGATGATTACTCCTGTGTTTTCAGGTGGGGCGAGTTGCGGTATCTGTGCAGGATTCGGCGCAACTCGCCTTTGGTGTTTTTTGGCTACCAAGGGCGGTGATTTCTCAACCAAGCTTTGGTAGCGATTCAGTTTTCCAGGTGCTATCAAGTTTTCTTTTTTCGCCTGATAACTTTATGATAACAAATGATAACGTCATAAAACAACAATTTTCACCCTGATTAGCTATTGCGATCAAAGTCTAGAGAGCAATAACTAAATCTGATCGTTGCCCAACCTGATAACAAAAGCGCGAAATCTGATAACCTATAAGATAAGTTGATAACCTAATAACGATGCCTAACCCATTTGTGTCTGGGCGTGTTCCTCCCGCCCTTTACGAAGCTCTAGAAAATTACTGCCAGCAAACAGGTCGAAGTAAGTCTGATGTTCAAATCGCAGCTCTAGAAGCTTATCTGGGGGTACAGGTAGAGCGCCCTTTTTCCAAGCAGCAATCTGCCGAGAATCTTGTGATTCCGATGGAAAATGTTTTAGGGCTTGATGAACGCCTCGCCACCCTAGAGCGATTGATTGACGAGCGGGTCGAACAGCGGTTGTCCGAGCGACTGGGAAAACTCACCGCCTGAGGGAAACACAACTCAGGCAGATACGTGAGCGTGTGCTGACATCTCTTTTAGTTGGCAAGGAAGCGGCTGGGTACAAGGCAACAATACGGTCTTTTCTTATGTAACGGTAATCCAGTTCCTACCGTTACATAAGATTATGGAAGTTCCTTACCCACATAAAAACTAACCACCTTCCCATTGCGACGTTGATACCCGTACCAATATGGACCGTGGGGACAGGTATGACATGTCTTTTTGCCGCAACGCACTTTCTCCAGCTGGAAGACAATTGCTCCTACCTGGCGGCGCTCCACAACCTCTCTATATAGGTTTTTGGGGGGTTCAATTTCTTCTTGCTCCTCTAATTCCCCAATCAAATCCTCTAACCAGTTCCTAAGTCTATACAGCTGGGATAGAGAGAGCTTTTTGATTTCCCGCTTGAGGTTTTCCATTTTAAAGATTCTTATGTAACGCTAAGAAAAGAAACTTCCTCTATTAGCGTTACATAAGAATAGGGGAGATTTAGGGATTTATAGTCGTATCACTTAACTTAAGGCAAATGTCATCGTTCACATCAATTACAAATCCTGATGCACGGTGATCGCAATGAACTGTCAGCATCTTGCTGCAAAGCGACGGGTTCTGAGTCACAGTTGAATGCCTGCTCTATAACGAGCACGGCGTCAAACCAGAGCAGCTCCCGCCGTCTGGTCGCGACTGACTTGGTGAAGAACTTACCATCAAAACCGATGTGTGTTGTAGCCTCAAAGACACTCGGTGCAGCTATTGAGAAGCAAGTATTGCTTCCATCTCCAATAGCAAGGCTTCCAGGCGCTCGCGCTTTTTGGGGTCTTCCCAAAACTTAGCTTTTTGAAGACGACGGTAAGTTGCATCCATCTGCTTCTTCAGAGGTGGCAGCTCCCGAGTTGGATGGTCAGCCGTCAGGCGTTCTTTAATCTGACTGAGAGACAAATCTTCTTGTATTGCTGCCGACAACAACGCTCGTCGCGAAGAGGGTTCTTTCACGCGAGCGATCACCTGGGCTTTGGTGTAAGCAATCTGTCCCTTTCGCAAAGCCTCCATTACCTCCTCCGGCAGATTGAGCAGCGGCAATCGATTTTTCACAAAAGATTCCCAAGTCATCAGCCCCAATCCAGTAAATATGTCTTGGACGACCTGAGCTTCCGAGTTACCCATAACGTTATGCGTAACTTTGCCTTCTGTTTCATTTTGCATACGATGCAGAATCTTAATCACTGCCGTTGTCGGCTGACTTAATTTGAGGGCAATCAGCTGTAAAATCCCTTCCGTTTCCTCAACGGGGTTGAGGTCTTCACGGTGGAGGTTTTCAATCAGAGCTAACTGCAAAGCCTCATCATCACTCAGTTGCCGCACCACTACTGGCACCTCAATCAGTCCCACTTCTAGAGCGGCCCGATAACGTCGTTCCCCAGCGACCAACTCGTACTCTTCCCCAGAGAGTGGTCGCACCAACAGTGGCTCCAAGACGCCATGCTCTTTCACCGACTGCACCAGCTGCTGCATCTTTTGAGGGTCAAAGTAGCGTCGGGGCTGCTGTTGGGGTAACTTAATCGCATCTATTTCCACCGACTGCCCTGTTGTTGGGGCGTCGCCAAACAAAGCATCTAGACCAAGACCTTTAATCTGGCGGTAGGGTTGACTCACTTTAGACTTCATTTTAAACCCTCCATAGCGCCAGCAACTTGCTGCATTGTGGCAAGAGCGGGATGTTTCTTGTTGTAATTTGCCAAGGGGGCATGAGCCTCAGCCGCATCGGCGAGAGCTGTAGAGCGAGGAATAGGCGGGAAGACTTTCCCAAACGGGGCCATCTGCTCGTTAATCGCTTGCAAGGCTCGTACATCCTGGGAGTTGGATTTGGCATACATGGTGGGAACAAAGCCTGCAATCTCTAACTTCCGATTGGCTCGCGCCTTGACCCGTGCCACCGTTGAAAGGAGAAGTTCGGTTCCACAAAAAGCTTTGTATTGGGTTTGGATGGGTACCAAGACATGGGTCGCACTCACCAAACTGATGTAACTCAGTAGACCCAGAGACGGGGGACAATCAATTAGGATAAAGTCATACTGCTCTAGCACGGGCTTAAGGGCATCTTGGAGACGAATATCTCGCATATCTGCCATTACCAGTTCCAACTCAGCGCCACTAAGTTTGATGTTGGCGGGAACCAGATCCATACCGTGAATGTTAGCGTGTATGGGTAAGGGGCGATCGGCAATTACAGAGTCGTAGATTGTCTCCTTCAGCTCAGATGGCTCCAATCCCATGAAAAGTGTCAGTGACCCTTGAGGGTCCATGTCCACCAAAAGGACACGGTGCTTGCGCTGTTGTAGGTGGTAGCCGAGGTTCATTGTCAACGTACTTTTGCCCACGCCCCCCGACTGATTAAATAAAGCAATAATTCGGCTCAAAGAGCAACTCCTCCATTATCAAAAATAAGCGGAATAGGGATAAATATCGGATGGAGAATACAGACGACACTCAGCCGCTGTGCGTTTAGTTGCTAGACTCTGGACATACCAACGACCATCCGCTATTTTTGCCCCTAGGTGCCCATAAAATCCATCCGCACAACGCACCCACATCCCAGCCTTGAAGCCCTCCTCCGGCTGTGTGAAAGAGACTTTTCGCAGATAGCACTCACGAAACCAGAGGGTCGCGACTGCGAACCCAACCGGATATACTTCCACCAGTTGCTCACCCTCGACAATTTTCGTCTTACCCGTCGTCCCTAATAGTGTCGGCACCATTTCCCACCTCTTTCTCAGCCATGCCGTCATTTTATCGATGTAGTCAGTGCCATCGACATTCTTGAGTGCCTCCCAATCAATCTGGAATCGCTCAGAAGTTCGCTTAGCATCAAACATAGTTTCACCTCTGGGCATTGGGTCACTGTTGCTTGTTGAGCTATTAGACCGAGGTCGAGAAGGACTATCAATATTGTTATTGGGAACACCCGCTCGGGAGCCAGACTTTGCAGAATTGGGTAACACACCTTGAGTTGTTACCTGTTTGTTACTGGAGTCCGGTAACGGGTCTAACTCGCTACTGAGCGCGTTTTTTGGCGTTAAAGACTGAGTGTTCCCGTTTGTTACTGGATAAGTGGAGGTATCTTCCACAACGGGCGACGGGGGAGCCACATCCTTAAGTGGGTGTGTGGGAAAGTTGCCCCCCTGCTCTGGGTTCATAGTTGATAGCAAAACGGTAGCGACGTTAGGAGCGTCTTGTTCATTGCTATGAACCATGAACGATGAACTATGAACACCCAAACTTTTTTGAGGAAGTTCGAGTAACTTGGTAACAGCTTCTTCACCCAAGCCTGAAACCTCTCTCACATCAAAGGTTGGGCTGTTACCACTTCCCAGTAACTCATCCGTAACATCAGTAACATCATTCTTGTCCGGTATATCGCAGTTTTCTGACGGACATGGAGGCGACGAAGGGGAAGAAGGTCCATTATCATCACCATCAGAGCCATTGTTGCCAGTCGGACCATCACCACCAAACAAAGCAACAGGAATCAACCACGCCGCGCGTGTAGTTGTCCGGGGGGGCTGAGGCATTATCGGCTCCCCCTCAGCGTCAGTGCGTTGGTTGATCAGAGCATCATAATAGGTCAGAGTTTCCTTGCGGCTGATATCAAAGCGCTGACGAGAGTTAACTTTTCCACCTACCTTCAAGACTAAGGCAGAAAGAGACTTCTGATTGTAGGTAGCTGGCTTAAAGTGCCGGTCAACCAAAGCCCAGACATCAGTATGATGCAGTGCTATCCATTGAGAGCCATTTCGCTGTACCACTCGTTGCTTGTTCCAGTCCCCTATGAGAGACTGGGACTCCAGGCTGTGAATCTTAGCGATGAAGTCTTTAAGGGAATCTCCCAGATTGTCCGGGTCGTTCTCAGTGGCACAAAGGTTATCAATCACCCACTGTTTGATGTCTTCCGGTGACCCCGTAAGGGAAGCTATCTTGATGGCATAGTATAAGCTAATCGCCAGAGACTGGGCAATCCTGGCGTGAGCATAGGGCAGATAAGGTAGCAATTCCTGCTCCAAGGCAGCGATTTCGTTGCGGGGATAACCCAACTCCAGCAGCGTCGAGAATGACCCACTGGCGTTGCGTTGGGCACTCTTGAGTTCCCAAAAGGCCATCTTGTCGCCCCCTACAGTGCGCTCGAAGGAAATGCGGTTAAAGCGCGTCAGCGTCGCTAATTGGTCACCGCCAAAAACGTGGTTAGACGTAATACCCAAAGGAGAATGCGGGGTCTGGGCATTGCCTCTGACCTTGCGGGGTTTCCAGTTGTACCAGCTCTTAGCCAACTCCTCATGGAGTGGGCTGCGGTCGGGGTCATCCCAGAAGAAGGGCAGTGAGCCTGTGCATTTGCCATGCTCATAGATAGCGGACACTGATGCACGGGCAAGCATCCCCACATCCGGCCAGTTAGAACCGACTAAAGACAGGGCTGTTTCTGCTGCCAGAGTTTTGTAACTGCCCGGTTCTCCGTATAAGTTGAGCAAGGGGAAGGAGTTGTCCTGCTGGAAGATTTCTAAGGAATGTAGACCCGCCACCACCCAGCCCATCGTCAGCAAAACCTGATGGATATTGCTCGGACCAAAGAAGCGACGGGAGGTTTCTACCAAACGCCTTATCGGTTGGGAGCCATTCGGCGGAGCGAGGATAGGGCAAGGAATGTAATCTTCTTGGCCCAGGTTCGGGTTAAAGACCCAAAGGGAAAGTTCCTGGTTCGTTGGTAACCCGTCCGGAGTAAACTGGCAATCTTTGAAGACCCAGACCCCATCCGACTGCTGACCGTATCGGTCAATCAGTCGGTACAGCTTCCCTTCTCGGTTAAGGCGATAATCCCGCAGGCGGACGTGAATCAGAGCTTTTAGCTCCTCATCTTTAAGATTGACAAAGATGCCGCTTCCGATGGCGATATCCAAGGCTTTCTCAAACTTGCGGGCAGAGATGCAATCTACAAAGTTGATAATCACTTGGTGCTGTTGCTGCTCGATAGACCGCTTTACCTGAAGAACCAAAGCACCTCCCGTCTCTGAACCTGGGGCTGCTACCTCGGCTACTATCTGAAAGTCAAAGTTACACTTGGGGACAAATTTGACGACTTTTTCAATAACGGGTTTGCCTTTTGAGTCACAGATGGGCGACTCAATGCCTGTATCTGGGTCAGTCTCTGTTTGCTGAACTTTATCAAGAACGAACCAGCCAATTTCCCCTTTCCAAGAGGGGGGCGCATGCCAGTCGTTCCAATCGTCAGGGTTAGATGAACTGAAACTACTAAAGGCCCCGCCGTTGCCTCCTGTGCCATTATCTCCATTGTCCCCTCGATGACGACCCGAATTCCCGTTAGAGTTGCGCTCGTCGTTTGGAGTGCCTCCAGCGCTATGCTTTGAGGAACCCTCCTTGAAGGCTCGCTTTTCCTGGTAGAGTTGAAGCATACTTTCTGAGATATCCATCGCCCCGATGGCTCTTGAAATCTCAGGCCAAAAGCAAGTAGCCAATGAGGAGTGCCATTGGAAATCCAACGTGCTACCCCACCCACTGGCAGAGCGTAGGATGGCTTCACGAGTAGCATCGGTCAATTCGTCACAGGAGTCAAAGTGAGCCGCCACAATTGACTGAGCTTTCCAGCGGAATCCATGAGTGGCATTATCCAGACTGGTGTGTTGCTTCCACTGTTCTATCCCATGCTTCAGGATAAACTCGTCCGGGTCCCCGTCCCCTTGCTCACTTTCTGGCAGACGTGGGGCAGCATAAGGAGTGATGGAAGCAGCACTCAAGCTTTTGATGCACGAAGAAATTCCTTTATCACCGGCTGAGTCGGGGTCGAGGGCGATGATAACGCGCTCAATCCCATGCCGCTTCATCGTTGCTACTTGCTCACTCGACAAAGAAGCGGCGACACAGGCGACCACACGAGTATCGCCAGAACTTTGAGCAATCGCTGCATCCGTTACGCCCTCAACGACAACAACTTCCTTGTGTCCTGCTTTGATTGCTCTATCCAAGTACAGGGGTGATTCTTTAGTTGCGAGCCAAGGACCGGAATCATCCTTGGGATTCCAGCAAGCGTATTTTTTGGGCACACGCGGCTCAACCCAAGGCTGTTCAACCTGCTGATGTTCAGAAAGTTTACCCCAGGCACGCAAGGCGTCAGAACGTTCTTTCTTCCAGCCGGGATGGTCTTTCTTGAGGGAAATCTCCTCTTTTTTTGAGGGCCAGTGACCGTACATTGTCAGTGGCTCCCCATACGGGTTGTGCCAGGGGAAGATGGCATACCCTTGCCACTTGCGGGTTAACACCCCACATTCACTCGCCAGGTCAAGATCCAATCGCTGCTCTTTTAGAGCTGCCTGCACCGATTCCAGCGTGGGGTAGAGTCCAACTTGGAGAGAGCGCAGTTGCTCAGCAGTGAAGCCCCGCTCCTCAATTAGGTGGGTTCTGGCTCTTGCTCCAGCTTCGCTCCAGAGATATTCAAAGCAGTGCTGGTAGACCATCCTGAGAATACCTCGCCGTTCCTCCCACTTACGAGCGCGTTCAATTTGTTGGGCTGATGGTTCTCGCTGTGGGAATAAATGGCTCACCCCCGCGCGGTCGGATAATTCTCGTAATGCCTCTACCCAATCTTTCCCTCGTGGATATTCCCACCTGCCTACTTTCAAGCTGTGAATGTAGGAGATGGGATCTCCGGCAAATCCCATGCCTGAATCATAGAAGCGCAAGCTGTTGAGCCAGACCACAAATGAGGTACCGCTTTTACTCTGGCGGAACGGACTTCCCCCTCGATAGCGATCGCTGCTGACCACAAAGCGGTGCGACGGGTCGGTGTAGACCATCTCTGGCGTCAATCGCGGCAGTACGTCATTCTCCCAATGTTTGAGCAGGTCGTTATGTTGATTGGGTAAGTGTTCCAAGCCCCCCTTGGACTGGAATTTTGAGTGTACCGAGTTACCACGCGGTGGGAGCTGACTTGAAAGCGCTCCGGAAGAGATAGTTTTTGGGTGCTCATTGTTCATCACTCGCTTCCTCACAGTTATGTGGGTTCCCAGAGTTGGATATCTTTAGACAAAGGCTGCCGGACTGAAGGGGTACGCCCGATCTCATCCATCTTGTTACGAAGCAGCTGGAGGAGGAGCGATAGCCAAGCGAGAGGTAATAGCCGCTCCCTCAAATAGGGATGATGCGTCAGTCGTGTATTTGCGTTTCATAACCGTATCCATACGCATGAGGCAATCTTGCTTTGACACCCGAAATTTTTGTGCGTCCTTAGACTAGCACCCTGGTTTTTTCGACCAAAAAATTACTTACGGATCAATACTGATCAAGAATGATCAGGTTTGTAACCTTCCTTGAAACCTTTACCCGATGGGCGTTTCAAAAAAATAATTATTCAGCGAGGGGGTGGTAATCTTACAGCGAGGGGGTGGTAATCTTACAGCGAGGGGGCGTTAGTTAACGAGCCAAAAATAGCTGAAACTATTACTCCGCAATAGTTTCAGCCGCATTTTTTTTGGTTACAAGCCTGTAACCATTGCTGTGTGGACGTTTGGGTGAAGATAAGCTGGAAGAGCGCACTCCGGGAAAACGGTAAAAGTAGTGGAGGCAGTCGCAGCCGGGAGGATGTCACTCTCTAATGCTTGCTGTTACTTGTTGCAGTAAGTTCATGGTTAGGGACATCAAAAATGATCTCAAATTCAGCAGCAGCCATGTAGCGACATAAAAAATTCCGGTGGTCGTGGGCGTCTTGGCGGTTGAAAAACCGGGCTATTGTATACCGTCTGGCATCAGGTAAGAGGCGTACAATTGCCCAAGGGCGGGAATAATCCTCCTGTACGGGAGCCGACATTACCTGAGCGCTTAGAGCATCCAACGTGGACTTTACCAGTTCTGCAATATTTTGGTAGTTTGGGCTGCCATCATTTGGCATTACTTCCCAGGCATCAACGGGAGAGGGAAGATAAATTAGTGTGTAGTCTCCCCGATCCTCTTTGAGTAGCTTGTAAGCTACCTGTTTGTGTTTCTTTCTGCATTGGTAGCCTAATTTTCTGAATGCTAAAAGTAATGCCTCAGACTCTTGCTTGAGTTTGAAATAGTTGATGTTGTTCATAAGATAGCCGCGTCCAAAAATTAAGAAGTTGTTTTCTACGGAACCCAAAAGCCAAGGGTTCCGTACTTTATTGGTCAAACGGAGGAAAAGCGATCGCTCAGGAACTGTTAAGCAAAAAGTAAGAATGCGATCGCCGAAACTTACGGCTCTACCCAAAAAGGACGATCAGCTCTTGCGAGGAATGCTCTTTGGGCAATCGCGCACAAGCAACTTATTATGCTGTTGGTCGTTTTTTGCATGTGCATATCCTGTTAAAATAATACGCATGTGCAAAATAAAAGTCAACCCAATAAAGGAAAGCTTCTTGCATGTGCAATAATTTAGAGGAAGAACAATGAGCAACAATGAGCAACAAGGAAGAGGAGAAAGCTTACCCCAACAGAACAATCCGCATAGACCAGAACGATTGGGAAGAATTCAACAAAGTGGCGAAGACCATCGGACGAACAAGGACTGGATTGATCAGGGGGATAGCCAGAGGGGAAGTTCAAGTGTTTCCCTCCTCACTAGAGGGGAGGCTCTTGGGAAAATCCTTGGCCAGCTAAGGGAGCTTCGAGAAGAGTATGATTCCTATACCAGCGCCCACAAGGAAAGACTAGAGGCGCGACTTCGAGAAAATAGAGAGCGCAGAGAAGAATTCTTTGTTAAAGCTGACAAACTCGAAGAGGAAGTCATGCTAATGCTTCAACAAGAGGCTGGCGAATCAGAACTAAAAGCAAACGAGGAAGAATAAAAAGTAAGGGCGGGTCTTCCACCCTTACTGCTGTCTTCGGATTGGTAGCCTAATTTTCTGAATGCTGAAAGTAATGCCTCAAACTCTTGCTTGAGTTTGAAATAGTTGATGTTGTTCATAAGATAGCCGCGTCCAAAAATTAAAAAGTTGTTTTGTACGGAACCCAAAAGCCAAGGGTTCCGTACTTTCAAAGCCAAGACCGACACGCACGCGCGGGATTGCCCCGGTGCGACCTTCAGGAAAATTTTCCTGAAGGTCTGGCTTACTCTTGGGTCTCTATGAACCTCATCAAACCGAGGACTTGCCGCAATGTCCCCTGATCAGCGTCCTGAATTTTTCGCCGTCCGCTTTCGACAAGTTTTACCCAGCTGGTACTCTTGCCTACTAAAGAAGCCAGATAAGCCTGAGTCCAGCTCTTAGACTCACGAGTCTGCTTTACAATATCCCCAGTAAGACTGGCAAGTTGAGTGGATGGTGTCTTTTGTGATGGTGTTTGTGGTGAGAGTTGGTCTAATTGACCTTCAACAGTCGCATGGGTGACGCCAGACTTTCCAGACCGATGCTTAGCGACTCGGTTGGTAAATGCATCTAAGCGCTCTTGGATTCCTGGTGGCATTGTCAAGGTTAAGCTGGCAGGCAACCAATGGTTCTGAATGTAGTTATTCGGCATTTTCTTGGTACCCAACAGCCGCTGATTCCTGATTTTCGTTGGCAAATTACGCAAATCATCCGTCAGTACCCACAGAGGTCTGAGCCAAATAGGGTAGGTTCCGTCATCAAACTTGATCTTTAACCCAAGGGCATCTCGCAAAACCAGTAATGCCTCGTCTAGCCCTTCCTTGAGCCTCCAGGCATAGACATAGTTTTGCAAAGCTTGGTCAATGTCTCGTTGGGGTAAAACGTTACTCAGTAGAGTTTCAATTGTGTACACACCACTCTTGTGAGCGCGGCTGTTCTGGATGAGGTATAAGGCCAAACTCGTGGCTAGCTTCTGGCGATGTGGATCGAGATCAAACAGCTGCTTCGGGATAAACCCGTACTGATACAGCGCTGCTCTGTGATGTTCGCGTTCCTTGTTTAGAAAATTATAAGTCCAAAGACCCGGTTGCACCCGGATGACAACTTCATAAAGTTCCGAAGCCTCACCCAACCGATTTGGCTGATTGGGCTGACCGTACTCCTGCACACTCACTATCCAGAGTAGACTGCGCTCTCTGACACAGAGGTCTAACTCTCCCTCGTACCAGTGGATGACCGCACCGAGAGTCCCGACAACCCAGGCCAAATCAGCGATCGCTTTCAGTTTTTGTGATTTGGTCAGCTTTTTACTCTTATAAAGCTGTAGCGTTTTGATTAGCTCGGACCCTCGCAGAACAAACGGCTCCTTCCAAGGTGACGTCTGCCTTGCGGCATAAGTTGCAAACACAGCATGGAGTCGTGCCGCCATCACACCGTATCGGTTAAGGATTTTATGCTCAGCCAGGTTGGAGATGTATTCCGGCTGATGCTTCTGTTTGTTGAGAATGTAAAATTCGATGTAGCGACCTTTCCCGAATGGTTTCTGGAAGTAAAGGCTGCCATTACCGTACTCACTCCAGTCAGGAGGTTTGAGGTAGGCTTGGGTTGCACTAACTACTGGTGCTCCAGTTGCCATTCTCTCTATAGGGTTGTTCATGAATAGAGGTGGTTCTGTGTCAGGCAGGTGCTTCGGTTTTCGGATTCGCGTCTTGGCTACCCCAGCCAGCGGTACGTCTAACCCAGCAATTTCTAGATCATCGTCCCCTGGTTGAAGGTTGGTATCCCCTTTATTATTTTCCTCTGCTAGCATCGGTTTTGCCCTCCGCCAGATTGCCGAACGGTCAACCGAGGGCTGAGTAAAGATTGATTGGGTAGATGACAAGACATGTTCTCCTCCTTTGTGGGAGAAGCCAGAATCCACGTCTATACAAGCTTTTGCTCTTATCCAACACCCGCTTTGAGAATGCGTTCGCTTTTTTCGTGCCCCACACGGAGCGCTTCATAAAGAGGTATTATTACCGCTACAATAGCGATAACAATACTCAAGGAACTCCTAGGTTCTAAACGGAATAAAAGCTGGGATAGGAGGCTTGGTAGGCTAATGTGTCCCGGCTCTTTCCCGTTTATTGACTATTTACTAAGTTTTCTTTGGAAACAGATAGTGCCCCGGCTCCATAGAGGCAATGGGCGCTTTCTGCAATAAAGAAAGCTTGAATAACTATGAAACTGTTTCGTTTTTGAGTCATATTCACACAGAAGTACTCGCAAAAGGCATTCGATTACCTAATCGTAGGTGGTAAGTGGGATTAAAGTTGACTTAGTTGTTCCTCCGATATATTACATTGCATAATACTTTTATGCTACTTAAGAAGCAACAGATTCAGAGTCACACGCAAGAGAGGAATTGCAGCAAGGTGCAGTCAAGGTTTTGAACAAAGAGTGAAACAATAACTTGATCGGAAAGGAAGACTACTCACACTCTATGAAACAATAACTTGCGAGAATGATAATCCGAGCAAGTAAAGAGTGATGAGTGACTCCCGCATAACGACTTCTACTCCAGAGGAGTCGTCGTTAGCCCTGACGGTGCCACTGCCCTTGACCCGACATCCGGCACACGTCTATCTCACGTCTTTGGGACAGGGGTCTCGTCCGACGATTCGGGGTTCTCTCAACGCTCTAGCGTCTATGCTCACGTCTGGAAAATGCGATGCGATGACGCTCGACTGGGCAAAGCTTCGCTACCACCATACGGCTGCGGTGAGAGCGGTATTAATGGAGAAGTATAGTCCCGCCACGACCAACAAAATGCTGACAGCGTTGAAAAGAGTGTTGCAGGAGGCGCTCAAGTTGGAGTTAATCAAGGAAAGAGATTATAAGTTAGCGACTGACCTGCGTCCAGTTCCCGGCAGCAAAGGGTTGAAAGGTCGTGCCTTGAATCGGGACGAGATTGCGGCTCTCCTTAAGGTCTGCCAACACGATTCCACACCCACTGGGGTCAGGGACGCGGCGTTGATTGCCATCCTACGGGGTTCTGGCGTGCGGAGGAGGGAGTTAGTCAATCTGGATTTGAGTGATTTTGACCCCTCAACGGGAGCGATTGAAGTTCGCGATGGGAAGGGAGGGAAAGACCGGACGGTGTACCTGTCTTCTCAGGCCATTCGGGTGGTGTTAAATTGGCTAGCGGTTCGGGGCGACGCTCCTGGACCGCTGTTATGTCCGGTGAACAAAGGCAAGCGAGTCACCATCAGACGCCTCACCTCCCAGGCGGTGCTATTCATCCTGCAAAAACGGGGAGAAGAGGCTCATGTTGCTAATTTTAGTACCCACGATTTCAGGAGAACTTTTATCTCTGACCTATTGGATGCTGGTGTGGACTTGGTAACGGTTCAACGCCTCGCGGGACACTCCGACCCCAGCACCAGTTCTCGCTACGACCGACGACCCGAAGCGGTGAAGCGTCGGGCGGTAGAACTTTTGGACTTGCCGGGGCTTTCTGATTGACACTCCCCGTGCTTTCATCAGCGGGGATTGTTCACTCAACCAGGACTTACGCAACTGTCACAAGCGATCGCACTTGCTCGGCAACATACGCTGAAATATCCTGAACATCAAGAATTCATTCGCGAACATATTTGTTTGGCAATGGCATCGCCGCGCCGACCCAGTTGAATCGCTCGACGTTCCACTTTTTCGCCTTTAGGATTGTGATCTGGGTTCCATTGGAGCCGAACATTTGATTCGGCAACTGCCTGTGCCTGTGAGTGTCCAATCTCACTTTTAAGCTCCGCCAAACCAAACTTCACCGTCCTTGAACTGATGTGTTTCCCCATTGCTGTTTACTTCCATGTAACCACAAATCAACGTTTGTGATAACCCTACTTTAAGGGTGTAAAAACCGCTATATTTTTACCTAATATGTCATCCTTATCGGAGTTAAAATAGAGATAAGTAAGCCAAGAAAAGCTTAAATGAAGATTCAATCATCTGTGCTAGTTCATTTAGGATTTGGAAAGTATGTTCGCTCTGACCAAGTAACAGCAGTAATCCCAATTGAAGAAGAACGAGGTCCAGGACGACGGACGTTTGTTCATATCCAAGGACAAACTGATCCAGTTGTTGCTTCACGGGCTGAAGACACCATTGTGCGAGACTTGGTACAGGAACCTCGTGAGGTGACTCAAGCTCGTCAGCAGCAGGAAATTCTACAAGATTTACTGGTAGATTTGAGCAACGTTAACTCGACTGTACGTCGCATTAGTCGTGACGAAGGGGGTTTAGACCTCGAACGTTTGGAACGACGTATTCGCCAAGTAATGGAAGCCTAGTTAATCACTTTCTTCTAGCATTACCTGTTAGAAGAAAGTTGCCTTTCTCTCTTGTGTTCCTCTCATTGAATAATCTTCTTTAAGTCTAGAAAAACACTGCATGTCAAACATAATAGTAGACAACCCTAAGCCAGGGTCACAGGTGCAACAGCCAAGATTGTGGATGCCCGAGCGCGTGTTGTTTACACCTGCTGCTTTGAAAGAACCGTGGGGTCAGCAAATTTTGTCTCGTGTAGAGTTTCTTAATTTGCCTGTTGAGGAGCTACCTCGAAACCGATTAACGGGTTTACGTGGCTCTAATGAGCGGGAAACCTACAACAAGAGTAAGCGCACTCTCGCAGTTGTGACCGCACCGCCAAGTGCCTTTAAGCTCAGCCCCATTCCACCTTCAGCAGACTGGCAGTTTCACATTGCAGAAGGTTGTCCGGCACACTGTCAATATTGCTATCTGGCAGGTAGTTTATCAGGTCCACCAGTTATCCGCGTCTTTGCCAACTTACCCCAGATACTGGAAAATCTCGCGGTCTACGAGCAACGGGGTAAAACGACAACTTACGAAGTGAGCTGCTACACTGACCCTTTAAGCATTGAGCATCTGACGGGTAGCCTCAATATGTGCATCCGCCATTTGGGGACACGGGACAATGGGCATCTGCGTTGGGTGTCAAAGTTCGATGCGGTGGATGAACTACTTGACTTGCCGCACAACGGTCACACGCGCTGCCGGATGAGTGTCAATGCTGCACCCCTTTCGAGTCGGTTTGAGGGGGGTACGGCATCGGTAAGTGCCCGAATTCAAGCTTTGCGGCAGTTGGCGCTGCCTCGCTCAAAAGGCGGTGGGGGTTATCCGGTGGGTCTAGTGATTGCGCCGATTATGCCAATCGATGATTGGATGGCACATTACCATCGCCTTTTTGACCAGATAAGTGAAGCGCTCGATTTTGAGTGTGACCTCACCTTTGAGTTTATCTCCCACCGCTTCACACCTGGGTCGAAGGAAGTACTGCAACAATGGTATCCTCAAACCCATCTGGATATGGACGAGGCGACACGTAGTATCAAGCGCAACAAGTTCGGCGGCATGAAGTATGTTTACAATGCCGACACAATGAAGATGCTGCGCCGCTTTTTTGAGGGAGAAATTGCTAAACGCTTTCCAGTGGCTCGTGTTCTCTATTGGACGTAGGAATCGGGCATCATAGCTACAACTATAGCTGTTGCCATTCATGTTAGGATCGATGGCGAAGTGGTGGCGAGTTCAGCCAACGTATTGTCGCCTGATGGTTTTTCACTGTAGCGCTAGATTGCTGAGTGCTGAGTGCTGAGTGCTATAAGGTAACGCGCATCTTTCAATGCATATTGTTGGGTTGTCGGGAAAACTATCAATTCCTCTCCCTGTTCCCCCGCTTCCCCGTCAGTCTCAACTACTATGTTTGAACGCAACTGCGTATAAGCCGACTTTCGGAGCATTTATGACAACGCCTTCCCATTATCCATTCTCCTGTTTTTAAAGGCAATTTGTCAAGATACTTGGCGGCTATTTCAGAAGCTTTTTCACGCGACAATTTGAGGACGCGACAATTTGAGGATTTCTCAGCAGATTTCCAGGTGCAGTCAACACATTTAAATCCTCTTTGTGAAATCACTATAACTAGCGTCCTCAGTTAAATCCAACTAATGCCAACAACTCCAACTGGATTCCCACAGGCAAAGCTTGTACCACCAACGCCAACAATCTCGCCTGAGTCTGGGGGCTAGCAGCAGCTACAATCACTCCGAAGACGCGGAATCCATAAGCTTGAATAATCGAGCGCATCTCCTCTACTGCCACCTCTGGGGGGTCGTTTAGTAACAGAGGAAGGTAACATTCAGCCAGCCATTTCTCCTCATCCGATAAACTGGCCAAATTATTACTATCGCTATATAAGGAGTCTAATAGCGCTAGTAATAATTTTTTGAGCCTTCCCCACCCACCGAACTGGGAGGCGATTTTGGCAATTAGCGGCTGCGAGATTTTGGCTGTTGCCGCGATCGCTATTTGGGTAATCTTCTGCCCTTGGTTTTGGAGTAAGCGGATAGCCTCTAGGATTTTCCAGCGGGTAATCTGGGCAGGCGTACCCGCTTCTGGAGTAATCTGGAAGGCTTCAACCTGCTCAACAGGTACTCCAAGGAAGCTGAGGTCATAATCCCCAACGAAGTAAAAGGTAAGTTGCTCGCAAGAGCGAAGGTGCGCTCTCAGTCTACCAGTAGCTTGTTCTATCTCCGCTTGAGTATGAGCCTCTATAAATCGCTGTAACCCCTGGTGTAGGTTGTCTTTGTCCAACGGGGCTTCCTCTCCTGTAAGCGTTTGGTACAACGCTTGCAAATGTCCTAGATTTTGGTAAGGCACCCCAAACACTGCCATAGCCGGGGCATCTTCAAATTCATTCGACCCTCTCAGGTTGACAAACCATTGACCATCACCATCCGAAGCATAGGCTTTCCAGTCGCCAAACGCTATATCGGCATGCCGTCGCTCTAATGCCTCCCTAAGTGCAGCAACTCGTTGTTTCAGGGAACCAGAGCGGTCTTTCCCTAGCTTACCCATTCCGGTAATCTGGATAATCCGCAGATTGTTATGATTGGGCGTCTGTTGCTCAATCACATAGATTTCCTCTGGGTCAATCCCCAGTAGCAACGCCAACCGCTCACGAGTGATGGTAGCATCTAGGAAGATATTAAACTTAGCAGCACGGGTTAGAGCAGTGTGGCGAGCGCTCCTACTGTAAATTATTAGCTTCTGTGACTCACACCGAAGCGCCCCTCTCTCTCGATTCCACACCCTCAGGAATGGGACGAGCCAGTTAAGGGCAAGGCGCTGGAACTCTGTTGAGATTTCTTGATGGACAACGCGCCGAAACTCGCGATTAATTAGCTGCTGCAACCCTCTTGAGATGCCTAATTGTCTAGCTAACGATGCACAAATGGAATCCGGTTGTTGTTCCAAGAAACTGAGGTCTGGCTGTAAGATTTCCTCCAAAACATCGATCATCTGACACAAATTATCAGGGACTTGGGGTAATAGAGTTCGGATTGCCCCATCATCCCATCCGTGATAGGGTTGTTTGAGTTCACCCGTCAGGAGTGGCCTTAAAGCAAGTCGCAGGGGCTTCAATGTTTCATGCAAGCCTGGGGCTTTTGCTTCCAGTTCTGCCCACACTTGATCGAAGTCTGACAGGCTGGCTGTTACCTCGTTCATCGCTTTGAACTGAATGCCTGCCTCATCCCAGAACAGTCCCGATTGGGAGTAATCAAATTCATAGGGCTGGGGCATAGAGTCAGCGTGTGCCCGAATTCTGTTGTTTTTTAGAGCATTTTTGCGATCGCCTCGGAACGTTGCGCCGTATTTGTATCCTGTTCCCTGTTTACATAAATAAGCGAGTTTGCACGTTTGGCAAATAGGGCTGGTTTCAGATGCTTCAACATTTAAATTTTTAGCTCGGAATTTTTGAAACAAATCAGCCCGTAAGCAGTTGCCTTTGGTATCTGGCTGCTCCCCTGGTGCAGGCCATACCCGAAACGGATTACCATTCGGTGTGTGACGGCTGTTGTCAATTTTTAACCCATTGTGCCTGACGGGTAAGTCCGTATAATTTGACTGAATAACGCTGGTTGTTGGGTTGCGATGGTCATTGCTGATGTACCATAGTTTTTCACTGTTAAAAGCAGCTGGTAGAGCGATACCCGCGCTGTGAGATTTCCCCAGTCCTGGTGCTGACCTATCTAAGATGTACTTATAATTGTTGGCTACCAATACCTGCCAACGTTGCAATCGTTGGTTTGCATGAGTGAATGTTTCATCAGGCGGCTCTTTGAGTTGTTGTGGTAGGGCAAGCGGTGACTGAACTACCCCTCTGCATCGCCTTAAGGTGTGGGATATGAGCGTCCTGATTTGCTTCCCAAACCCATGTTTTAATTCCCACTCATCCGGGTTGATAACTCTATCCGACTTTGGCTGCTGTTCGCGGAAGCCTCCATATTCACGGGCTATGGCAATGTATTCATCCGTGCTAATTCGCTCTAAAGTAGATGCCCTAACATCTGCGGATATCTCGTCAGCATCACCAGTTGACTTGTCAATCTGACCCCACCAAACGACTTGGACTGAGTAACCCCATTCTCTAAGTTGTTCCCAAGCTTTGATATAGTGGCTGGTTACATGGGGGTTAGCAACAGCACCTGCATCAGCGAACCAATCAATCTGCCGGGTGAGGAATTCTGCGGCTAGACGTTCTAACGAGGACTTCCACTGTTGGGGGCTGGTTACAAAGTTCGCTGAGGCTGCACCTAATGTGGGCAGTCCCCACGTTTGGGCGATAATGTCTGCTTTGAGGAATCCTTCGCTGTGACCAATGGCACGGCGGGTAACGACACCATTAGGACGGTAAACGCCGATGGGTAACTCACCGTTAGGTAAATGAGCTGACTTTTTGCCACGGGGCCAACGATATTTACCCCCTGAAGAGTTATCAAAGCGGCTTTGCCAGCCGATGATTAGTCCATCAATGTTGGGAATGGGGCAACTCATACCCGATTCTTTCACAGATAGTTTCCCCCATCTTACGCCTGGGAAATTCGCTGGCGTGAGCGGTGGTACGGGTTGGTTGGGGCTAAATGAGAAGTAGGGGAAACGGTTAATGTGTGTGTCAGATAAGCCGCGATCGCGTAAATTCTGCCGATGTTTTGGGGATAATCCAAAGTACCTGTGAATCCGGCGTATGGCTTTATCTCGTTGTGCTTCAGGCATTGCACCCCGGCGCAACTCTTCGAGTTCCCGCTGCCGTTGGATTGAGCGTTCCTGTTGGCGTTGCTGCCACTGTTCTGAATCTGTTTCTTCGGAGGTTTGAGCATACATCCCAAACCCCCAGGTATCGTCTTTAATAAATTTCCAGCCAGTTGGTAGACTGCTGGGGTTCGCACGGCAATGGACTATTCCAGTTTCCTGCGATTGGCGACAATCGGAGCGGGCACCATTGCAGATTGGGCAGTTTCGCTTGAGTGGGGTGAAGCCTTTCATGCCGCACTCCCCTTTTCTACCCCAGCCAAACGATCGTGCGTTTGTCTAAGATGTTGCCGCTCTCTTACCAACTGGTAAGCGGATAACGGCTCAACTGATTTTGACATAGCTAGCTGCTTCCTTTGCTTTTTTAAACTCCCGTGTGAGTAGCTAGCCAGAGTAGGCATAAGGATGCTATGCTAATGATGCGTAGCGGAACGCGAACATTTAGCACATAAAGCCCTAGCTTAGGTGGGTTGTGTTACCCAAGCTGGCTAGCTTTGATAAAAGTGCCGACCTCATCTCATCCTCTCTGGGTAAAGATGAGGTTGCGTTTATGGCGGCTTGAATGGGCGTGACGTAAGTTGATAAGATGTATGTACCATAAGCATAGAGGGCAGTAGTTGCTACTACTAGCCTTTGATGTTGTGTTTACTGCACTCGACTGAAGGTGCTTTGGGGTAAAATAGCACGTTCAGTCATTTATTATTCTTTTGCTTTAGCGCTCACTTACTCTAGAAAAAGCATATCTCACAATTGCGAGAAAAGATCTCTTCATCTCAGTAAATGTACACTTTTTCATTGCCAACTTCCCCACAAAGTAAATCCAGCCCAGGTTGCTGGATGGGAGCGTGGGTCGCTGATTTGTTTGACTTGCGCTCTTTTGAGCGCTTTGGCTAAGGGGAGTTCTTTGTTGTATAGGTAAAAATCACTAATGAGTTCTGCACTCAGGCGGTCATTAGCAAACCATAAACTTCCGAGGACAGTAGCGACGCCTGTACGAAGAGAGATACCCGCTAAACCGAGAGTGGTGCGCTCGTTCCCTGCTGCCGTTTGGCAAGCACTGAGCACCAGTAGGGAAGGTGGATAATTAGCACTCGCCAAAATCTTTTCCAATTCTGGCAGTGAGATTTGCTGCGAGGATGCTTGGATAAAGCTGCTCTCTGGCGTACCGCCAAATTTGGCATGACTGGCTAAATGCAGGATTGAAGTTGGTTGTTGCCTGAGCGCGTGCTGGAGGCTTTCTGGTGTAAACTTTTCATTGAGAAAGACTTCTACGTCGCCCAGAATTTTCTGGATAGCTTGAGTTTCTCTCTGCACACCAGGTAAGGGCATGTAGTTAGTTCCCCCCTGGGTTAAGCCAAAGATTAGGGCATGGCTATTATCCGGTTGTCGCCTTGTCGTTGATTGAGACAGCAAGCTCCAACTTAAAGTGTGAGCGATAGCGTATTTCTGCACCAAAAATTGCTTGCCATCATGCAGTGCGGCGAGAGGAACTGTGCGAAATTTGCCTAAAGGATTGAATACCAATGTTTTGACGCGATTCGCTTGTAATTTTGCTTCTAGGGGGGCAAGCAGCAGCGTATAAAGTTTTTGGGACAGTTTAAGATAGCGATTGTGGGCAATTTCCTCTAGGAGGAATCTCCATTGCTCTAATTCGTTTTCTAAGTCTGATGGCGCAGCATCGACTAAGTGGCGCGAAATTGAACCATCCGGGAGTTGCAAGATGATGTAGACATGCTGAGGTAGAGGAAGCAACGTGATTAACGCTGATTGTGTCTGCTGTGATAAGGCTTGAGGTGAAATTTTTTGAGTTGTCCAGCATACATCACCAAAAAAGCTTTCCAGTAAGGCAATTTGCAGCAAATCGGCAACCTCTAATGCTTCTTGAATCTCAGTAGGGTTATTGTCCTCAAGGAGTAGTTCGAGAAAATTTAAGTAAACGGGTTCGACTGAAACTCTAAAATCAACCTGCAAATCTTGGCTAGCACTAGCTATTCCCTGTCTAATAGTTTGTAAGGCAGCAATAGTCTGCCGATAACTTGCTTTGGCTAAGTCTGGATGCCCTTGAAGCTGATGGATTTTCGCAGTTAAATACTGCCATTGATAGAAACTATCATCGGCTCCGACTTGTTGAGCAAAAAAGCTGGCTTCAGCCAGATGAGAAAGAGCTAGAGAAAACTTTTGTTGCTGAAAATAAATTTTTCCCAGTTCTCCCCAAGCAAAAGAAAGAGGACGCGATTCCCCAAGAGTTTGTGCTACTTTTAATGCTTCTCTTGCTAGGTCTAAATCACCGGGATCTAGTGCTAATAGCTGATACACTTTTCCCGGAGATGGTGGGAGAGTTGCTAAAATTCGTCGTGCTTGCTCTCGGTAAGGAGTTTGGGCATTGGGGGAGAGAAAGGAGAGGATGTTAATTCGGGCTTTGGCTGCGACTAAGCTGGTGAGATTTTGGCTGGAAATGAGTGCATTTTCAGCCGCTTTCTTGGCTTCAGATTGAGCCTCAATAGCTTGTTTAACATAATTTTGAGCAACAAGTTGATTCGCTGAATCACTAGCCGCTTCAGAGTTAGAAATTGCTAACTTTGCTTGTTTATCCCAGGTAACATATAAATTATTATAAGCGGTCGTTAGCAGTTCTGGATTATTTAAGGAATTGGCTATCCGTAAGCTAGCTTGATAGTAATCGATAGCCTTAGTAAAATTGCCTTGCATAAACTGGGCATTACCCAATACACCCAAGGCGATAGCTTCTAATTCAGGGAGGTTCTGTTGTTGTGTGGAGTGGAGGATTTGCTTTCCTAGCACTATCGCTTGCTGCGTTGCTCCTTGATGAAGATAAGCTTGAGCTTGTTGGAGTTGTTGGGAAAGTTCGGTTTGGGTGAGAAAGGATGAAGGGGGAGCTGCCCTAGATGATAATGGAATTAAGAGAAGAGGAATGACTAAGTACATTTTAAACAAATTTAAGTACTTAGTCATCACTTGTTGCGTCAACACTGGGATATTTTTTTTGACTTTTCCTGAGCTATTGTAGGGTAAAACCCCCATCAAGCACTAAAGAGTGACCAATGACAAAACTTGCCGCCTCTGAACATAACCAAACCACCGCTTCCGCTATTTCTTCTGGCTGACCCAAACGTCCTAACGGATATTGCTTTGCATAATTTTTCTGGCGTTCTTTACTCAACGCCTGGTTGACCATAGGTGTTTCAACTGTTCCAGGACAAACAGCATTAATTCTCACGCCACTTTCTGCGTATTCTAGTGCCAAAGATTTAGTTAAGCCAATAATGGCATGTTTACTGGCACAATAAAAGTGACTATTGTGCTGTGGTTTAGTTGTAGTTTTATCTTGTCTTCCACCTATAATTCCTCTGATAGAGGCATTATTTACAATAGCTCCTCCGCCCTGATTAAGCATTTGCTTAATTTCGTATTTCATGGATAACCACACGCTTTTTGCATTAGTATTCATGATATGATTCCAGTTTTCTTCACTGTCATCAATTGTAGATTTAAAAAGTCCTGGCGTTCCAGCGTTATTAAAGGCGTAATCTAGATGACCATAGAATTCAACGGTTTTACTGATTAAGTTTTTTACTTGAGTATCACAAGTTACGTCAGTCTGTAAAAAAATGGCTTCACTTCCATACTCTTTAATGAGTTGTACGGTTTGTTCACTTTCTTTTACTCGGCGGCTAGCAATTACTACTTTAGCTCCTTTTTTAGCAAAGGCAATTGCTGTTGCACGACCAATACCGGAACTGCCTCCAGTGACTAGTGCAACTTTATTGGTAAATTCTTTCATAATAAAGATTCCTTAAACCTTATTACTATAGGGTATATATGACTGTAAATATACGAAGTTTAACGTCTCATCAACTTCCAGGATTATGAAGTTATTATGGCTCGTCATCAGTTTAATCTGGCTGGGATCTAAATTTGGTTTCTTCTTAACACCAGCTTTCGCTCAAGATTATCAACCCCCTTCAGATAGAGGTAGGCAACAACAAGCCGATGCTCAAGGTTCGCGGGGAGATTGCAACAATCAGGCATTACACCTGTTAATCCCAGAGGAGCATACGCCGAATACAATTGCCGCTCATCCTACTTTCTTTTTTTACAGCGAGTTTAAGAGAGTTAGCTTTGTCCTATCTGCTCCAGGTAGGAGTGAGCCGCTCTACGAACGTGAGATGATGATTAATACACCAAGGGTAGTGCGGGTAGAAATTCCGGAAACTGCACCTCCGTTGGAAGTTGGTCAAGAATATGTGTGGACGGTAGTTGCTAGGTGTGGCTCAGCCGAACAGATTTACGCTCGTGCTTCGCTGCGACGGGTAGAACGTACATCAGAATTAGATATAGCACTGTCGGCAGCAAAATTGAATCAAGAACGCGCTCGGATATTAGCTCAGCAAGGTTTGTGGCACGATGCTTTAGCTGTGGCATTTGCTCCGGGAAACGAATCTAACTATTTTTGGCGGCTTCTGGCTGAAATTGGCGTACACCAGTTCGGTAATTTGGCGGATGCTCCAAAGGGGGCAGCGGATGACTAACCAAAAATGGTGGTTTTGGGGATTAAAGATTGTTATCCCAGTTTGGCTGCTTGTCAGTGTGATGCGGTTTTGGGGATGGTTAGAGCCAGTGGAGTTGATGGCATTAGATGTCATGTTTCAATGGCGCATCCCTAAATCTCAAGATGTGGACTCGCGCATTGTTATCGTTGGGGTGAAAGAGTCGGATATCCAACAGTTAGACCATTATCCTTTAAGCGATCGCGTCCTGGCACAACTACTCAACAAGATTTTGGCGGCTGAACCTGTTGTTGTTGGGTTGGATTTATTTCGAGATGTTCCGGTTAATTATGGTGATAACGGGGAAGGGACGCGAACCCTCGAACATATTTTTCGCACCTCTGATAACTTGATTGGGGTGGGGAAATTTACGAGTGTACCTGGGGATGAATTCTTTAGCCAAATTGCCCCTCCACAACTCCTGGCGCAAAAGCAGCAAGTTGCCGATATTAGCACGATAGTCGATCCCGATGGTGTGGTGCGGCGGGGAAACCTTTACCCGATTGCTGATGGTTCCCCAGAATCAAAGATTCCCAGTTTGGCATTGAAAGTTGCCTATATGTATTTATCGAGATTAGGGATAAATCCTGAAGCGACAGAACGAGGATGGTTGCGTTTAGGGAAGGCGGTTTTCCCGCCGTTCGAGGAAAATGATGGGGGGTATGTTAATGCAGATGACCGTGGCTATCAGATTTTAATCGATTGGCGTGGTTTGCCTTATGAGAGTTTTGTGTACGTTTCGGTAATGGACGTTTTAGCGGGGAAGATTCCTCCAGAGCGGCTGCATGGCAAAATTGTTTTGATTGGGGCTTATGCGCCATCGCTGAGGGATAGTTTCTATACTCCTTATAGCAAGTATCGCGGTGGCTCTACGCCTAAACCTACGTTTGGGGTGGAAATTCAAGGGGTTCTAACGAGCCAGATTATTTATGCGGCGTTGGGGAAAGGTTCGTTAATTCGCTATGTTGCTGAACCGTTGGAATATTTTTGGCTCTTGGTTTGGATGAGTTTAGAACTAACTTGGATAGTGCTTTGGCGGCGAAGGTGGCATTATCCCTGGTTCGTATTAGTCATTGCACTCATCGGCGGAATTTGCCTGAGTGGAGTCTTGGTGGTTGTGACTTACACGGCTTTTGCGGTGGCTAATTTATGGATACCATCGAGTGCAGCGTTACTGGGTATAGTGCTGATGGCGGTTTGGGCAACGCTTTATTTCTATATTGAAGATTTGAATAATTATAACCGCACATTGGTTGATAAAGTTAATGAGAAAACGCAACATTTACAAGAGGCATTGGTTAAGCTACAAGCGACTCAAGAGCATCTGGTGATGAGGGAGAAACTCACGGCAATTAGTTCGTTGGTGGGAAGTTTATCACATGAGCTAAAAAATCCCCTTTGGGCAGTGGGGAATCGCTTAGAAATTCTCACACATTTAACCCAGCAATTGCGACCCAAAGTTGAGGGGGTACTTTTAGAATCAGATAAGGATAAACAGCGAGAAATGCTTGAGCCATTTCTCCAGAAGTGGGAGCAAAATCTGGGGAAAGCGAAGCAGGAACTGGCTCGTGCTAATGGTTTAGTGGTGACGTTGCTTCCAGTTCCTCAAGGACAGTTACCTCAGAGTTTGGCGAATGCAACGTTTGGGATGGTTGTGGATTTGGCGTTAAAGTTAGCCCGTCAGCCAGAGATGGGTCAAGATATTCATATTGAAACGCGACTGGGTGAGTTGGCTCAAGTTCCCGTCAAAATTCCCTTGGTTTTATTAAGAGTATTGACAAATTTACTGGATAATGCGTGTTATGCTGTCATCCAAAAACAGCAACTTTTAGATGCTGATTATGTGCGGCAAATTCGGATTGAATTAGTTGAGGAGAATGATTCTGTTATTTTGCGGATTTGGGATAATGGAATTGGGATTTCCGAGTCTGTTCAAAAACGGTTATTTGAGCCGTTGGTGACGACGAAGCCTGTAGGTGAGGGTTCGGGGTTGGGGTTGTATATTGTTTATGAGTTATTGGAAAAGCACCATTCTGTGATTGAGGTAAATACTCAGGTGGGGGAGCATACTGAATTTCAAATAGTTTTTCCAAAAAATCAATTGCTATTTAACATTAATAATCCTTGAATTAGGGGATAAATTTATCAGTAACTATGTGTAGCGCTAGTATTCTAAACCAACAACCTCTTTTTAAAGTTGAGAAAATTAATAAAATAGTAATATCACTAAAATAACTAATTCTTTTTGCTTTCGAGTTTTTGTCTCATTTTGCCGATGGAGTAGAGTTTTCGCTTTAGCAGCGAACCCGCCCCTATTGCACCGAAAGCCAAAATTCCCAGTGTCGAAGCAGGCTCAGGGACTCCTTGAGATGGCTGTGGCGTCAAGAGGACGGCATGAAGTTCGCCATTGATAACGCCAGCCCCTGCGATTTGCCCTCGATCATTGATACCTTGTGCCTGAGTGAGAATAAAGTTAGAACCAGGAGCAATCAAATTGTTAAGGTCTTGCATTACGCCATCGCTGTAGAGAAAGGCACGAATACCAACGCCACTCTCTGAATAAAAGTTAGGGTTAGTACCTGACCAGCCGACCACCTGACCTAAGTTGTTAATACCAATAGCGACGCTGTAAGCATCAGTGGGAAACAGTCTGCCAAGGCTAATCATCGCTGTGTTGCTGCTGTAGAGAAAAGCCGTACCGTCATTGACACCACTGGGAGCTGAAACTCCTACCACTTGACCTAAGTCGTTAATATCCTCGGCAGAGCTGTAGTTATGACCAGGAAGGGTGCCCAGGTTGGTAATAGTACCGTTGTCGTACAAAAAGGCTCGGCTGGGAGAACCGAAAATGCCGACCACTTGACCAAGATTATTCAGGCCATAGGCAACGTAATTTTCTTGTAAATTTGTGTTAATGATAGTTGTCGTGCCACCGCTATACAGAAAAGCGGCTCCGTAGGGAAAGGCAAGCTCTGGGAAGCTCCCGCCACCAGTCGTCCCACCAACCACTTGACCTAAATCGTTGATGGAATACGGAATACCATTAAGACTGAGACTTTGGGTTGTCCCATCGCTGTAAATCAAGGCGTGATTGTCACTGAAGGTGTTAATGTTGACTGAATTACCAACGACCTGACCGAAGTTATTGACGCCAGTAACGCCGATTGCGTTGTCGCCAGGGAGTGGCTCAATTTCAATTAACTGACCATCACTATATAAAAAGGCGCGACTGTCATTATTGAACCTAGAGTTGACGGTTACCTGACCTAAATTGTTAATGCTCGTGGCGTAACTGTAAGTCTTTCCTGTAAGAGAGCCAAGGTCAGTCAGAGAATACAAAGATGCTGCATCTGCCGATTGAGATGCAACTAGACCTAGCACGGTACAAGCAGCAGCACCAGCTAATTTTTGGTAGATACGAGTCATATGCAACCTTTCTTAATGATTAATTAAACTTATAAAAATGATTGGATTTATCTAATAATTAAAAATATTTCCTTTTCTAGAATATGACTGTGAAGTGTTGATGAATAAACCTCAGTGTAATGTGAAGCTTCTATGAAGAGGTAAATAATTTCCCCTGATAGCCTAGCTCAAAATTTTAGGGGAAATGTGACTTTGGTTATTTCCCTTAGGGAGTGTCATCACTCTCTAATAACCAACCGCTTTCCCAGCTACACGGCGGCGGTCATGAACCCCCAAACGTAAACCTGTTTCTGGCTCAATCTGAATCGATTCAGCCGCACCCCAACTAACAAAAGGAATAACCCGATATCCCCTCTCCCACAACCGAGGAATCACTTCTGGATCTAAAGCAAATGGCTCAGTAAGCACCCAATTCGGCAATCCCTGATAATGAATGCGCGGTGCATTCACCGCCTCTTGGATATCCAGCTTATAGTCAATACTATTCGTAATCACCTGCACCACGGTCGTCGGAATCGTCGCCCCCCCAGGTGAACCTGTAACCAAAACAACCTTGTTATCTTTCTTAACAATCGTCGGACTCATCGAACTCAGAGGTTGCTTCCCCGGTTCAATCTGATTCGCTTTTCCCTGAACCAAGCCAAACTGATTCGCTTTACCTGGTTTAGCGGTAAAATCGTCCATCTCATTATTCAGAAAGAACCCTGTATCTTTGGCAATAACCTTCGCACCAAATAACGAATTAATCGTATAAGTTACCGCAACCGCATTACCAAAGCGATCCACAATAGAATAATGCGTGGTATGAGTACCTTGGGGCATTTCCTCAAAATTAAGCTCACGCGGATTAATTGCCCGTTGTCCAATTCGCCCCCGAATCCTAGCAGCGTAGTCTTCACTCAGTAGTTGCTTAACGGGATTATTGATAAAATTTGGATCACCCAGAAACCGATTTCGGTCAGCATAAGCAAATAGCGCGGCTGATAAAAAGTAATGTAGACTCTCTGCCGAATGCCAATTGAATTGAGAAAGGGGATAACCTTCTAACACATTCAGCATCTGGCATACCGTCACACCCCCGCCTGGTGGTGGCGCAGTTACCACCGCATACCCCCGATAATCACATTGCAGAGGCTTTTCTTGACGAACCCGATAACTGGCAAAATCCTCAAGGGAAAGAATTCCGCCATTTTCCTGACTGGCTTGCACAATCGAGGCGGCAATTTTACCCTGATAGAAGGATGAAGCTCCATTGAGAGCGATCGCTTTGAGCGTCCCAGCTAAATCCTTCTGGATTATGCGATCGCCAACTTCGTAAGGCTTCCCATTTTTGAGAAAAATAGCCGCAACATTAGGCTGGGAGGCAAACTGCTTGGTTGAAGAGTGCAATAGCTCAATATCCTCAGGTGACAGGCGAAAACCCTCCTGGGCTAACCTAATCGCCCCTGCCATCACCTGCTGACGTGTCATCGTACCATACTCAGATAGGGCAGTATCTAGTCCCGCTACTGTTCCAGGAACCCCCACCGCCAGATAACCTTGAGTACTTAACTTAGGAACAACCTCTCCTTTTTGATTCAAGTACATATCTGGGCGAGCAGCTAGGGGGGCTTTCTCACGGAAATTGAGAAAAATCTCTTCCCCGTTGGCTAAATGAATCACCATAAATCCACCGCCGCCAATATTCCCGCAACAGGGTTCCACGACGGCTAAGGCATACCCCACAGCCACCGCTGCATCAATAGCATTACCACCAGAGAGCAAAATCTCCTGTCCCACCTGTGAGGCTTCTGCGTGGGAGGTAACCACCATACCCTTTTGCCCCTTAGCGGCATTTGTTGCCTGAGGATAGCATCTGACACTCCTGCAACTAACCCAACTCAGGACTTGATAGAGATATCTTAAGGGGTGGTAGACGCTCTTCGCGATCGCCATATCTAGCCCCACTGCTAGAACGATTGACGTAATAATTAGAAGCAAGATTTTCTTCTTACGTGTCATTGGTCAGCGTGTCATTCAGCAGATAATTCGATTAGTGTATCGCTGTTATAGGGTGAGCAAGTAATGAAATGGAGTCAGGCGAGCGCTATAAATGCCGTTATCATCATTGGATTTGGTGTGGTCAATCCTGGTGGGACACTAACCTCCGCACAAATTATTCCTGATAATACCTTACCCATTAATTCCGACGTTAACCTTGAACAAAACAGGCTCATCATTAGAGGCGGAACGGCACTAGGTAGCAACCTGTTTCACAGTTTTTCTGAGTTTAATGTGGAGGCTGGAGGGGGAGCCTATTTTACTAATCCAGCAGGCATTGAGAATATTTTGAGTCGGGTAACTGGGAATAATCCTTCAACTATTCTGGGAACGTTGGGGGTATTAGGCAATGCCAATTTGTTTTTGATTAATCCCAATGGTATCTTGTTTGGTCGGAATGCCCAGTTAAATATTAATGGCTCATTTATCGCCAGTACCGCTAATCGCCTTCTATTTGCCGATGGTAATGAGTTCAGCACCGCCCCAACTCAAAATCCGCCTCTACTAACGGTAAGTACACCGATTGGCTTAGGGTTGGTCAATGGTTCAGCCGGTATCAGAATTGAAGGTGAAGGCCATCAACTCAAGGCGCTTAATTTTTTACCGATTACCCACAACTCAGTCGCCGGTTTAAAAGTACAACCCGGTCGTACTTTAGCATTAATTGGAGGTCAGATTGATTTAGAGGGTGCGATATTAACGGCTTTAGATGGACATATTGTTTTAGCAGCAGTTAATGAAGGAGAAGTAAGATTTTCTTCTGTACAGGAAGTGAAATTTGACTTTCAGAACATTGGCCAATTTGCAAATATTGCTCTGACAACGCGCAGCGCGATTAATGCCTCTGGCACGACAGGCGGGACTATTGAAATGTGGGGTAAAGAAATAAGCCTCGCTGACGGCTCTGTTGCCTTTATTCAAACGGTTGGATTCCCCCCAGGTGATTCCCTTCCGGAACCTGGAAAGATAAGTGTCCACGCCACTGAGAAGTTACAAATTAGTGGGACTGACCCTATTGCCCAGATAATTGGTTCTATCCGCACCGAGACTTTAGGGGTAATCCCTGGCAGTCCAATTGATATTACTACTCCCCAATTAAACTTGATTGAAGGTGGTGGATTGCTAACTGTAAGTTACAGCATAGCTAAGGCTGGCTCTTTAAATCTTAACATTCCAGGAACCCTCAATATTGTTGGTTATTCCCCTCGTTCAGCGAGGGCAGCCAGTACAATCAACTCAATCGCTTTTAGTGATGGGGCGGCAGGAGATATTACCATTGATGCAGGGAAATTAAGTATCCAGTCTGGAGGGTTACTTTTGTCAGCTACGGTTGGGAAGGGTAACGGAGGAACGATTCAAATTACAACCAACAATCTGGAAGTATTAGGGAGCAATCCCGCCATAGTTTCCCCAAGTGCAATTGGGTCGTCTTCAGCGGGAAAGGGAAATGCGGCTAGCGTTAATATTCAAACCGATAGGCTGACTGTAGAGGATGGAGGTAAGATTGATTCGTCTACTTTGGCTCAGGGAAATGCCGGAACTATTTTTATAAAGGCTAAAGATTATGTATCTTTATCGAATCGAGATTCTCAATCCCAACTCTCCAGTTCGATTGTTTCTTCGGCAGATATATTAAATCCTCTTTTTAGGAATAGTTTGAATTTACCTGATGGCTCCCAATTATCTGGGGAATCAGGTACGATTAAAATTTATTCGCCGCGAATTTACATCGATGGTCGAGCATCCGTTCGCGTCACCAATCTGGGAACGGGAGACGCAGGCTCTATCGTGCTTTCAGGCAAGTTAATTCGCCTAACGAATAGTGGGAGTGTCACCGCTGAAACCCAGTCAGGAGCTGGAGGGAATATTGAGATTGCTGCCAATACTTTACTACTGCGTCAAAGCCAAATTTCAGCGACAGCGCAGAATGCTGGGGATGGTGGAAATATTACGACGAATACCGATAATTTGATTTTAATCGATAGTCGGATTGCTGCCGATGCCTTTAGAGGGTCTGGAGGTAATGTTGCGATCGCGACTCAAGGCTTATTTGTCGATCCGCAAAGCCAGATATCTGCGAGTTCAGAGTTAGGGGTTGATGGGGAAGTGGAAATTGCGATTAATGAGCCTGGTGTTGGGGAAGGGCTTCTTGAGATAGAGCCGTCGCTTGCTTCAGAGGTTAACATTTCTATTAGCTGCATCGGGCAAAATAGACCCAATACGATTCAATTGACCCTTTCTGGTGGGCGTTCATTGCCGATGTCGCCCGGAGTGGGGATTTCTGAGTGGGCAATTCCCACACCTGCGCCAGTTGCAGCACCTGCACCACCACTCCAGGAAGCTAACGCGATAATCAAGCGACGCGATGGACGGCTGTTGTTGGGATATGTTGCCCCGGTAACCTATCGTTCCGCCCAGGAACTGGTTTGTGACGACTCTAGTTAAGATTAAGAGTATTGGTGAACCGACAGAACGGCTATGGTAAAAAAAGTCCTGATTGTGGAGGACGAAGAAGCTCTCCGAGATTTGATCGAAACTAAATACGAGGGCGATAAGAGATATCAGTTTTATTTCGCCAGTAATGGCAAAGAAGGTTTGCAAGTTTTATCAGCCAATGCCGAATGGGAAGAATTACCAGATGGTCGCCGACTGGTGGGATGTAAAATTCACTTGGTGGTAACAGACTTACGAATGCCATTAGCTTATCGAAGTAACCTTGCTCATCGGGCAGAACTAAACCCGGAAGACCTAACCTACGATGGCGTGGACTTCTTGCGCCAAATCAATAATCTCAGATATAGCGTCGGCAAAATCGTCATTTCTGCCTACGGAAGTCCGATTGTGCTTCAGCAAATCATGGCAGAAGGGGCTTTTCGATTTATAGCCAAGCCCTTTCCTCTTGAGGAGCTAGAGCAAGCATTTAATGATTATTTTCGGCAGAGGTCCCTTCGGTGTCGGAAAACACCAGGAGGTTTTATCGAGCAACGGGGGAACTCATTCCTTCAGCGCTGGCGCGATGATAACGGAAGAACGCGCTCTCTGACCATTCCTGGGTTTCAGCTTCAAGAGAGTGATGGTGAAATCTTTATCCAGTAAGGATGAGATGAATGGCTCCCATTCTCCATTAGCCATTACCAGCCCTAATGCATATGCAAGTTAAATGTGTAACAGCTTACCCAACTGAATGTGCGATCGCTCCCGTTACCTCAGTAATTTTCTGTGCTAAATTCAAAAGCTGCTCTCAAGCATCTGGATAGTAAAAAATGACTCCATAGTCACCGATAGCAATGACTACATCCTCTTTATTCCAATTGTTGGAATGAATCACCAAGTCAATTTTTTCTCGCAGTTCTTCCCTTGAGTAATTTTCTAAACTTTTAAAGAACTTTTGGCTATAAATAAATTACTCTTGTTCTTAGTACATGGCTTTACCGACTATCTCTAAACCTGGCGGCTCCGACTTCCACGCTCGTTTTTTCCAACTGGCGAGCGTCAACATCCTCTCCAATCTCATGGTTCCGCTCGCGGGTTTAGTGGATGTGGCATTCCTAGGACACCTAGAAGAAATCCGTCACCTCGCTGGGGTTGCTCTGGCGAACGTCCTATTCAACTACATCTACTGGACGTTCGGTTTCTTACGCATGGGTACAACTGGGACAACTGCTCAAGCGGTGGGGCAGTCTGACGAGGAGGCAGTACTGCTTACTCTGTTGCGTAACGGCGTACTCGCTTTAGGGATAGGGCTGATTATCCTCGTTTTGCAGCATGGCAAACTCAGCATTGCAGAGGTTGCAGGCAGGGTAGGCTTTTGCGATCAAAGTCACTTTACTCGATATTTCAAGCGCATCGTTGGTGTGACGCCTAAACAACTCCTGCAAGGCTGAGTTTAAAAGCAGCAGCGCTCTGCCATGCTCCCAAGGGCAGCCGCCAAGAGCGATCGCAAGAATTTACCAATACTCCGCAACTTTTTTCTAGAGTCCTGGATAGCAAGCCTTCTAAGCTATCAGCAGCATACGAAAATTGAACAGACGGAGCTGATGACATGCAAATCGAACAGGCAGAAATGACAAACATCGAAATTAGTACTACCCACGTCAAAGTTCCTAACAACGACTTACAAATCGATGCTTACTTAGCACAACCAGCTAGTACAGGAACCTTTGGTGCCGTTATCGTTTTTCAAGAATTTTTGGCGTCAACAGTAACATTAGGGATATTACCGAACTAATCGCGTTGGTGGGCGTATAGCTTTCCTATCCAGTCCATCTGCACTCACAGATGAAGCAATTCAACCAAGTTTAGCAACGTTGCAGGTAGAAACTGACCCGAAAAATTGAGAGCAAGAAGTGTATAGGGACACAATTGAGTTAGAGAAGCGATCGCTTGAGGTGTGATAGTAAGGATAACGGAAAGGTGCAGTGTCCGTCACCATTAGACCTCTTGCTCTCATTCGCCGCCAGGGTATTATGGGGACTGAGTGCAAGCGATCGCTAAGAGTCAATCATAAATATTACTTATTCTTTTAACGGAGCTGAGCCGAAGTTCATAATTGTACAGACCTGCTATCAGATTAAACCTTAGACCAAATCAATTCCTGCGATTTCTATAGCGCTCGGCTAAAATCTCGGACGGTCACGTCATGCGTGTTGTGGAAAAGTAGTTGTAACAAGAGTAATTTTATGGATACACACCGACCTCTTTTTATTCCAGTTATTCTCGGCACGTCCCGTCAGGGTCGTAGGAGTGAACACGTCGCTAAGTTTGTGGTGGAAGAAGTTGCCAAGCGTGACACAGTTGAGACAGAACTTATTGATATTCGTAAAATTCCGATTTCCACCACAGATGCAGGTGAAGCCATTAAAGACCCTGAATTTTCTGCAACCGTAATGCGGGCGGATGCACTGATTATTGTTGTACCAGAGTACAATCACGGCTATCCAGGTCTGCTTAAGCATGTGCTGGACACAAACCTGAAGGAATATATTCACAAAGCAGTTGGGATTTGCGGTGTTTCAGCCGGACCGTTTGGTGGGACTCGCGTCATTGAGAACCTATTGCCAGTAATGCGGGAGTTGGGACTGGTAACAATCTTCTGGGATGGTAACTTCTCTAGCGTCCAAAAGATATTTGATGAGTCTGGCATGCTTTTGGAGGAAGCGTACATTCAAAGACTAGATAAGTTTCTCAAGGAATTGATTTGGATGGCGAAGGTGCTGCGGTATGGACGGGAGAATGTAGTGATTGAATGACACGAGTTATTAAATTAATCCACAATCAACAATCCAAAATTGTTCCAGGAAGCTTTATGGCAACCGGATTTAGTATGAGTGGGTCTGCGTTGACACGTTTAGAGACCTTCCTTATGATGCTATTACTCTGTTGGAGAACGTCCTTGACTCCAGCCATATTCCCTATACCCACCACGGTTCGGTAGGAAATAGAGCGTTTGCCGGACCCGTTGAGCTTGAGGTTATTGAATCGGGAAGACAGGGCTTCAAAGGGGCTTGGGAGTCGGGACCGCGACTGGGGACGCTTGGACGGCAGCAGACAACCTTCATTGCACCCTGTTTGATGTGGCACGACCTGACATCCAAGCAGTTCGGTAGAACATTGACCGTCGTCTACGCCACCCCGATTCGCAAGGGTTCCTGCCGCATCTTTGCACGCTTTCCCTTCAAGTTTCCCTTCAGAGTACCTAGCACGTTCATGAAGCTGGTACCACACTGGTTGTCTCACGTCGGGCAGCATGCGGTTTTGGAAGATGACCAAATTTTCCTACATCACCAGGAGCGAATTCTTGAAGAATCTGGGGGCAGCGCTAACTTTGCCAAGGCATTCTATCTGCCAACTCTAGCAGACCGCTACGTGATTGAGTTGCGCTCTTGGGTGAACAAGTACGGCGGCGACCCATTTCCTGACCCATTTCCTGGGGCAACTTTGCCACCAACGTTGCCGAGGGAAAGGCTGCTGGATCGGTACTACTCGCATACACTCAAGTGTTCTAGCTGCTCAAAAGCACTAGCCAACATCAGGCAGCTAAGAATGGGATGCACCGTGGGGGCTGCGCTAGCTTGGGTTAGTACTCCGATTCTCGCTGTCTGCCTTAACCAAACAGCCATCCTAGCAGTAGCCCTTTCGACTGCCGCTAGTGTTGCCTTGTTTGCCGCCTGGGGAGGACTAGGCAAGCTAGAGAGGCAGTTCTACGAAGGTTGGGACGTGCCTCTACGTAACTGGCCACAGAAAAAGTAAAAAGAGATGACGGATTTAGTTTTAAAGAAGTGCTCATCAGTTGGCTAGAGCGATTCGGGAGCGAACAGTCTCAGCAAAAGAAGTGCTAGAGGCTCATCTGGCTCAAATTGCCCTCCATAATCCAAAGCTCAATGCAATCGTTACCCTTGATGAAGAACGAGCAAGGTAACGAGCCAAAGACGCAGATGAGGCGATCGCCACAGGGGAAAACTGGGGACCCTTACACGGCGTACCCGTTACTATCAAAGACTTTTATGCGACAGCGGGTTCTGCTTTTACTCACCGCCAGATGATGAGTATCTTGGGCAGTCCGCTTGAGGTCGATAACCAGAAATTACCCTATTGGGTGTGGGGAATTAGTTACACGGCTGTCTTTAACTTGGCCGGAAAACGCTGATTTTGTTGGGAGGTATTTGTACTTATGAGCTATCATTCTCATCCTGTATCAGCTGGGGTTCCCCGTGAAGGACTCGTTTGACAATTTGTGACCTATCGTTTGGCTGTAGCCGCAACCAGAGTTCGCGAAGCACTCGTTCGGCGACGTCTAGGCTGACATCTGGTTGTAGTAGCAACCAGAGTTCTCCGCGAATGGCTCGTTCAACAACTTGTGACTGAGAGAGGTTAAGCCTCTGTGCCTGACCCTCAAGCAGGTGCCCAGCCGTTGGCGTTAGGAAAAGATTCTTTGGCTTTTTCAATTCATCGAAAAGCTCAGGGATACCTCTTGTCTTTTTCCTGCTACCCCTTTGGGGATGCTGTTGTTCACTCATTTTACTTACTGCGCGTTTTCAAAATATTCGACCAATCTTTGCTTGAGTAATCAGACTACCAATCTCTTAGAATCTGCGCTACTTCTAATAATAGAATAAAATTCATTATGCGTCTAGGAGATTTTAAATACATTTTCAGATAAGGTAGTAGAGCTTGCGCTGTATCTTCTGAGAAGACTCTTTAGGATTTGAATCCTGTATCACCTGTAAATAGGAGTACCACGAAAGCAGAGAATCTACGCATGTTCTAGTAATAAACCAGGAGATTTTTCCGATTCTACACAGGCTCTAATAATGAGCTTCATAAATTATTAGACTAGGCGCAGCTTCTCGTATTATTCAACTCAAAAAAATTACAAAATTTTCGTAACATTCATTAACTTGAGAGGCTAGTAACGTTTACTGGAAGGTAGTTATAGCTCTTTACGCTCTCACGTTTATTGCTTTCTTTCTGTCTGGGCAAGCTTTCCAGCTGTTCAGTCTATCTTGGCTCTTTAAGAAAAGCTAAGCCTTAGAGCAACACGATTAAAATAATTCTTGTTTTGAGTGAATTGATTAAAATAGCTAATCTCTTTATTGAGTCTATTTACTTTTAGACAAGTTGGGCTAAGACTCCATCACCCAAGCAGGGCTGACTCATCTACCAACAGATAGATCAATATCGGAAACAGAATTGGTAAAACTAAATTTAGTTGTTGAATAAGTAACTGACAGGTCACTACTTTTTCTCCCAAATGACTAAGCTTTAGTTAAAAAGGGGAGTGGCAAGAGGGGAGTTTTTCGAGTCGCCTCTCCCGAAAAATTGTCCAGTTAAAACTCAAAAATATCATGATTGTAACCAATAATACTTTTCAAGTGGCTGTGGTTGAGCCACTAAAACTGCTGTTTGGAAAGCAGTGGGTAACGATACCTTTGCTATTTGTGGCGGGACTTTACCTAGAGGATCAGCTGTTGCAAGACCCACTGGTAACGGCTTACTCGCTTCTTTTTCTGCTGGTGTATATTAGCTCTCGCTATGTCCAGTACGAGCGGGCGCGAGCCAATGCGCGGTGGGTTTTCAAAGGATATATGCTGCTTATCGGAGTGCTGGGTGCAGCCGTAATGCTAGGGCTTGCCGATGCTCCAGTATTTGCCCAAGCCACAGGTGGAGGTGCCAACTGTGGAGGGGGGTTGTTTGGTCCACTCGCTAACTTTTTCGTTAGAGCCTTTCAAGCGGCTCAGTCGAATGGCGGTGCTTCTGGAGGCAATGCCGGAGAGCAGATTTGTACGCTGTTTGGGATTATGCAGGCGGCGCTCGTCGTGCTGTTTGTACTCGCGATTGGGATTGCGGTGTACCAGGTTGGGCAAGGAGCCGAATTTAAAGCGGCTTTCCTACCGATTGCGTTAGCGTTAATCGTTGTGGTCGCGGCGGGAGTAATCATCCAACTGTTCATGGGCAGTGCCACAGCCGGTTCTGGAGGGGGATAGAGTTCTCAAAAGTCCAGTAGTGAGTGACGAAATATGGCGACGCCGGAAGCACAAAAATTCACACCGCAACCGATTCGGATTAATCGATTGGTAGGCTCGTCACCGGGAGTCGGATATCTGCCAGCCAATCAACTACCGTTCTGGATTGGCTTTATCCTGGTGGCGACCTTAATCTGGCAAACCTTCAAACTAGACTTACCGACGTTTTTGTTTATCGCGTTTTACCCGTGCGGGGTGTTTTGGGCGCTCACAGGGCAGAAAGAGTGGAAGTTCCTGGAGAAACTACATAACCCGCATAGCTGGTCAAGAGGTCACGCCAAGATACAACTTTTTGATGGAGTCCTTGGCCCAAAACCACAACTGGGGAGGCGAAAAGTGAAAAATAAATGGGTGGAAGCACTTGAAGATAAATTTGCCCTGCATTGCTATGGGCGCATCAACTTGAGAAATCGCGAGTTGGGATTTTACCTGCTATCTGGCAAGAGGAAATCCCTTTTTCGGGTGGTATTTGGCTGGGAGACTTCCGGGATATCCAGCACGATTACACAGCTGGAGGCTGAGAAGGTAGCTTTTCAACTGGCAGCCGGTTTGAGGGAAGTGCCATCAGACGATACTCTGACCTTTGAATACTCAGCTTTTGCTGATGATGAGGAGCGCCAAGAGCAATTAGACGAACTGGTAGCAGACCAACAAAATCCCCTAGCCGCACTGCTGCTTTATAGCCAGAAGGCGCGGACAAGAGAGCTGCGGCAGCACAAACTTCGCAATCCCAGGAAGATTCGGATATTTGCCACCTATACCCTCGACCTGAAGGGTAAGAAGAAGAAGCAAGATTTACTGGCGAAAGTTGGAAACTATTTCACAAGCTATTTCAGCGTCTTTGCCGAATTGTCAAGTGGTAAGAAAGAGGAGGCTGACCAAATCCGGCTGCAAAAAGTGATCAGCACGGCATTCAAAGAAGGTTTCTTACGCTATGACAGCGTATTGAACACCATTATGAAGCTAGATGCCCAGCCTCTTTCAGCCGAGCAGCTGTGGGAGGATGACTATCAGGAACTGCACAATCTTAAAGCTCCCCCAATTCCCCAACTGCTGATACTAGATGATTTAGGTTTGCATACCCAAATTAATAGCCACGTCCATGCCGCTAGCGTATTAATTGAAGGCGAACGGGGAACCAGAGCTGTCCCCAAGACCCATCGGGAATGGATATGGTTACCGACGAAGAAGCGATTTGCAGGCTTCATGCAACTGGGGAAACTGAACGGGGGGTTTGCCTCTGCCAAAGAGCAATTACGCTACTTGTGGAATTTCCAGGCGACCAACAAACTCAGCGACTTCAAAATCATCACCACTATTTCAATGGGGAACCGGGGAATAATGCGCTTTAACCTGGAGCGGATTACCCGCAACTCCCGTGAGCTGTCGATACGAGCGCTCAAGGATAAGACGATTGATGTTGCCTCTGATATGAGAGCGAACGAAGCGGTGCAAGCTCGGATGGCAATTGAGAGTGGAGAAGCAATCGTTGCCGTTAGTACAGGTATTTGGCTGTATCGCAAGAACACTAGCACTTTAGAGCGAGATTTTGCCTACTTAGCTGATTGTCTCTCAACAACGGAAACCGAAAGAGCCGAAGAATGCACTGAAGACTTCTGGCTCCAGTCTCTGCGGTATACCTGGGATGCCTTGCTCACCAAGCCCTATGACCGACGCATCTATTACTTAAGTCGAGAAGCCGTGGGGTTTTTGCCGTTGATGGCTCCCCCAACAAGCGATCTGACTGGCGTGGAATTCCTGTCATTAGAAGGTGGGTTACCCATTTTCTTAGACCCATTCAACAACCTGATGCACCTAGCCTTTTTTGCCACGACTCGTGGAGGAAAGTCGGTGTTGTTAGCGGAATACATCATGCAATTTTACGTGCGGGGTATTCCGGTTGTGGGCTTCGACTTTCCCCGGCCGACGGATGGCACAAGTTCATTTAGCGATTTGGTCGGGACTTTTAATCAACTGGGGGCTGCTGCCGCCTATAACGATATCGCTAATTGCAGCTCAAACCTACTTGAACTGCCAGATTTGCGATATGTTTCTAACCCAGTTGAAAGAGCCAAAGCGATTATTAATTTCCAGGTGGATGCCATCACTGTCATCGTGTTGGGTGATGTCCAGGATTCTTTGTTAGAAAACTCAGTACGTTCCCTGGTATCCCAGTCTTTAGGAGATTTCCATGAGGATGTTGACATCAAAGAACGCTACGCCTGTGCCATAGAAGCGGGGTTCGGTACGCCCCAATGGGAAGATACGCCGACACTGTTTGATTACTTGAAGTTTACCGAGAAGTGGCTTTCCGACCACATGGCGGCTAATGCCGATACTGCTTCTGTCTCAATTAGGGAAGCCGCAGGGCAAATCTTAGAGCAGCTAAGAGGCGCTTTGAGAAGCCGCTTGGGGCAAGCCATTGGTAGACCCAGCTCATTTAAAAGTGATGTGGCTCTACTGATTTTTGCTTTAAGAGGACTATCTAATAATAATGAAGCAGCTCCACTAGCGTTATCTGCTTATTCAGCTTTGTTGCGTCGGGCTGTTGAGTCCGAAAATAGCGTCTTCCTGATTGATGAGTCGCCCATCTTATTCAGCTTCCCAGCTATTGCTAAAATTGTTGGTCAACTGTGTGCCAATGGGCTGAAGTGGGGCTGTCGGGTACTCATTTCCGGTCAGACGGCAAGCAACATTTATCATTCAGCGGCGGGGAATCAAATCCTGGAAACCGTGACGACAACCCTGGTGGGCAAAATCAAGCCAGTTGCCGTCGAGAGCTTTGTGGAAATGCTGGATTACGACCCAGAAATTGTTCAAAAATGTGCCGCACCTGGATTCTTCCCCTCGCGCACGGACATCCGCTCCAACTGGATTATCAACCGGGATGGCACGTACCTGGAAGTTGGATTTTACCCCTCGAATGTTCTGTTGGCACTGACGGCCAACAACCCTGACGAGCAAGCGGCTCGCAATCGGGTAATGCGACGTTACGCCGACCCCTGCGAGGGGATTGCCAAGTTTGCCGAACTTTATGTGACCGCTTTGCGCTCAGGCATACCGATGAATGAGGTCGGTCTTGAAGAGGACGGGCTTGAAGAAGTATCGAGCCTCGTCCCAGTAACTACGGTGGGGGCAAAAACCTCTGAGGCTCCTACTGTTGTGTCGAAAACCTCCCTGAATGGGAGACAAGGAGATTACTCATGATGAACAGCAAACACCAAAAACATCATTACCTATTAGCTCTTTTCGTGATTGGCGTTCTTGTTGCACCGATAGCTGTTCTCGCTCAAGTGCAGGGGAATCCCCAACAATCGCCCATAGCACAGCCAGCAGCGCCAACACCACAACCAGCTACCCATACGACAACAACTCCACAGACTAACCAACCAACTGCACCGACAACAACGGCACAACCGCCCAGTAGTATCACTCAACCGATTTCACAGGTAACGAATACTCTAGGTCAGGTCACGGAGAGTGCCAATACTTCACTAAGCCAGTTAGCCAATCAGGTGCAGCAGCCCGTGTCACAGCTCAATCAAGCGGTGGCTCAACCTATCTCCCAGGTCAATCAGACGGTAGGACAAGTTACGGGACAAGTAAACCAAGCCGTTGGGCAAGTTAATCAAGCGGTTGGGCAAGTGAAAAGCCAATTAGGTAACTTGCAAAACACCCTGCAAAACCCGCTCAATCAAGTGACGGGGCAGGTTAACCAAACCCTCGGCAATATCAGTAACTTAGGTAATAGTACCGTCTCAATGGGTCAGGTTGGGCAAGAATCTTCTAGCCAATTCCAATCTTATCTCGACCAGATTAAGAGCTTTTTCCAACAGGAAGTTGCAACGGATATCCTAGAAATCCTACCGCAGTTTTCTGGGACGATTGGAGACTTAGGACTGCCCGACCCAAAACAACTCGCCTGGGCCGTTTATAGCCAACTCCCAACACAGTCAAGTAACCAGCTAACCCTCACCCCACAACGCGCAACAGCCGTGAACAAGGAAGTTGTAGAGGGTGTAGCCAATTCAGTACTGGGGCAGCAAGGACAAACTCGCTTGTTTACTCAGCAGCAGCAAACGAATCAGTCGGCTCAAGCTTCAGCTCAAAGTGCGTCGCTTGCGGTGGAAGCGGCTCAAACGACAGCCAAAGCGGCTCAACAGGCACAAGGGCAGAACGTGACCCAGGATGTCATGAAGTCCACAGCACTAGGTATAGCGGGGCTTTCTGCTGCCCAATCGGCAACCGCTCAAGTCGCCAATCAGACCAACGTGCAGCTAGGCAATCTTTCAGCCCAAACACTTGACCTGCAAATGGGGATAGCTGCTGCCAACTTGCAATTAAGCAGCATCGACACTGACATAAGCGCCATGCACAGCAATCAGAAAGCTGAACAAGACAGTCAGTATGCCTTGTTGCAACAATCCTCCAGTTTAGTGATGATTCCAGGTCTTAAGAAGGTTCCAGGTTCAATGACTCTAAGCGCCAACCCATGATGATACAACTTCTCGCCGTACAAGGGGGTAACGACATCCTGAACCGTGGACTGAATCAAGTGCAGCAGACCTATGAAGTCTGGGACAAGATTTGGGAGTCCACTTTCACGTCCTTTACCACAGGCAGTTCGTACTACTTAATCAACTACATCGCCAGTTTCGTCGGCTGCATTGCAGCGATGTTCTGGCTGGCGGCATGGGCGCGAGATTTGGCGATATCAAATAACTGGTATGGCATCTTGCCTCGGTTTCTCTGGGTGGTGACGGTCTTAATTTTTATGTCCAATCACGGGCAACGCCTTGCTGATCTATCAATGGGCTTTCATGCCCTAATTGGTAGCTGGCAGACTTCAGTTCTTCAAATTCAGATAACGGGCAATACGTTGCAATCAGTTCTTAACGACCAGCTCGCGACGAGTGGGGTGAAGGATGCTATATCGCAGCGTGTGCAGCAGTGCAATCAACTCCCAGCGCCAAGCGTGGCTGTCCCCTCGCTCACTCCACCAGCGGACACTACCAACCTCACCCCTTCCCAGCAGCAAGTTTACGCGAAGCTCGCTTGCTACCAAAACGTTGCTAATGATGCCCAGCAACTTCAGCAGCAATACGAACAAACGCTGTGTGCGGGTTCAGCCTGTCCTGGTATCGCCAGATTCATCTCCAACGTGAAGATGGCTGTGCAAAAAGCGGAGTCTGATGCTCAGGCGCAAGGAAATCCAGGTGGACCATTTGTCAACTTTACGTCCTACAATCTAGCGTTCGCTAACGTGGCTCTTACGAGTGTTGTTGACGCCATCATCAAGCAAGTTCTCTATAGTCTGCAATGGATTTTCGCCAATTTGATGCAGATGGGGGAATGGCTGACGGCACTCTCTGGTCCCATTGCTTTAGCCATGTCGCTCATTCCAATGGACACCTTCGGTCTTCCCGTGTGGGGCTGGTTGGTTAGCTTTTTTTCCTTTGGCTTGATGCAGCTCTATTACACCCTGATTTTAGGCATCAGTGCGTCCTTAATTGCTGGGGCACAAAACGAAACTTTAAATGATTTAAGCTTTGCTTTCCTCTTAGGGCTATTCGCACCTCTCATTGCAACAGCTTTAGCCACAGGTGGCGCAATAGTTGCCATTCGAGGACTAGCCAGTAATGGAGCGCAGCTAGTCCGGGGAGGAATTTCTTTAGCTAGCTCAGTTGCTACTTCTGTTATTGGTATCGTTCCCTTTCTTTGATTAACTTTCTTGAATTAATTAAGGACAATGAGACTCCCTTTTCAAAAAGTCAGTTTTTCTTCCACAGCCTTCCTTCCTGTTTACTATTTATTCAATGCTGGGATGTTAGGGTTTTTAGCTTTTTTTACCTTAATCAACACCTTTCAAATTGCGAGTTTAAGAAACAAGCCTGCACCCTCTCTGGTGCAAATGGTTGATGGGAAAGTTTATAAAGTCAATCCTGCCGATGCCGATTATCGCTCCCCCGAGGTGCTTAAGAGACTAGTACAAGATTGGGCGACCCTGACCCTCACTTGGTCGGGGCAGTTGCCGGATGGTAAGCCAGACCCTGGTAGGGATATCAATGGAAGCAAAGTTCCGACTTCAGCTTGGGAAGCTTCCTTTGTCCTTTCGGAAGATTTCCGAGCAAAATTTCTCGAATCGCTTTCTCAAATCAGTAGTAAGGTCGGTCAGCAACGGGGGAGGACAGCACTGCAAATCCAGCAGATTTCTCTCCCAAAATTAATTGCCAACCATCCGAATCAATGGCAGGTGGATATCGTTGCCAATATCCTGATAGTAAATCCAGGCTACCAAGAGAGTTTTATCCCCTTTAATAAGCGAATCTTTCTACAAGCCGTGCCGTTACCAACGAAATCCTTACAAGACGTAAGTACGCCGCTACAAAAAATTGTAGAGCGGTGTCGCGAAGCGGGATTAGAGATATACAAAATCCAAGATTTACCTTCTTCAAGTTAAGGAAAGTTAAAGGAAATTTTAGAAAAAAGCCGGAGATAAATCCTATGGATAAACAGGCAATCAAAGAAGCAGCCGGTTGGAGAGATGAGGTAGAAGAGGAGGAATTTGCAGAGACAGAACACCCCGATCTTCTGGATGCCAATGATTTAATCCGCCCGGAAGAAGTCAAGAGTGACCGAGCCTTTTGGGAAAAGCCTTGGCCCAGAGCAGTATTGGTGGCAATTCCTGTTGGTTTGGTATTGTTCCTCATTACTCGAATAGTCGGTGGGAATCGCCCTGCTGCCCATCAGGCTACTAATCTACCAGGAGATAACCCAACTAGCACCACCCCAGGACGTAGAGGCGAGACAGCAGACGAGCTAAAAACACAGTTAGCCATCCAGCAGCAGCAGGAAGCGTTTGAGCGATTGAAAGCTCAAAAACTCGCACAAGCACAGCTTGCACAGGCACAGGCACAAGCATTTAAAAGACAGCCTCAACCCACTCCCACTCCCATAGCGATACGACCGGAGCCAGTGCCACCAAGACCGCTGCCACCCCCTACTTCTAGAGTGCCTGTCTCTTCTAATGAACCTCGAACCATCGAGCGGGTAGTCAGAGAGCCTGCACCGGCTCCGTTGCAAGTACCTACCCCAACGCCAACACAAAAAGCCATTGCACCGTTCAATCCTCCAGCTCCTATTCCTATGCCTACCCCAACTCCATTACCCACACCCACGCCAACTCCAACACCCATCGACCCAAATTTAGCTTGGAAGCAAGCCTCTGCCTTGGGCGAGTATGGCACGACAGCCCCCTCAGGGAGCCTTGTTTCCAACTCAAGCGACCAGAGCGTTTCAGCTGGGTCGAATCAAGGGATTAGTGGGGGAATCGGCATACCACCACAACCCGTACAGGCTGGGACACCGACAGTAGCACAGTCACAGCAGCCCTCTCTACAGGAGAGGGCCGCACCCACTCCCTTCATCAACACCGTTCCGGGGAGCGGGAACGTGACGGTGGGAACTCGCACCAAAGGAACCTTAGAAACAGCGATCGCGTTAAGTGGTGGTTCCTTACTCAACCCCAACCAAAATTTCTTGATTAAGTTGAGTGACCCGCTCAAAGCGTCTGATGGCTCGGTTGTTCTACCCGCTGGCTCTTACTTGGTAGCTCATGTCAATGGGGCTAACGGCAATACAGTCAACATGAATGCCACCTTAGCTCTGGTCAATGATGCCAACGGGCAGCAAACACAGAAACTTCTACCGGATGGAGCAGTGATGATTCTGGGGGAAGATGGAAAGCCGTTACAAGCTTCAATACATCGCCCCTCTCACTTCTTAAATGATATCGGGACAGCGTTGCTCGGTGGTGCGGGTCAACTATCAGCGGTTATCAACCAGCCTTCCACTGAGATAAGAGCAGGCATTGATGGAGCGACCACCACACAAACGACTACCACTACAAATCCTACGCCGAATTTGTTAGCAGGATTCGGGCAAGGGGCAGCGACTACTTTATTGGAACAAATAAAGACTCGACAGCAACAGTCCGCACAAGAAAAAGATGAGAAGACGCCTATCGCGTTCCTGAATCAAGGGGAGAGTGTCCAAATCTTTGTCAATCAGTCTTTTAGTCTCTAGCGCCTTATGAACAAGCTTTTTTTAAGTCTTTCAGGTCTTCTTTATGCTGGCATTCCCTTGGGGACAGCTTTTGCCTTGCCCGTTCGTAATATCTATGAAAATCAGGCAATTGGGATAGAAGGGGCAATGCTGACGCTGCCTGTTGCTCCAGGATACGGGATGAACATCAATGTTATTCCCACGGGAGCGGTAATTAAAAAGGCTTGGCTCGATGACCCCTCGCGGCTCACCCTTAGCTTTGACGGCAACCTCTGTCAAGTGGGTCAAGCCGCAGCAGGTGACCAACTCTTACAAGGTTCAGACTGTGCCAACAACTCCGGAGCAACGGTCGTTCACATCAAGCAGATTAACCCGCTTTCCTTCCCCAGCGTACCAACTGACTCCGATGGAGGAACACTGCTCAGTTTGGTCTTGGAGGGGGGAGTCAACGGCAAGCAGCTTTATCAATTTCGTCTGATTCCGGTCAAAGGACAGCCCGAATTTACCACGCTGACGGTTCGCCCAGAATCCGAACGTCCGCAGCCACTCATCTTTAGCCAGCCACTTTCCTCACCTGCCCCTGTACCAGCGACTGGGACCACACTAAATTCGACCACACCACAACCCAATCCTAATCCTAGTTCGGCTCCAGCTTTGTCGGTGCCAAATCATTCAAATTCTGCCCCTCGGCCTGTTATTCCATGAGGAATCATCGGATTGTTTCGTCGATAATTGCTTGCCTCATCAGCATTTTGCTGATGTTGCTGCCTGTCCAAGCGGCAGCAGCACAGATACCCCAACCTGCTGCCCCCTCTGGTCAGCCGACTAACCAGCCGACTCAACCTGCTATCCCAGCACAAACTTATGCGGCTGATGGACAGCAGTTACTGAGTCCAGATTGGTCGCAAATTACCTTTGGCAGTTTACCAGGGGTAACTCAACCCGGTTGGGTCAGCCTGCCGCCAAGTATAACGAACCAGCTTGGCTACGACCCATCACGTAGCTGGCCATCTGGAGCCAATCTGGCTCAATTTATGGAATTAGGAGACTTCCAGGACTCGTTTCACCTGGAAGCGTTCAACCTCAACCAAATTTCCCAAATCTCTGGGCTACAAGCGGGTAGCTTACAGACCTTTCCCCTAGCTGGCATCCAGACTCCAGCAACTCTTCTCCAGGCGATTCCCAGTTTGGGGCAGCTGCCAGTAAGTTCGGTTCAACCGATTGCCGATTTGTTTGAATTGGCAGGTCAAAACCCCTCGGAAACGATTGCTCAAGCCGTACAGCAGTTTCCTCAAATTGCTCAACAACCCTTGAGCCAGCTTGATTTATCGAACTATGGGGTAAATTCTATCCCTGGTCTGTCGAATGCCCCTCTGGGTAATTTAGCGGGTTGGCAGCAAAGCTTTATTAATCAAGTGCCTGGTTTAAGTCAGGTTCCCTTTAGCCAATTCCCTCAAACACCAGGGGCAGGGGTGGGATTGCGAGCCTTAGCGGATGTTGTTTTTGGCAAAGCCGAACACGGTGACCCGAACGTTCGGGACTCCTACTTTGTCAGTGGCACGGGTGGACCTCATGATGGCTCGACTAAACCTGTTGCTTGCGATGTGGGGAAACCCTGCGCTTACTTGGAGCTGAGTGACCTATCTGGCTCAACGGGGCAGTTTCATGGCAAACGCTGGGCAAGTGGCGAAACTCAGCTAGTTTTGGGGGGTTATGGGCTACTAGGACAGCTCAATGGAGGCAAAGAACCGACAGGTCGCCTGGTTTTTGGTCCCGCCTTCAAAGTAGTCATTACTAAAACCGATGAAACCACAGGTACTGTTCAGTTTGGGCTGTACTTTCGCGTCTGTGCTGGTGCCGCCGGTTGTAGCCCGTACTTTATCGGTCCAGTCCCTTGGATAGGCACACAAGAGAAGGGGATGGTGATTCTCACCAGTGCCACGCCTCCCAAAATCAATATTCCAGAGTCTATACAGCAGCAACTCGCTCAGTATGCCAATCAATATACTGGGAACATAGCCAGTAACTGCACAACAACGGGTGGTGGTGGCGTCGCCTCAGGGGATGCGGTAAATCGGGCAATTGCTGCTGCTCCAGCTGCCCTCCAATCCTATGCTCAAAAGTCTGTCCCGGAAATCTTAGCCGCAGCTATTGCCCAAGGCGTGACCGACCCAGCACAAATTGCCTATATTCTGGCTACGGTAGAAGCCGAAACTTCAATGGGGGCGGCAGTCGTCGAAAATCAAGCGACCCGTGCTTATTCGACGCGCAGTAGCAGCAATCCCTACTATGGGCGGGGGTATAGCCAGCTCACTCACGAAGCGAATTATGCCAAAGCCAGTCAGCATTTTGGGGTAGATTTTGTCCGCAATCCAGAGTTAGCCGCTTCTCCCCAATACAGTGCCCCGATTCTCGTCTGGGGAATGAAGACTGGGGCATTTACAGGGCTATCCCTCAATGATTACATCGGGGGTGGAAGAACTGATTTTGCCAATGCTCGGTCCATCGTCAACGACTCAGACAAAAAATATCAGATTGGCCAAGATGCCCAGCGATACTACGCTGCCCTTCAGGGTTCAAACATTGCGGCACTAAACACGACTGGAGGCTCTCAAGTGGTGACCACCTGTGTTGCACCAGGCGCTCCGGGAGAGACAAATGCCCCCATCACAGCGGGTGCTATTAATCAACGCATTCTGCAAGCCGCTCAACAGTCGTTTGGTGAAAGCACTGCCGCCGGTCCCGATGGTGGGAATCTAGCCTGTGCGTGGGAAGTCAATCGCGTTCTCCGCAGAGCTGGGATAGCACCGATTGATGGAGATAGCGTTCCCAATATGGTCAGTATCATGCAATCGGGACGCGGTCAACAGATTGCTCAAAGTTCCGCCCAACCGGGAGATATCGTAATTGCTCATGATCAGGCTCATGTAGGCATCTGCATGAATGCTGGCTGCTCGAAAATTCTTTCTAATTCCTCCAGCCGTGCCTCGTTCCAATGGCAGTCAGACGGCAACTTTGATGGCGTTTACGGGGGAGCTAATTATGGCGTGTTTCGTGTAACTCAATGAGGTAACGGAAAATGAACCAACGATTTTTCTTGTCTACAGCAACTCTTTTCCTCCTGGGGCTTTCCCTGGTAATTTTGCCCCCAACTTTGGCTCAATCAAGTGATGTACAGCAGGCAACAGCTGCCTTGATTGCAGATTTGAGCCGACCGAGTCCCGTTCTCCAAAAATACGGACCTGGGCAAGTTACGCAGATGGCTGTGGAGAGTAACTATGCAATGGCGAAGTGGACATGGGGCGAAGCGGGTGGTATCGCTGTGCTGTCGAAGCAGCAAGGGAACTGGCGTGTTCTCACCCGTCGTGATGATTGGATTGGCTTGAGGGGCTTTGTCAGTCTGGGAGTCCCGCAACCTGTTGCCCAGAAGCTCCTCGACCAGATTGTACCGAATTGGCGCAGTTTGCCCAATGAATAAATAACTCAACCTGATAAAAAAAAATGAAAACATTACACTTTTTCAAAAAGCGATTCCTAGCCCTTTGCCTCATCCTGGCCGCGTGTAGCAGTGCCACTCTTGTTGCACCATCCCTAGTTCTGGCTCAGTCCGACTCACTATCCTCAAACATCTTTGAGCCGATTGTGTCCAGTTTGCCGCAGGGCATTCCACCACGTCTCCCCACCTATATCCCGACTGGGGGAGTCAACCGCTCCTCATTGGTCGCGTCTTTAGTGATTAAGTCAGAGAATGCGTATCAAATTGCGATTGGTTCCCCTGACTGTCAAGGTGCTAACTCTTGCCGCTATGCCACGGTATCCGGGGAAAGAACGAACTCGGCTACTCCTTCGATTGAGTCTCAATTCACCTATATGAACTCGCCTCGTTACAAACCGACTGGGCGCTCTCCTGACCCAATGGGGTATGTGACTTTGGCTAACGGCATTAGAGGTTACTTTGTGCCTTGGGTGCTGGGGGCTAACTACAGCGATGCCAAGGTGATTTGGAACGAAAACAGCTACCGCTATTTGGTAGGAGTCAAGGGTGGTAGTAAAGAGGTTTTGGTGCAAATGGCATCCTCCGCAATTCAACAGGTGAGGTGAGTCCTATGGGTCTACAACAAAGCCAGCATACGACTCAACAGCCGTCGCCCTTGAGTCCTTTGGTTAACTCTGTCGCTGTGTTGCTCAAATGGCAAACTGGGGGATTGCTGCTGCTGTGTGTGGCGTTTGCTGCTTTTCTGTCGATGGGGAATAAGAAAAATAAGCTGGTTTTTGGTCGCGTCGCTGGTCGTACTGAGAAGCTCAATGCCTTGAAGACGGCGTCACAGCAGATGAGAAACCGCAAACATAACAAAGTTACACTATACGTCGGTACGCCTAAATCCCTTGGGTGGAGTGCTAAGTTCAACACGTTTTTGGGCAGTCGTCCATCTCTCTATGTGCCGAACGCTCAGGAGGGCGTTGTTGTTTGCGGCTCACCAGGGAAAGGTAAAACCTTCTCCGTGATTGACCCGCTGATTCGGTCTTCCCTCGACCAAGGTTTTCCCACGATTGTCTATGATTTCAAGGGCGACCAGCTGCGGGCACACGCGGCTTATGCTGCGGCTTTAGGCTATGAGGTTCAGGTCTTTGCACCGGGAAAACCCTACAGCGCTGTTTGCAATCCCCTGGACTTTCTGGAAGACAAAAGCGATCGCTCAATGGCTAAACAGTTTGCGGTCATCCTTAACCGTAACACGCAGGAGAATCCTGGGAAGAGTGACGAGTATTTTGCGAAAGCTGGGGATTTACTGGTGCAGGCGATTCTTTTGCTGGCTAAGAGTTCTCCTTATGATGACTTGTTAATGGCTTGGTCTTTGCTATCGCTCCCGCAACTAGCCAAGCGGCTGGAAGCGGCGAAGGCTGAGGGGAATGTGTCGATTTGGGCTTCAATTGGCGCTAAGTCATTAATCAGCGTAGCTCATGCCCAAGAGACAGAGGGCGGTATCGTCTCTAATGCAATTAATACGTTTGCCGACTTGATTAGTAAGGATTTTGTCCCCTGTTTGTGCGGACAAACCACACTCCCCTTGGATGTCACGGGTAAGAAGCTACTTGTTTTTCAGTTAGATGGACGCACCCGTGATGTCACAGCGCCTCTGGTTGCTACCATCTTACACCTAATCATCACCAGGAATATGGCAGTTCGGCGCTCTGAACCGTTAGTGCTGGCGATGGACGAATTCCCTACGCTTTACTTGCCTGACCTAGTGAAGTGGATTAACGAATACCGTTCCAATGGACTATGCACTATCCTCGGTTTCCAGAACTATGCCCAGTTAGAACACCGCTATGGGCGAGAGCGTACCACCTCGATTATCAGTGCCGCTGCCGTTAAGTTCTTCTTCAATCCCCAAGATGAAATCACTGCCAAACGCTTCTGTGACTACTGCGGGGATGAGGAGGTAATTCTCAAGCCTCGTTCCAGGAATCACGGCAAAAATTCTAGCACTGGGGAATCGGAGCAGTACAACAGAAAGCCGTTGTTCGATACTCAGTTCTTCGTGACTCTGCCTGCTGGGAAGTGCGTTTTCATCAATCCCGCCTATGAAGGTGGGGAGAGGGCGGCACTCCCTCAAACTCTCAAGATTCAAATTCCTAAAGGTGATATTGAGGCTCAGACCCGGAGTGAGGAGCTTTGGGATGAGAAGGTGTTGCAACGCCTCATCGACCGAGCGACCAAGCAGCGCCCTGTCCTGGATGAGGAGGAGTTACAGAAGTTACTGGAAGACCGGGATGTTGTCGCTGAGCGTCGCCTGCCCTCTCCAGAGCTTAATGAGGAGGACTTGTTTGCGGAAGAAGCTCTGGTATCTGACTATGACTCAACACCAGAAGCTGAACCAGAAGGGGAAATCGAACGAGAGGTCGAGCCAGCTTTTTAACCAGAGTGGAGGAAGTCTATTATGCCCCTTTCAAAAGAGGATTTAACCTCAGTCCAAGGAGACGTGACCTCTGTTTATGTTGAGGGAGCTTCTTGTGTGCATGAAGTCACAAAGGCAGCCATCCGTGCTGCTGCCAGTCGAGCCAATAAGCCAAAAGAGGTCAAGGTCGAGGCGGACAAAGCTGCCTGGTCGAAGTACAGCCAAGGTTTAGAAGGGCAACATCCAGTGTCCGTGAGTGTGATTGCCACCCGACGGGCGAGAAGAGCTGGCGAATCTCCTGAGACTATCTCAAAGATGCTCGAACAGGACCCCTTTACCCAGCAGTTAGCAAGAACGCGTGGCTCCAAAAATGCCCAGAGTTATATCGAGGTCGTCATGAGCAACGCCGAATATCGGGAAAAGCAAACCCAAGCGCTGCACAAACAGCAGGAACAGCTCCTACAGCAACAGTCAGCTCAAAGCCAGAGCCGGAGCCGATAATTAACCATTTTAAGGAGTAATTAAGATGAGCGTTTTACATTTTTCGGAAATTCAACAGATAGATAGCACCATGCCGCAGTTTGCTGCACTCAAAGACAAATATCCCTATGCTGTCCTCAATGCCGCTGACAATTGGGATGAAACACCCTTCCCGGTTGGCTATGTGCCGCGCACCATTGATGTTTACTACGGTGATGATGTCCTGGAGCCTTCTTTGTCGGTTGAAAATGGGAACTTGACTAGCCTCAAGTTCCCGAACGAGGAAGAATCTCTAACTCCAGTCACTCAAATTGATGTCGATGGCCGTTGGGCGTTTATTGAGGTTGAAGGTGTAGTCCTGCTCAATCATTTAGAGGGTGTGGTTTTGCCTGATGTCCTGGTGGATACCTCCGTTATTGCCTCATCCGTTGGACTTTTATAAAGGAGCGTTCCCCATGCCAGAAGTCACTGAAAACACAACGAACGGTAAGGTTCTAGAACCTTTTGAGATTCCCCTTCAGGCTAGAACGGCTACCTCCAATCAAATGGAAGCGGTTTTAGACCAAATTCGTTCGATGGCGAAAGCCAAGGGCTACAAGGTTGACGAATCGCCCATCAATGTTTATCTGGGTACGAAAAAGGTCTACAGCCAACAGCCGGGACAACTGCCCCAAGAGCGCAGTAACCTGACTCCTGAGCAACTGGACACGTTGCACAAGGCGCTGAACAATCCCCAGGATGTTAAGGGCACTGTGAAAATTTCCATTGGGAATCAGGAAGTTTACAAGGTTCAGAATGGGGAGGTCAAGACTGACCATCTGGGCTTGTCCCAGAAACAACAGCCCGAAGTTCAAACGACTCAGACAGTAGAAGAGCAATTAGCAGAAAAAAAGGAGAAAGTCAAGTCCCCCAAGATAGCTTCTCAACCCGTTGCTGAATCTCATCCTGCACCAGAAGCGACCGAAGTCCAACCGCCTCCAGCTCAAGAAAATGCCGCCTCAAAAGCTGTAGAAACTGAACCAAAAACTCCCACTCCAGTTGCTGCCTCATCACCGACAGCCCCAAGCCAGCCACAACAGCCAGAACTGGGTTCTTTAGAAGAAAAAGTTGCGCTTTTGGAGTCGCAAGTTGGCCATCTTCAGTCGCAGCTTCAGGCGATGCAACAGGAAAAAGCGTACGCTTTCTCGACTCAGCCATCTGCTACCCAAGCACGAGGACAATCGGTTTTCAATTGGCTTCACCAAACCCAGAACAAAATCGTTGACGCAACACGGGAACTCATTGAGCGCGTCAAGGAAAACAGTAGAGAGTTGACGGCAGAGGCAGTAACGGGGGGGATAAGTGCGGCGGTAAAAGCTGTAGGAGAGCGTCTCCCGGATGGAACGCGAGTCCTGGAGTCGGATAAACTTAGTCCAGACCATCGCTTTACCGTCACCCCAGACAACAAACTCTTGGTTAACCCCAAGCCTCAAGCTAGTCCAGAACAGAGGTGGCAGCAGTACAGCCAAGGGGTTGATACGGGGCATAGATTTGTGGATGCTGAGATGGCTGCTCGGAAAGCCATGAGGGATGGGCAAACAAAAAGCGACGTAAAGGAGATGCTTCGAGCCAGTCCCAGTTACCAGGAGTTTGCCAAACAAGACCCAAAAAAGGCTGAGAATTTTGCTGATACTATTATCCAGTCTGCGGCTTACAAGGAGAAGAAGCTTGAACAACTCCAGCAAAAGCAGCAGCAACAAACAACCAAACAGCTTCCGTCACAGGAGCAACAAGCAACCCAGCATCACAGCCGCCAGCTGTAATGTTTCCTCGTGAAGGAACTTCCGTCTCTCACTTGCTTTGGTCATGTGAGAGCGGCTTCCTGTTTTATCCCACATTCCGCACGACAAAATGTAGTATATTGGGCGTCGCCGACCGAATAAGCAGAAATACTCAGCGAAGCAGACCAAAAAAAGCAGACAAAAGGAGTGAGAATCAAGTCAGAAATAGAGACGACCCCTAGAAAATCATGTCAATCGAAGTCAGTGGGCTAGATCATTTAGGCTTAGTGGCCGGACTTGTAGATGAAATCGGCATAGTGGCGCTCATTAACGAACAGCTAGGAGAACACTCTGCCGAGAAAATTAGTGCGGGTCAAGTGGTTAAAGGCATGATTCTTAATGGGTTAGGGTTTTGGACTTTGGACAAAAGAGAATCTCTTCGCGAGATTTGTTCGCGAAGAAAA